>NZ_AP042436.1:0-420000 GCF_055381745.1 Thermoanaerobacterium calidifontis | reverse complement strand
TTCAAGTCCAGAGAGCCGCTTTCGCCACTGGTATTCTTCCTGATCTCTACGCATTTCACCGCTACACCAGGAATTCCGCTCTCCTCTCCTTGACTCAAGCTATTTAGTTTCAGATGCATACCCTCGGTTGAGCCCAGGTTTTTCACATCTGACTTTTATAGCCGCCTACGTGCTCTTTACGCCCAGTAATTCCGGACAACGCTCGCCCCCTACGTATTACCGCGGCTGCTGGCACGTAGTTAGCCGGGGCTTTCGTATGGTACCGTCATTATCTTCCCATACTATTGAGCTTTACGACCCGAAGGCCTTCTTCGCTCACGCGGCGTCGCTGTGTCAGGGTTTCCCCCATTGCACAATATTCCCCACTGC
Source organism: Thermoanaerobacterium calidifontis (assembly GCF_055381745.1). NCBI lineage: Bacteria > Bacillati > Bacillota > Clostridia > Thermoanaerobacterales > Thermoanaerobacteraceae > Thermoanaerobacterium > Thermoanaerobacterium calidifontis. The sequence continues at coordinate 419,631 of NZ_AP042436.1, read as the reverse complement.
TGCCTCCCGTAGGAGTCTGGACCGTGTCTCAGTTCCAGTGTGGCCGTTCACCCTCTCAGGCCGGCTACCCATCGTCGCCTTGGTGGGCTTTTACCCCACCAACTAGCTAATGGGACGCGGACTCATCCTATAGCGGATTTCTCCTTTCTTCAAATGATGATGCCATCATTTGACATTATCCGGTATTAGCACCCCTTTCGAGGTGTTATCCCAGTCTACAGGGTAGATTGTCCACGCGTTACTCACCCGTCCGCCGCTATCCGGCACTCAACTCCGCGTTTACTCATTTTTCTCTCTTTTTGCTTTATCTTTCTTTTCTGTCTTTTTTTCTGTAAGCGCTTAGTTGAGTGCCGGATCGCTCGACTTGCATGTGTTAGGCACGCCGCCAGCGTTCGTCCTGAGCCAGGATCAAACTCTCATGTTTATATCCTTTGCTCTTATATCTCACTGTTCGGTTTTCAAGGTTCATTTCCCTCGCCGCTTATCGCGACATCGTCTATCTTACCACATTATCTTCTCTCTGTCAACTGCTTTTTTCTTTTCTTTTGCACTCGCAGTGACAGGTATTAATATATCATATTAATTAGCTTATATCAAATATTTTTTACCTTCAAAATACGCGTTTTTCGGTTATTATATGAATATATTTTAAGATTTCATTAATTTGCTTCTTTTTTCTTCATTATTTTAATTTTAAATGACAAAAAAAAGCGCATATAGCGCTCTTTTTATCTCTTTGAAAATTGTGGTGCTTTTCTTGCTTTCTTGAGACCGTATTTCTTTCTCTCTTTCATCCTTGGATCTCTTGTCACAAATCCAGCCTTCTTAAGAATCGGTCTTAATTCATTGTCAGCCTTCATTAATGCTCTTGTAATACCTAATCTAATTGCACCAGCTTGGCCTGATAATCCACCGCCTTCAACTTTAGCAATTACATCAAATTTATCGATATTTTCAGTTAAAATAAGTGGTTGTCTGACCGTGTATTTTAAAGTATCCAATCCGAAATAGTCGTCAAGAGATCTACCATTTATTATTATGTTGCCTTTCCCTGGGACTAATCTAACACGTGCAACAGATGTTTTTCTCCTACCTGTACCAAAAAATTGGATAGCAGCCATTACCTATTCCCTCCTTATATGTCAAGTTTCTCTGGTTTCTGTGCTGCATGCTTATGTTCAGGACCAGTATAAACTTTTAATTTTTTTATCATTTGTCTTCCTAATTTGTTTTTAGGAAGCATTCCTTTTACAGCTCTCATGATAGCTTTTTCAGGTTTTGTCCTCATTAAAGTCTTGTACTGTATTAATTTAAGTCCACCAGGATGCCCTGTGTAATATTTAAAGTACTTTTGCTCTAATTTTTTGCCCGTCAATACGACTTTGTCTGCATTGACAATTATCACAAAATCACCTGTATCAACGCTGGGTGAATATATCGGTTTATTTTTACCAGACAAAATCTTTGCAACTTGGCTAGCTAATCTGCCTAACACTTTTCCTTCGGCATCTATGACATACCATTTTCTTTCCACTTCATTCTTTTTTGGCATGAATGACTTCACTATATTTTACCTCCTTAAGAAACTTATACTTAAGTAACATATCTTCAATAAACGGGGCATAATTTTACATAATATAATTTTAATCCACAGCACCACCCATGTCAATAGTATATTTTAGTTAAAAACAATCCTTGTGGTGGTGCAGTTTTCCCCGCCATGCATCGATCTTTTGATTCTAAAATTTCTTTGACGTGAATAGGGTTAATCTTCCCTAGCCCCACATCAACAATCGTTCCTACGATTATTCTGACCATATTGTATAAAAATCCATCCGCTTCAATCTCAAACTCTACATTAAAATCATTTTTTCTAAGTGAAATATCTCTTACTGTTCTTATAGAATCTTTTACACTGCTTCCACTGGCTTTAAAGGCTGAAAAATCGTGTGTCCCTTTTAAATACGTCAATGATTCAACCATTTTATCTAAATCCAATTCATTGCTTATGTGCCAGCTATAATTTCTATATATAGGTGAATTAAATTTTCTGTTGTATATGATGTATTTATACCTTTTACCTTTGGCAGAATATCTGGAATGAAAGTCCATATCTGCCTCATAAGCATTTTTAATAACTATGTCTTTTGGAAGCACACTATTTAATGCATTAGGCATTTTTGATAAAGGTATATTACAGTTAGATATGAAGTTGGCAACTTGATTTAGGGCATGAACTCCAGCATCTGTCCTGCTGGAACCAATCAAGTTTACATCCTCTGATGTTATTTTTTTTATCGCCTTCGTTATGACTTCTTGAACTGTAACAGCGTTTTTCTGGATCTGCCATCCATGATAATTTGTTCCGTCGTATTCTATAACCAAAACTATGTTTCTCATTTAGCTATCACCATGGCCAAAATCTATTCCATATTATTATTCCCACGAGAATCACTGTCAACAAAATTGCTACGTAATCTCTATTGCTTACTTTTAATTGTTTTAACTTTGTCCTATTGAATCCACCTCTATAGCACCTTGCTTCCATTGCCACTGCGAGTTCATCAGCTCTCCTAAAAGCGCTGATGAATAAAGGCACCAATAGCGGAATCAAATTTTTAGCTCTTTTGACTAAATTGCCACTTTCAAAGTCGGCACCTCTGGCCATCTGAGCTTTCATTATTTTATCTGTTTCTTCAAGCAGTGTCGGTATGAATCTCAGTGCTATTGTCATCATCATTGCTAATTCGTGGGCAGGTAATCCAATAGATTTAAATGGCGTTAAGAGGTTTTCTATTCCATCTGTAAGGGCAATCGGGGATGTCGTCAATGTCAAGAGCGATGTGCCAACTATCAAAAATATAAGCCTTAGTCCCATAAATAAAGCTAATCTTACTCCATTTGAAGTTATCTTAAGCGGACCTATTGACGCAAGGTATGTTCCACCGGGAGTAAAAAATACATTCAATCCAACAGTCAATATTAAAATCACGAGAATTGGCTTTAACCCTTTAAAGATATAACTTAATGGTATTTTTGAAACAAATACGCTTAATAGCAAAAATAACAGAATAAAAATATAGCCAGAAAACTTTGTGATTATAAATAGCAAAATAATGAATACTACGGATAATATTATTTTTACTCTGGGATCTAAACGGTGTATGAATGTATTGCCAGGTATATATTGACCGATAGTTATATTTTTAAGCATTATCAACACCCCTAAGGTACTCCAATATATATTTCTTGGCTTCATCAACTGTCAAAATGTCATCAGGAAGATCTATTCCATTTTTCCTTAATTCTCTTACAAGATAGGTAATTTGCGGCACACCAAGCCCTATCTTCTCAAGTTCTTCTACATGTTTAAAAACTTCTTTAGGAGTACCTATCAACGAAACTGTGCCATCGTGCATTACAATGATTTTGTTCACCAATTTTGCTATGTCTTCCATACTGTGTGAGACAAGTATCGTAGTCATTTTGTACATTTGGTGAATCTGCTTTATTTGATACAGAATTTCGTCGCGACCTCTTGGGTCAAGCCCTGCAGTTGGCTCATCTAATATCAAAATTTTTGGCATCATAGACAATACTCCCGCAATTGCTACTCGTCTTCTTTCTCCACCTGATAATTCAAATGGAGACATGTCTTTTATTTTTATATCAAGCCCTACTATCTTCATAGCATCATATACTCTTTTTTCTATTTCATCGTCTGAAAGACCTAAATTTGATGGCCCAAAGGCAATGTCCTTGTATATTGTTTCTTCAAAAAGTTGATGCTCAGGGTATTGAAATACAATACCTACTTCTTTTCTAATGTCTTTTAAATCTTTTTTCGTTGTTATGTCAATGCCATTCACAATGATCCTGCCTGAAGTTGGTTTTAAAAGACCATTCAAATGCTGAATGAGGGTAGATTTACCAGAGCCTGTATGTCCTATTATTCCAACAAATTCGTTATCATCGACTGTAAAGCTCACATCTTTTAGTGCAACAGATTCAAACGGCGTGCCTTCATTGTATACGAAAGAAATATTTTCTACTTGTATTGACATATAAACCTCACCATCTCATCTACAGTTAATATTTCTGTAGGAATATCTATCCCCTCTTGCTTTAACTTATAAGCTAACTCTGTAACTTGGGGGACATCGAGACCCAGATCTTTAAGAATTTTTACTTCTTTAAATACATCTTTAGGTGTTCCATCCAATGCAATTTTACCATTATCCATCACAATTACTCTGTCGGCAAGTACAGCTTCTTCCATATAGTGTGTAATCAATATGATGGTGATTCCATTTTCTCTATTAAGCTTCTGTATCGTATTTATGACTTCTTTTCTGCCCTTTGGATCCAACATAGCCGTAGGCTCATCTAATATTATACATTGTGGTTTCATTGCTATGACTCCTGCAATGGCTATCCTCTGTTTTTGGCCTCCCGAAAGCATGTGCGGAGCAAATTCTCTGTATTTATACATATCAACTGCATTTAATGCAAAATCCACTCTTTCTCGAATTTCTTTTGGATCTATTCCAAGGTTCTCAGGCCCAAAAGCCACATCTTCTTCAACAATCGTTGCTACTAACTGATTGTCTGGATTTTGAAATACCATGCCTGCTGTCTGCCTTATATCCCATAAATGAGATGTGTCTTTTGTATTCATTCCATTGACGTATACATCGCCTTCTGTTGGAATCAAAAGCGCATTGAAATGTTTTGCTAGAGTTGATTTTCCTGACCCATTATGACCGATAATCGCAATAAACTTTCCTTCATCAATGTCTATATTCAAGCCATTCAATACTATCTTTTTGCTGTTTTCGTCACTACCGGCATCATAAACAAATGTAAGGTCTTTCACCGCAATTATTTTTTTCAAACGACCACCTTCTTTAAAGACCAAAACTAATTGGCAAACTATTAAAATAGGAGTTAAGTTTTGTCTAACTTAACCCCTTTTGAGCCTAAATAAGTTCTAAGATAACCAGCGGAGCCGCATCGCCTCTACGAGGACCAAGTTTCAATATTCTTGTGTACCCGCCATTTCTTTCTGAATATTTTGGAGCAATCTCATCAAATAATTTTTTTACCACTGTCTCATCAGTTAAATAAGCCAAAGCTTGTCTTCTTGAGTGCAAATCGCCCCTTTTTCCAAGAGTAATCATCTTTTCAGCTATGCTTCTTACTTCTTTGGCTCTAGCTTCTGTAGTTTGGATTCTTCCATAGTTTAAAAAGCTGGTTGTAAGGTTTCTCAACATAGCTCTTCTTTGGTCATGTGGTCGACCTAATTTTCTGTAACCCATTATCTGCCCTCCTTACTCTTCACTCTTTTGCAATGATAGTCCTAAAGCTTTCAGCTTTTGTTCGACTTCAACTAATGATTTCTTGCCGAGATTTCTAACTTTCATCATTTCTTCTTCAGTCTTTTGAACTAAATCTTGGACAGTATTAATTCCTGCTCTTTTAAGGCAGTTGTATGACCGTACAGAAAGATCAAGTTCTTCGATCGTCATATCAAGCGGTTTATCCGTCTTTTTCTCTGACTTCTCAACCAAAACTTCCATATCGTTATAATTGTCTGCAAATGAAGTAAACAAGTTAAAATGATCGATCAGTATTTTTGCAGCTAAGCTTATAGCTTCTTTAGGACTTATTGTTCCATTTGTCCATACTTCCATTGTAAGCTTGTCATAATCTGTAACCTGACCAACACGCGTATTTTCTACGCTATAGCTTACTTTTTTAACTGGAGTAAATATGGAGTCAACCGGAATGATGCCTATCGGCTGATTCGGTTCTTTATTCTTATCTGATGGAACATATCCTTTGCCTTTGACTAACTCAATCTCCATGTTCAACTTGCCATTATCGCTAAGCGTAGCAATATGAAGATCTGGATTCATTATTTCAACATCACCGTCAGATATTATATCTCCCGCCGTGACTTCTCCTTTGCCTTCTGCTTCAATTCTAACTATCTTTGGTTCGTCTGTATATAATTTCACTGCCAACTCTTTTAAATTAAGTATTATCTCAGTAACGTCCTCCTTTACGCCTGGTACTGTAGAAAATTCATGCAGTACCCCATCTATTTTTATCGTCTTTGCTGCGGCACCTGGAAGTGACGATAAAAGCATACGGCGCAAAGAGTTGCCAAGTGTTATTCCATAACCACGTTCAAGTGGTTCAATGACAAACTTAGCATACGTGTCATCATTGGATTGCTCCACTATCTCAATTTTTGGCTTTTCTATTTCAATCACCATTTAAACCCTCCTTTTTTTAATCTTACGAGGGTAACCGATTATTACCTTGAATACAATTCAACAATCAAGTGCTCTTCAATTGGCAAATCTATATGCTCTCTTGTTGGCAGAGATAAAACTTTACCCTCTAATGAATCCTTATTGAAATCTAACCAATCAGGTATATTAGTAGAAGCCTCTACATTATTCTTAATGACATCTAATGATTTGCTGCTGTCTTTTACAGATACTACATCTCCAGCTTTTACTAAATATGAAGGTATATCGACCTTCTTGCCATTAACAAGAATGTGACCATGTGATACAAATTGCCTTGCTTGTGCCCTTGAAGATGCTATTGACAATCTGTAAACTACATTATCAAGTCTTCTCTCAAGAAGCTGCAACAAATTATCACCTGTAATACCCTTCATTCTCTCTGCTTCTTCAAAATACCTTTCGAATTGTCTCTCCAGAACTCCATAATACCTTCTTAATTTTTGTTTTTCCCTCAACTGTGTACCATAGTTTGTAAGCTTCTTCTTGTTTTGTCCATGTTGCCCAGGAGCATACGGCCTTCTCGCAAAAGGACATTTTTCAGTATAGCATTTATCGCCTTTCAAAAATAATTTCATGCCTTCCCTACGGCACAATTTACATGTAGATTCTGTGTATCTTGCCATTATTGCACCTCCTTACACTCTTCTTCTCTTAGGTGGTCTGCACCCATTATGTGGAATAGGTGTGACATCCTTTATAAGACTTACTTCTAAACCAGCAGCCTGTAAAGCTCTTATTGCTGCCTCTCTACCTGCACCTGGTCCTTTGACAAATACATCCACAGTCTTGAGTCCATGTTCCATTGCAGCTTTTGCTGCTGTTTCTGCTGCCATTTGTGCAGCATACGGTGTAGATTTTCTTGAACCTTTAAAACCTAATGTTCCTGCACTCGACCAAGCCAAAGCATTGCCAGCCATATCTGTCAACGTAACTATTGTATTATTAAATGTTGAATGAATGTGTGCTGCCCCACGTTCAACATTTTTGCGTTCACGACGTTTTGCTGTTCTTTTAACTTTTTTTGCCATAATTTCCCTCCTTATTATTTCTTCTTCTTAGCGACAGTCTTTTTAGGACCTTTTCTGGTACGAGCATTTGTCCTTGTCCTTTGGCCGCGCACTGGCAAACCCTTTCTATGCCTTATCCCTCTATAGCATCCTATATCAATAAGTCTCTTTATATTTAAAGAAACTTCTCTTCTTAAATCACCTTCGACTTTATACTCTTTGTCAATTATATCTCTTAATCTTGACACTTCATCTTCTGTAAGATCTTTTACTCTTGTATCTGGATTAACGCCAGCTTTAGCCAATATCTCGTTTGAACGAGAACGTCCTATGCCGTAAATATAAGTCAATCCTATCTCAACGCGTTTTTCTCTAGGTAAATCAATGCCAGCAATTCTTGCCATCTTTACACCTCCTAACCTTGTTTTTGCTTGTGTTTAGGATTCTCACAAATTATCATTACTTTGCCTTTTCTTTTTATAACCTTACATTTTTCACAAATCGGTTTTACCGATGGTCTTACCTTCATTATTATACCTCCTTATCACTTACCGCGCCATACAATTCTTCCTCTTGTCAAATCATATGGGGATAATTCAAGCGTAACTCTGTCACCTGGTAGAATCCTGATAAAATTCATCCTAAGTTTACCAGAGATATGCGCCAAAATTCTATGTCCATTATCAAGTTCCACCTGAAACATTGCATTTGGTAAAGCTTCTATTACTTTACCTTCTACTTCGATAACATCATCCTTTGCCAAGGATATCATACCCTCCTTATTCTTCACACTTAAACTGTTTTAAAGCTTCAATTATCTCAGCATTTGTAACAGTCTGCCCAGCCAATATTTTCTCCCTTATTTTTTCGTCCACTTCATTGTACTTCTGAAGATGAATTAATTTCTTTTTCTTAGGCTTTTCAATTTTTCTCAACTCGCCATCAGAAATTAGCACATGTTTTTCGTCGGCAACTCCAACAATTATAAAAACTCTATCCTTATCTCTCCCAGCTTTCGATTTGACTATTCGGCCTATTGAGGTATCATCCATTAAATTCACCTCTTACACTAATGTCAAGATTTCGGGTTCGCCTTTTGTTATGACTATCGTGTTTTCATAGTGTGCAGAAGCACTTCCATCAGCTGTTACAACTGTCCAATTATTTTCTTTTATCTTTACATTATACTTACCTTCGTTGACCATAGGTTCGATTGCCAGGGTCATCCCGTACCTCAACTTTGGCCCCCTTCCAGGAGGACCATAGTTGGGTATCTGAGGATCTTCATGCATTTTCTTGCCTATTCCATGTCCTACATATTCCCTAACAACCGAAAACCCATTTTTCTCAACGTATGATTGTATAGCATTTGATATATCAGATAACCTGTGCTGTTCAGTTGCCATCTTTATGCCTTCAAAGAAACTTTGCTTTGTGACATCTATCAACTTTTGAAGATTATCACTGATTTTCCCGACAGCAAAAGTCCTCGCTGCATCACCATTAAATCCACGGTAAATTGCACCAGTATCTATACTTATAATATCGCCTTCCTTAAGCTTTCTTAAACCTGGTATTCCGTGAACAACTTCGTCATTAATTGATGCGCATATTGTCGCAGGAAATCCATAAAGACCTTTAAAAGCCGGCTGGCAATCCTTGCTTAGAATGTAGTCTTCAGCCATTTCATCCAATTCTTTCGTCGTTATCCCCGGCTTAATATACTTTTCCAGCAAATTCAGAACTTCTCCTGTGACCTTACCAGCATATCGCATCAAAGCAATTTCACTATCTGATTTAATGTATATCATTAAACTTCGTCTCCTATTAATGCCTGTATTTCCTCATAAACTTCATTAACAGGTTTATTTCCATTGATATTCCTTATTAAGTTTAATTTGCCGTAGTATTCAACAAGTGGTTTTGTTTCATCTTCATACACTTCTAATCGCTTTAAAACAGAATCGATGTTATCGTCCGTCCTTTGTATCAGTTTTTCACCGCAATTATCACAAATTCCCTCAACTTTAGGCGGTTTTGTAAAAATGTGATATGTGGCACCACAAGATGGACAAACTCTCCTGCCACTTAGCCTTTTTACCAATTCATCTCTATCGACGACAATATTCAGCACATGATCAATTTTTAGGTTCTTTTCGCCTAAGTATCTATTAAGAGCTTCTGCTTGAGAGACATTTCTTGGATATCCATCAAGTAGAAAGCCATCCTTGCAGTCGTCTTTTGATAATCTATCTTCGACTATCCTGTTTGTCACATCATCTGGCACCAATAGTCCCTTATCAATGTACTGTTTCGCTAATTTGCCAAGTTCTGTGTTGTTCTTAATGTTGTACCTAAAGATATCGCCAGTTGAAATATGAGGTATTTTGTAATCCCTAATTATGTTTTCCGCCTGTGTTCCCTTTCCAGCTCCAGGTGGTCCTAATAATATGATTCTCATATATTCTCCCCCTGACTATCTTAAGAATCCCTGGTAGTTACGCATTATGAGCTGTCCTTCTATCTGCTTCATTGTTTCTAACGCCACGCCAACAGCGATCAGCAATGCCGTACCGCCAAAGTACAACTGTAAACCGGTAACGTTCATCATTATAACAGGAAGCACTGCAACCAATGCTAAGAATATTGATCCAACAAACGTCACTCTATTCATTACCCTTGTGATAAAATCTGTTGTCGGTTTCCCCGGCCTAATCCCAGGAATAAAACCGCCATATTTTTTCATGTTGTCAGAAATCTCAATAGGATTAAATATTATCGCAGTGTAGAAGTAGGTAAAGAAAATTATAAGGAGAACATTTAATATATTATATATCCAACCATTCGTTCCAAGCCATTTTTCTGTAAAAGCGTAAAATGCTGATTTCGGGAAAAACGTAGCTATCTGCTGGGGAAATTGCAGAAGTGATAGTGCAAATATTAGAGGAATTACACCAGCCATGTTTATTCTTATCGGTATGTGTGTCGATTGTCCTCCGTATACTTTACGACCTACTACTCTTTTTGCATATTGGACAGGTATTCTCCTTTGCCCTTCAGACATCAAAATGATCGAGACAACCATCACAAGTATAACGATCAAAAAAGCTATTGCACCAAATATATTTGCAGTTCCCGCACCAACGTATTGCACAGTAGTGTATATCATATTTGGTATTCTGGCCAGAATACCAGCGAAGATTATTAATGAACTGCCATTGCCAACACCATTTTCTGTTATTCTCTCACCAAGCCACATCAGGAACGATGTTCCTGCTGTCAATGTCAATACGATAATCGTCAGGTTTAAGAAATTAGGTTGAATCACCGCACTTCTAAGTCCTATAGTCATGCCTATAGCCTGAATCAAAGCCAGCACAACTGTCATATAACGGGTGTATTGAGCAATCTTCTTTCTGCCTTCTTCGCCTTCTTTCGCCATCTGCTCCAATGAAGGAATCGCTATAGTCAATAGCTGCATAATGATTGATGCATTGATATACGGAACAATGCTCATGGCGAATATTGTAAAATCACGGAATGCACCACCTGAAATTATATCGAAAAACCCGAAAAGCGTTCCTTGTCCAAGTATGTTTTTGATTTGATTTGGATCAATACCAGGAACTGGTATATGCGATCCAAGTCTAAAAACCAAAAGCATTAAAACTGTGTATATTATCTTTTTTCTGATGTCTGCAACTTTCCAAGCATTGACAAGGCTGTTTAGCATTTATATCACCTCTGCCTTTCCCCCTATTGATTCTATTTTATCTATAGCAGATTTGCTGAACTTGTGTGCTTTTACAGTTAATTTTTTGCTGAGATCGCCCGAACCCAAAATCTTGACACCATCTTTGACTTTTTTGATAATTCCTCTCTCGATTAAGAGTTCTGGAGTTACAACAGTTCCATCTTCAAAATTATCAAGCAGGCTTAAGTTGACAATAGCGTATTCCTTTTTAAATATGTTAGTAAACCCTCTTTTAGGTAAACGCCTTGTCAAAGGCATCTGTCCACCTTCAAAGCCTGGTCTAATATTTCCACCACTTCTTGCCTTTTGTCCTTTATGTCCGCGACCCGATGTTTTTCCTAAACCTGAACCTATGCCTCTACCAACTCTTTTTCTTTCCTTTCTTGAACCTTCTGCAGGTTTTAAATCATGAAGTCTCAATGTCTACACCTCCTATTCATTTACTTCTTCAACTTTCACCAGATGTCTAACCTTGTTTATCATTCCTCTTACTTGTGGTATGTCATCTAAAACAGAACTACTGCCTATTTTCCCTAATTTCAAAGCTCTAACTGTATCTATTTGTGACTTCTGACGTCCTATTGTGCTTCTAACTAATGTCACTTTTAATTTTGCCATTTCAATCCTCCTATCCAAGCAATTGCTCAACAGGAATTCCGCGCAATTTAGCAACTTCTTCAGCAGTTTTTAATGATTTCAAGCCTTCAATTGTAGCATATACCATGTTTGTAGAGTTGGCTGAGCCCAAAGATTTTGTCAAAATATCTTTAATGCCTGCTGACTCAAGAACTGCACGCACAGGTCCACCGGCTATAACTCCTGTACCTTCCTTTGCTGGCTTTAACAAAACCTTTCCTGCTCCAAAAACTCCGACAGCATCATGTGGAATTGTTGTGCCTACTATAGGAACTTTGATCAGGTGTTTCTTTGCATCCTCTACAGCTTTTCTGATTGCTTCAGGAATTTCTGCAGATTTTCCAGTTCCTACTCCTACATACCCTTTATCAGGATCTCCAACAACTACCGTTGCGCTAAATCTGAAATTTCTTCCACCTTTGACGACTTTAGCAACACGATTTAAGCTAACAACTCTCTCTTTTAAGTCAAGATTCGATATATCAATACGAGCCATGATTTCCCTCCTTATTAAAAATTCAAACCGCCTTCTCTTGCAGCGTCTGCTAATTCTTTAACAACACCATGATACACATATCCGCCGCGATCAAAAACAACATCTTTTATCCCTTTTTCAAGCGCCTTTTTAGCAATCAGCTTTCCTACTAATTTTGCTGACTCTTTGTTAGCACCCTTTGCAACACTCTTAAGCTCGGGGTCTAATGTAGATGCATGTGCCAATGTAACTCCATTTACATCATCAATTAACTGTGCATATATATGGCTTAAACTTTTGTACACGCTAAGTCTAGGTCTTTCACTCGTTCCCGATATTTTCTTTCTGACTCTAAGATGACGTCTTTTACGTGTCATTTGCCTATCAATTTTCGATATCATTTTATCACCCCTTACTTCTTACCTGTTTTACCTTCTTTAAGCCTTACATATTCACCAACATACCTTATGCCTTTTCCTTTGTATGCATCTGGCTGTCTTACCTTTCTTATGTTCGCAGCCACTTCACCAACTCTTTGCTTATCAATGCCCTTTACCGTTATCTTATTCGTTCCATCAACAACGAACTCTATGCCTGGCTCTTCTTCAATTTCCACAGGATGTGAGTATCCAACAGTTAAGACTATCTTTTTCCCTTGCTTTGCAACACGATAACCTACTCCGACGATCTCAAGGCTTTTCTCATAACCTGTGCTAACGCCTTTTACCATGTTTTGAATTAATGCTCTTGTCGTACCATGCATAGCTCTTGCTTCTTTATCATCGCTGCTTCTCGTCACTATTACTTTATTATCTTCGACAGCTATATTAACCAAATTCGGAAAATCTCTTTCAAGAGTACCTTTCGGTCCTTTCACCACAACGTGATTGTTGTTTACTGTAACTGTTACATCTTTCGGTATTTCAACTGGTTGTTTTCCTATTCTAGACACGCTTTACACCTCCTATTTAGAATTACCAGATATAGCAGAGAACTTCTCCTCCGACACCCTCTTTTTTAGCTTCTTTATCTGTCATTATGCCTTTTGATGTTGATATTATAGCCATACCAAGACCACCTAAGACTCTTGGAATTTCATCGCTTTTTGCATAAACTCTTAAACCCGGTTTGCTTATCCTTTTAAGCCCTGATATTACTCTTTCTTTATTTGGTCCGTATTTAAGTGTAATCTTTAATATACCTTGTTTACCATCATCTATTTCCTCAACTGCTTTAATGAACCCTTCGCGAAGCATTATCATTGCTATCGCTCTTTTTGTGTTTGATGCTGGTATTTCAACTGTTTCATGTCTGACTGTGTTTGCATTCCTTATACGTGTAAGCATATCTGCGATTGGATCTGTCATTTCAATACCTCCCCTCTTACCAGCTTGCCTTTTTTACGCCTGGAATAATGCCTTGATGAGCATATTCTCTAAAGCAAACACGGCATATTCCATATTTTCTTATATATGCATGTGGACGTCCACAAATTTTACACCTGTTGTAAGCTCTTGTACTAAATTTAGGGGTCTTTTTTTGCTTCAATATCAATGCCTTTCTGGCCATTTATATACCTCCTTTACTTAGCAAACGGCATTCCCATAAGCTCCAAGAGTGTTCTCGCTTCTTCATCATTCTTTGCTGTTGTCACAAAAATTATATCCATTCCTCTAACCTTATCAATCTTGTCATAATCTATCTCAGGGAATATAAGCTGCTCTTTTATTCCGAATGAGTAATTTCCTCTACCATCAAAAGATTTTGTAGGAAGTCCTCTGAAATCTCTAACCCTTGGCAGTGCTACATTAAACAGCTTATCTGCAAATTCATACATTCTTTCGCCTCTTAAAGTGACTTTAACACCTATTGGCATTCCTGCACGAATTTTAAAATTAGCTATTGACTTCTTCGCTTTTGTAACTACAGGCTTCTGACCTGTTATCACAGCCAAATCATTTGAAGCTGCTTCAATCGCTTTAGGATTTTCCCTTGCTTCACCAAGCCCTATATTTAAAACTATCTTCTCCAATTTCGGCACTTGCATTATGTTTTTGTAAGAATACTTCTCCATAAGAGCAGGTACTACTTCATTTACATATTTATCTCTAAGCCTTGCCATGATAAACCTCCTTTCACTTACAATGTCTCTCCACACTTTTTGCAATATCTTATCTTCTCACCATCAGCAAGAATTTTAACACCATATCTGACTCCTTTGCCGCAATTATTGCAGTATAACATAACCTTAGATGCAAAGATAGGTGCTTCTTGATGTATTATTCCACCTTGATCCTGTGGACTTCTTGCTCTTTTATGCTTTGTTACTACATTTACACCTTCAACTAAAACCTTGCCTTCTTTTGGCAATGCTTTAAGGACTTTGCCTTTTTTTCCTTTATCTTTCCCAGATATTACTGTGACTATATCACCTGTTTTGACATGAAGTTTTTTTCTCTCCAATTGTTACACCTCCTTATAGAACTTCCGGTGCAAGTGAAATTATCTTCATAAAGTCTTTTTCTCTTAATTCTCTGGCAACTGGTCCAAATATACGAGTTCCTCTTGGCTGCAAATCGTCTTTTATTATGACAGCAGCGTTGTCGTCAAATCTTATATACGTACCATCTTTTCTGGCAATACCTTTCTTTGTTCTAACTATGACAGCTTTTACTACATCGCCTTTTTTTACAACACCCCCGGGTGTTGCACTTTTGACAGAAGCAACTATTATATCACCTATATTAGAGAATTTTCTCGTTGAACCACCCATCAAATGTATACACATAATCTCTTTAGCACCAGTATTGTCTGCAACTTTTAATATTGTTTGAGGCTGTATCATCTCAAATACCTCCTTTCAGTCATTCTGCCTTTTTAATTATCTCAACAAGCCTCCATCTTTTTTCTTTGCTTAAAGGCCTAGTTTCCATTATCTTAACTATATCACCAATATTGCATTGATTGTTTTCATCATGTGCCTTAAACTTCTTCGTACGTCTTACTATCTTGTTATACAGTGGATGCCTTATTCTATCTTCTACAGCAACAACTATCGTCTTCTGCATCTTGTTGCTGACAACTTTTCCTATCCTAACTTTTCTCATGCCTCTTTCCAATTTAAATCCTCCTTTCTATGCATTCAACTTGCCAAGTTCTCTTTCTCTCAAGATCGTCTTTATTCTTGCTATAGACTTTCTGACATCTCTAACTCTCATAGGATTGTCTAATTGTCCAGTGGCAAGTTGAAACCTAAGGTTAAAAAGTTCTCCCTTTAAATCGGAAAGCTTCTGCAATAATTCTTCGTCTGTCAATTCTCTGATCTCTTTAGCCTTCATTCTCTTCACCACCCAATTCTTCACGTTTTACGAACTTCGTTTTTATAGGCAGTTTGTGCTTAGCTAATCTTAAAGCTTCCCTTGCAACATCCTCATTTACACCAGCTATCTCAAAAAGCACTCTTCCCGGCTTCACTACAGCTACCCAGTATTCAGGTGATCCCTTGCCAGAACCCATACGTGTCTCTGCAGGTTTTTCTGTAACAGGTTTATCTGGGAAAATCTTTATCCAGACTTTTCCGCCTCTCTTTATATACCTTGTCATAGCAACCCTGGCAGCCTCTATTTGAACTGCTGTTATCCAGCCACCCTCAAGTGCTTGCAAACCGTAATCTCCATAGGTTACTGTATTTCCTCTTGTAGCGTTGCCTTTTATCCTGCCTCTTTGCTGTTTCCTGTATTTTACTCTCTTAGGCATCAACATGGTTATTTGCCTCCTTCCGCTGTTACCTGTTTCTTCGGCTGTGGCAATATCTCTCCTTTGTTAATCCAAACTTTAACGCCGATCTTGCCATATGTTGTATTTGCTTCCGCAAATCCATAATCAATGTTAGCTCTTAATGTCTGTAGTGGCACAACCCCTTCATGGTATCTTTCAGTACGAGCAATTTCAGCTCCAGCCAATCTTCCTGAACACGCAATCTTTATACCCTTAGCACCTTGTTTCATTGCTCTCGCTATAGATTGCTTCATTGCACGTCTGAATGAAATTCTTCTTTCTAATTGTGAAGCTATGTTTTCAGCCACTAGCTGTGCATCCAACTCTGGATTTTTTACCTCAACGATGTTTATGACGACTTTTTTATTCGTCATTTTTTCGATTTCTTGTCTCAATTCTTCTATACCTGCTCCGCCTTTTCCTATTACCATGCCAGGCTTTGCAGTATAAACATCAATCTTTATCCTATTAGCTGCTCTTTCTATTTCGATTTTCGGCACACCCGATGCATAAATTTTATTCTTTATATAGTCTCTTATCTTTATATCTTCAATCAAAAGATCGCTAAAATCTTTATCCTTTGCAAACCATTTTGCATACCAATCTTGTGAAACACCAACTCTTAAGCCACGAGGATTAATCTTTTGACCCATTTTATCCCTCCTTTATTTTTCATCAACTACTACTGTTATATGGCTCGTTCTTCTTCTCATCAGATTTGATCTACCCATCGCCCTTGGCATCATTCTCTTCATTATAGGACCTTGATCAGCAACAGCTTTAGCAACATAAAGGTTGTCTCTATCAAGTCCCAAGTTGTTTTCAGCGTTTGCAATAGCTGATTTTAAAACTTTTTCCACTATGCCTGCCGCCTTATTCGGAGTGAACTTTAATATCGCTAACGCTTCATTGACATCTTTACCGCGTATTAAATTCATAACAAGGCCTGCTTTTTGAGGTGAAATTCTTACATATTTTGCGACTGCTTTCGCTTCCACACTATTACCTCCTTTGCCTATTGTACTTTTGAAGACTTTTCAGTATCTGCATGGCCGTGGAACGTACGTGTTGGAGCAAATTCCCCTAACTTGTGACCGACCATATCCTCTGTTATATAGATAGGTACATGCTTTCTACCATCGTGTACTGCTATAGTATGACCAACCATCTGTGGGAATATAGTGGAACTCCTTGACCATGTCTTCAAAACCTTTTTTTCATTCTTCTTATTCATTTCTTCTATCTTTTTCAAGAGTTTTTCATCAACATAAGGGCCTTTTTTTAAGGATCTACTCAAAATCACAGCCTCCCTTCCCAACTAAGCTTTGCGACTTTTTACTATCATTTTATTAGTAGACTTGTTTTTCTTACGTGTCTTATATCCAAGAGCAGGTTTGCCCCATGGAGTCATTGGTCCCGGATGTCCTATAGGTGCCTTACCTTCACCACCGCCATGTGGATGATCAACAGGATTCATTACTGAACCTCTAACTGTAGGCCTTATACCTAACCATCTTGACCTACCAGCTTTACCAATCGTTACATTCTCATGATCTAAATTAGATACTTGTCCGATTGTAGCTCTACAATTGGATCTGATGCGCCTTACTTCTGAAGACGGCATTCTTACCTGCACATAATCTCCTTCTTTTGCTATCAATTGAGCCATAGCACCAGCTGCCCTGACCAACTGTCCACCTTTACCAGCTACTAACTCAATATTGTGAATAAACGTACCAACCGGAATACGGCTTAGTGGAAGCGCATTACCTACTTTAATATCAACATTTTCACCAGATTCTACTATGTCACCAACTTTTAAGCCATATGGTGCTATAATATATCTTTTTTCACCATCAAGATAGTGGATAAGAGCAATAAATGCTGATCTGTTTGGATCGTACTCTATAGAAGCTACTTTTCCTGGTACACCATCTTTATCTCTTTTAAAATCAATGATCCTGTATTTTCTTTTGTGACCGCCGCCACGATGGCGCACAGTTATCCTGCCGTATACATTGCGTCCACCTGTTTTGTTGAGACTGACTGTCAACGACTTTTCTGGTTTGTCTTTTGTAATTTCTTCAAATGTCAATACAGTCATTTGTCTCCTACCAGGTGATGTAGGATTGTATTTTTTTATACCCATTGTTTTCCCTCCTTAAATAGATCTCTTACGCTTGCAATCCTTCAAAGAATTCGATTCCTTTGCTGTTTGGTTTTAGCTTCACGATAGCCTTTTTGTAGCTATTAGTCCTGCCGACATTTCTACCTACTCTTTTTAACTTACCCATATAATTCATTGTATAGACTTTTTCAACATCGACGCCAAATAATTCTTCAACAGCTTGCTTTATCTGAATCTTATTCGCGTTTTTATCGACGATGAAGGTGTATTTTCTTTCATTCATTAGATTCATGCTTTTTTCGGTAATAACCGGTTTTAAGATTATATCTCTTGCATCCATCAAGCATACACCTCCTCAACTTTATTAACCGCATCCTTCGTAATTATAAATCTGTCGTATTTTAATACGTCGTATGTGTTCAAGCTATTTGCGAAAACAGCCTTTACATTTGGTATGTTCCTGGATGACAAAATAACATTTTCCTTGCCATCAGGAATGACAATAAGCGCATTCTTTACATCAAACTTTTTAAGCATCTCGGCAATTTTTTTAGTTTTTGGCTCATCTATATTAATATCATCAATGACTATTATCTCATTGTCTCTTACTTTTGAAGATAAAGCTGATTTTAATGCAAGCCTCTTAACCTTCTTTGGAATGTTGTAACTGTAATCTCTCGGTTTCGGCCCAAAAACAACGCCACCTTTTACCCATTGTGGTGCTCTTATACTTCCTTGGCGAGCTCTACCAGTACCTTTTTGTCTCCAAGGCTTAATACCGCCACCTCTAACTTCGCCACGTCTTTTTGTTGAATGAGTACCCTGTCTTTGGTTTGCCAAATAGTTTAAAACTGCTTCATGCATGACAGGTACATTTACTTCAACGCCAAATACATTGTCGCTCAATTCAATTTCACCAATTTGTTCTGCATTTATATTATAAACCGCTACCTTCGGCATCTATTTTCCTCCTTTCGTTATTTGCTCTTAACAGTGTCTCTTATCATAAGGAGCGAACCCTTGACTCCTGGCACTGAACCTTTAATAAGCAGCAAATTCTTTTCAGGATCTACTTTTACTACTTCTAAGTTTTGAATAGTAACTCTTTCATTTCCCATATGACCTGGCAGTTTTTTGCCTTTAAATGTCCTTGAAGGATCTGAACTAGCTCCCATCGAACCTGGTCTTCTATGGTATTTAGAACCATGGGCCATAGGTCCTCTGTTGGCATTGTACCTTTTTACTACACCTGCAAATCCTTTACCCTTTGATGTTCCAATCACATCGACTCTGTCGCCAACAGAAAAGATGTCAGCTTTTATTTCACTGCCAACTTCATAAGATGATATATCATCTAGCCTAAACTCTCTTAAATATTTTTTAAACGGCACATTTGCTTTTGCAAAATGTCCCTTTAAAGGCTTTATCAATCTTTTTTCTTTTACATCACCGAAACCAACTTGTATAGCATCATATCCATCATTTTCTTTAGTCTTCTTTTGAACGACTACACATGGACCTGCCTCTACAACTGTAACTGGTATCATTTCGTTTCCTACAAATATCTGTGTCATTCCATGTTTTTTGCCTAGTATTGCCTTTTTCATCTTCTACCCTCCTGAAATCATCGGACGCTTTCGCGTCATAATTTCCTAATTTTATAATTTTATCTCTATATCGACACCCGCTGGTAAATCCAATCTCATTAATGCATCTACAGTCTTAGGTGTTGGGCTTAATATATCAATAAGCCTCTTGTGTGTCCTTGTCTCAAACTGTTCCCTCGAATCTTTGTATTTATGTGGCGCTCTTAGTATCGTGATTACATCTCTTTCCGTCGGAAGTGGTATAGGTCCTGACACTTCTGCGCCTGTCCTCTTTGCCGTCTCAACAATCTTTTCAGCAGATTGATCTAACACCATATGATCAAAAGCTTTTAATCTTATGCGAATTTTCTGTTTGGGCATAATTATTCCCTCCTTCTATATAAGCAATCATTAATTCCATATACACTCATCCACGCGTTTTCAACTCTGTAAAAATCCGTCCAACTTTATTAGTTTACCTTAAAGAGCGCATTATTTCAAGTCTTGACAAAACAATAGTTATGTGCTAATAGCTTATGCTATTAGCACATTTTTTCTTAAGCAAGAATCTTGGAAACAACACCGGCTCCTACTGTGTGTCCGCCTTCTCTTATAGCAAATTTTAGTCCTTCTTCCATTGCTATCGGTGTTATTAATTCTATTGTCATCGTTACGTGGTCTCCGGGCATTACCATCTCTACGCCCTCTGGTAATTCTATTACTCCTGTTACGTCTGTTGTCCTGAAGTAGAACTGTGGTCTGTATCCATTGAAGAATGGTGTGTGTCTTCCGCCTTCTTCTTTTGTTAACACGTATACTTGTCCTTCAAATTTCGTGTGCGGTTTTACTGACCCTGGTTTCGCTAAGACTTGTCCTCTTTCTACTTCGTCTCTTGTTACTCCTCTTAACAATACTCCTATGTTGTCTCCTGCTTCTGCTTCATCCAGCGTCTTCCTGAACATCTCTACTCCTGTTACTACTGTCTTCTTGCTTTCGTCTGATAATCCTATTATCTCTACTTCGTCTCCTACTTTTAACTTGCCTCTCTCTACTCTTCCTGTTGCAACTGTTCCTCTTCCTGTTATCGTGAATACATCTTCTACTGGCATCAGGAATGGTTTGTCTACATCTCTTTCTGGTGTTGGTATATAGCTGTCAACTGCATCCATTAAGTCCCATATCTTGCCACACCATTGACAATCTCTTTGTCCGCATCCGCATTCCATTGCTTTTAATGCTGAACCTACTACTATCGGTGTGTCATCTCCTGGGAATTCATATTCATTTAACAGCTCTCTTACTTCCATCTCTACTAATTCGATTAATTCTTGGTCGTCTACCATGTCTGCTTTGTTTAAGAATACTACGATGTATGGTACGCCTACCTGTCTTGCTAACAGGATGTGCTCTCTTGTCTGTGGCATTGGACCGTCTGCTGCTGATACTACCAGTATCGCTCCGTCCATCTGCGCTGCTCCTGTTATCATGTTCTTTACGTAGTCTGCGTGTCCTGGACAGTCAACATGGGCATAGTGCCTTTTCTCTGTCTCATATTCTACGTGCATTGTGTTTATTGTGATTCCTCTTGCTTTTTCTTCTGGTGCTTTGTCTATTTCATCGTATGCTGTCGCTTGTGCCATTCCTTGTTTTGATAATACTATCGTTATTGCTGATGTTAATGTCGTTTTGCCATGGTCTACGTGTCCTATTGTCCCTATGTTTGCATGGGGTTTCTTTCTTTCGAATTTTTGCTTTGCCATTTCTTTTCCTCCTTACATTAATTTTTTATTTTTTTTCTAATATTTGATCAGCGATGTTTTTAGGTACTTCTTCATAATGGCTAAATTGCATCGTATAAGTACCTCTTCCTTGAGTTTTCGAACGAAGGTCTGTAGCATATCCAAACATTTCAGCCAGTGGAACCATGCCTCTTATGACTTTCGCACCAGCTCTATCCATCATACCTTCAATTCTTCCACGCCTTGAGTTTATATCACCCATTACATCGCCCATATATTCCTCAGGAACAACGACTTCCACTTCCATTATAGGCTCTAAAAGAACAGCGCCACCCTTTTTCATACCTTCTTTGAAAGCCATTGAACCTGCTATCTTAAATGCCATATCAGATGAGTCGACTTCATGGTATGAACCGTCAACTAATGAAACTTTAACGTCAACAACTTCGTATCCTCCAAGGATGCCATTTTCCATTGCTTCCTGCACACCGGCATCTACTGAAGGAATGTATTCTTTTGGTATAACACCACCGACTATCTTATTTTCAAATTGATATCCTTGACCTCTCTCTAAAGGTTCCATTTCAAGCCATACATGACCATACTGACCACGTCCACCTGACTGCCTTATGAATTTTCCTTCTACGCGCACAGGTTTTGTTATGGTCTCTTTATAAGCAACTTGTGGTTTGCCGACGTTGCACTCTACATTAAATTCTCTCTTCATTCTGTCGACTATGATTTCCAAGTGCAACTCGCCCATACCGGCTATAATAGTCTGGCCTGTCTCTTGATCTGTGTACGTCTTAAATGTAGGATCTTCTTCAGCTAACTTTTGAAGAGCTACTGCCATTTTATCCTGAGCAGCTTTAGTTTTTGGCTCTATCGCAACTCTTATAACAGGTTCAGGGAACTCCATCGACTCTAATAGAATAGGCTGATTTTCATCGCACAATGTATCGCCTGTAGTTGTATCTTTCAGTCCAACTGCTGCAGCTATATCACCTGTATAAACTTTATCAATTTCCTTCCTGTGATTAGCGTGCATTTGAAGAATTCTTCCTATTCTCTCTTTCTTTCCTTTTGTGGAATTTAAAACATATGAACCTGCTTCCAAAGTTCCAGAATATACTCTGAAAAACGCAAGTTTTCCGACATAAGGATCAGCCATTATCTTAAAAGCAAGTGCTGAGAATGGTTCGTTGTCATCTGCCTTTCTCTCTATCTCCTCATCACTATTAAGCTTCATGCCTTTTACAGCAGGAATATCTATAGGAGATGGCAGATACCTTACGACAGCATCCAGCATCGGCTGAACACCTTTGTTCTTGTAAGAAGAACCGCAAGTTACACACACCAGCTCGTTGTTGATAGTTCCCTTTCTTAAAGCAGCGTGTATCTCCTCTTCTGTAATCTCTTCGCCTTCTAAGTATTTTTCCATCAAAACTTCATCTTGCTCTGAAACAGCTTCTAATAGCTTTTCTCTGTACTCTTCAGCTAAATCCTTTAAATCTGCAGGAATCTCGACTTCGTCTGATACTGTACCTAAATCATCTTCGTATATGATAGCACGCATCTTAATCAAGTCAATGATCCCAACAAACGTATCCTCTTTTCCAATAGGAAGCTGTATTGCTACAGGATTTGCGTTTAATCTTTCTTTCATCATTTTAATTACATTAAAAAAGTCCGCACCCATTATGTCCATCTTATTTACGTAAGCCAATCTTGGAACTCTGTATTTATCAGCCTGTCTCCAAACTGTCTCTGATTGTGGCTCAACGCCACCCTTTGCGCAAAAGACTGCAACTGCACCATCTAATACTCTTAAAGAGCGCTCTACCTCAACTGTAAAGTCCACGTGTCCCGGCGTATCTATTATATTTATCTTGTGATCTTTCCAATAGCATGTTGTAGCAGCAGAAGTTATCGTAATACCTCTTTCCTGCTCTTGCTCCATCCAGTCCATTGTAGCATTTCCCTCATGGACTTCACCTATTTTATGGACTTTTCCTGTATAAAACAGTATTCTTTCGGTAGTAGTAGTTTTGCCAGCATCTATATGCGCCATTATTCCAATATTCCTAACTTTATCTAAGCTGTAATCTCTAGGCATTTATATCCTCCTTTCCTGCCCATATAATACACACTACCATAACCATTATTACCATCTGTAATGTGCGAATGCTTTATTTGCTTCAGCCATTTTATGTGTATCTTCTCTTTTCTTTACGCTAGCACCTGTATTATTTGCAGCATCCATGATTTCGGCTGCTAATTTTTCAACCATTGTCCTTCCGCTTCTTTTTCTTGCAAAGTCAATGATCCATCTGATTCCAAGAGTTTGTCTCCTCTCAGGCCTTACCTCAACAGGTACTTGGTAAGTCGCACCGCCTACACGTCTCGGCTTTACTTCAAGAACAGGCATGACATTGTTCAATGCCTCTTCAAATACTTCTAATGGATCTCTACCAGTTTTTTCTCGTATTAAATCAAATGCACCGTAGCATATCTTCTGTGCTATGCCTCTCTTGCCACTGTACATTATCTTATTTATTAGCTTTGTCACTTTTTTGCTATTATATACTGGATCTGGTAGCACATCGCGTTTTGCTACATAGCCTTTTCTAGGCATTCACTATCCCTCCTATCATTTAGGTTTCTTAGCACCATATTGTGAGCGAGCTTGTTTCCTGTTTGCAACTCCAGCTGCATCAAGTGTTCCTCTTATAATTTTGTATCTAACACCAGGCAAGTCTTTTACCCTTCCACCTCTTATAAGTACTACAGAGTGCTCTTGAAGATTATGGCCAATACCTGGTATATATGCTGTGACTTCTGTGTTATTGACAAGTCTTACCCTTGCTATTTTTCTTAAAGCAGAGTTAGGCTTCTTTGGTGTTGTAGTTTTAACAACAGTGCAAACGCCCCTCTTTTGAGGA
This sequence comes from Thermoanaerobacterium calidifontis, assembly GCF_055381745.1. Classification (NCBI taxonomy): domain Bacteria; kingdom Bacillati; phylum Bacillota; class Clostridia; order Thermoanaerobacterales; family Thermoanaerobacteraceae; genus Thermoanaerobacterium; species Thermoanaerobacterium calidifontis. The sequence continues at coordinate 395,267 of NZ_AP042436.1, read as the reverse complement.
TTACCTTTTAATGCCGGGGATGCGGATTTATATTTAACTTTCTTTCTTCCTTCTCTTACTAATTGATTGATCGTCGGCATCATTCCACCTCCTTCCAATTTTTAGAAGATTTATCCCCTATTTAGGGGATAAATCTCATTGCTCTTACTTTAATTCAGCAGCAGTAGCTGCTCCAACATCAATGCCGCACATATCACCTAATTCACTCATTGTGTCTATATAAACTATTTCGATAGACTTTGAATTACAAGCATCAATGATTTTTTTAGTTACATGTTCTTCAGCATCCCGAGCAATATATACTTTAGCAGCTTTATCATTTGTAACGGCTTTAAATGTCTGCTTCGCTCCTATAACCATTTTAGAAGAACTGCTTTTACTTGAACTCATTAAGTTCTTCCTCCCTACATGGAAGTAGTTTTCAACACACTTAAATATTTTATCATTAAGGTCAAACTCTGTCAACAATAGATATTATTTTACATTTGCCTCTACATTATCACTTTCAGCAGCATTTCCTTCACTTTCTGATTGACCTGCAGTCTTAACTACAATATTTCTATACCTTGACAAACCTGTTCCTGCCGGAATCAGTTTACCTATTATGACATTTTCCTTAAGGCCTATCAAAGGATCAACCTTTCCTTTTATGGCTGCATCAGTCAAAACTCTGGTTGTCTCTTGGAATGATGCAGCAGATAAGAATGAATCTGTAGCAAGGGCAGCTTTTGTAATTCCTAAAAGGGCTCTCGTTCCTGAAGCTGGCCTTAAACCTTTCTCCAAAGCTTTTCTATTTTCTTCTTCAAAGGCAAACATATCTACCAGCTCTCCAGGCATCATTGATGTGTCTCCGGAATCTTCAATCTTAATCTTTCTCATCATTTGACGTATTATTACCTCTATGTGCTTGTCGTTTATTTCAACACCTTGAAGCCTGTATACCTTTTGAACTTCCTGCAGTAAATAAGTCTGTACTGCAAACAGCCCTTTTATCTTCAATATGTCGTGTGGATTTACAGATCCTTCTGTAAGCTCGTCACCTGCTTCAATGTACTGACCATCTTGAACTTTAAGCCTTGAGCCGTAAGGTATGAGATATGTCTTCGAAATATTATTTTCGTTGTCCGTTATTACGACTTCTCTCTTCTTTTTGGTCTCATTTATCTTTACAACGCCTGGTATCTCAGATATAACAGCTAATCCCTTTGGCTTTCTCGCTTCAAACAGCTCCTCAACCCTCGGAAGACCTTGTGTTATATCAGCGCCAGCAACACCGCCAGTATGGAAAGTTCTCATTGTAAGCTGTGTACCAGGTTCTCCTATGGCCTGCGCCGCAATTATACCGACGGCCTCACCAATTTCAACTTGTGAACCGGTAGCCAAGTTCCTTCCATAGCACATCCTGCAGACGCCATGCTTTGATTTGCATGTCAAGAGAGATCTTATCTTAACCTTCTTTATGCCTAACTCTTCAATTTTCTCTGCATCTTCTTCAGAAATCATCGTATTTTTCTTTACTATTATTTCGCCTGTAGTGGGATCTTTTATGTCCTCCAGTGATACTCTTCCGCTTAATCTATCAGCAAGCTTTTCTATTACTTCGTTGCCTTCTTTAATCTCACTTACATAAATTCCTTCATCTGTACCGCAATCATCTTCTCTGATTATAACATCCTGGCTTACATCTACAAGCCTACGGGTTAAATAACCTGAGTCAGCAGTTCTTAAAGCCGTATCAGCCAAACCCTTTCTGGCGCCATGAGTAGAAATAAAGAATTCCAAAACGTTAAGTCCTTCTCTGAAATTAGATCTTATAGGAAGCTCAATTATTCTACCCGCCGGGTTAGCCATCAATCCTCTCATACCAGCTAACTGCTTTATCTGGTTTTTACTGCCTCTTGCACCTGAATGAGCCATCATGAATATAGGATTGAATCTATCAAGATTAGCCATGAGGGCATCGCTTACTTTTTCTGTCGTCATGTTCCACGTTCTAATGACGCTTTCATACCTTTCCTCTTCCGAAATGAGACCGCGCCTAAACTGAGCATCTATCTTCTTAACTGCTTCGTCAGCTTCATTTAAGAGGGTCTTCTTCTCTTCAGGTATTACCATATCAGAAACGCTGACAGTCAGTGCAGCTTTAGTAGAATACTGATAGCCTAAAGCCTTTATTTTGTCTAAGGTTTCAGCGGTCTTTGTAGGTCCATGCACTCTATATACTCTGTCCAATATCTTGCCTAATTTTGACTTATCGACTAATGTAGATACCTCCAGATCAAACATTGTATCAGGATTTGTCCTATCCACAAAGCCTAAATCTTGAGGTATGGCCGAATTAAATATAAGCTTTCCTATAGTTGTCTCGATGACTTTAGTTTTAACCTCGCCATTTACCTCTCTCTTCATTCTCACTTTTATCTTGGCATGAATATTTATTTGGCCTAATTGATACGCCATAAGAGCTTCTTCGTAGTCTTTAAATAACCTACCTTCGCCTAAGACGCCGTCTTCATCGCCTGTCAAATAGTAGCACCCCAAAACCATATCCTGAGTAGGTGTCATGACAGGCTTTCCATCCTGTGGCTTTAATATGTTGTTAGCAGCCAGCATTAAAAATCTCGCTTCTGCTTGCGCCTCTACAGTCAAAGGAACGTGGACTGCCATCTGGTCTCCATCAAAGTCAGCGTTGTAAGCCGTACATACTAACGGATGAAGCTTTATAGCCCTGCCTTCTACCAACACAGGTTCAAATGCCTGTATGCCTAAACGGTGCAGTGTAGGTGCTCTGTTTAAAAGAACTGGATGCTCTTTGATTACATCTTCTAATACATCCCAAACTTCTGGGCGCACCTTTTCCACCATTCTTTTAGCACTCTTTATATGCTGCGCTATCCCTTTGTCAACAAGCCTTTTCATCACAAAAGGCTTGAAAAGCTCAAGAGCCATCTCTTTAGGAAGACCGCACTGATAAAGCTTTAATTCAGGACCAACTACTATAACAGAACGGCCAGAATAGTCTACCCTCTTACCTAACAAGTTCTGCCTAAATCTTCCTTGCTTACCTTTTAGCATGTCAGACAAAGACTTCAGTGGCCTATTGCCAGGACCTGTAACCGGCCTTCCTCTTCTGCCATTATCAATAAGGGCATCAACAGCTTCCTGCAACATTCTCTTCTCATTTCTGACTATGATGTCAGGAGCACCTAAGTCGAGAAGTCTTTTCAATCTATTGTTTCTATTTATAACCCTTCTATAAAGATCGTTCAAATCCGACGTTGCAAACCTTCCACCATCCAATTGAACCATTGGCCTTAAATCAGGCGGAATTACAGGTATCACGTCAAGTATCATCCATTCAGGCTTATTGCCTGAATCCAAAAACGCCTGAACAACTTCTAACCTTCTTATGGCTCTTACACGCTTTTGCCCTGTTGACTCCCTAATTTCAGCCTTTAACTCTTTCGACAACTTCTCGAGATCTATTTCCTGCAGAAGCTCTTTTATTGATTCAGCACCCATGCCTGCCTTAAACTTGTTGCCGTATTTATCTAAATACTCTCTATACTCTTTCTCGCTTAAAAGCTGCTTCTTGGAAAGGTTAGTCTCACCAGGATCTATCACGACGTAAGACGCAAAATACAAAACTTTTTCAAGGGCTCTTGGGGACATGTCAAGTATTAATCCCATGCGGCTTGGTATACCCTTGAAATACCATATATGGGAAACTGGGGCAGCAAGCTCAATATGCCCCATCCTTTCACGTCTAACTTTCGACCTTGTGACTTCAACACCACATCTATCGCATATAACGCCTTTGTACCTTACTCTTTTATACTTTCCACAGTGACATTCCCAATCCTTTGTAGGTCCAAATATCTTTTCACAAAACAGACCTTCTCTTTCTGGCTTTAAAGTTCTGTAATTTATAGTCTCAGGTTTTTTTACTTCACCTCTTGACCATTCCCTTATCTTTTCAGGTGAAGCAAGTCCTATTTTCATTGAATCAAAATTCTTAAGCTCAAACAAGGAGTTTCGCTCCCTTCATAATAATTTTATAGATCATAATCGTCATCAAAGCTGTCACTATCGCCAAAGTCTATATCGGTCGGTTCAAAGTTAAGATCGTCAAATGCATCTTTATCTTCATCAAAATCTTCGTTAAATTCTTCGCCATAATTTACCTCTGGCGGCGCATCTTCCCTGCCTTCAATATTAATGTTTATCGTATCTTCTGAGATATCATCATCATCTTCATCTTCAAATTCTTTCAGTGCTACTTCTTGATTATCCTCAGTCAATACTTTTACATCAAGGCAAAGGCTTTGCAATTCTTTAACAAGAACCTTAAATGACTCTGGTACACCAGGCTCTGGTATATTTTCACCTTTGACTATAGATTCGTATGTCTTCACACGTCCTGTTATATCATCAGATTTAACTGTAAGTATTTCCTGCAATGTGTGGGCAGCTCCATATGCTTCAAGCGCCCATACTTCCATCTCACCGAATCTCTGACCACCAAACTGTGCTTTACCACCAAGTGGCTGCTGTGTGACAAGAGAATATGGTCCTGTAGATCTTGCATGCATTTTATCATCGACAAGGTGATGCAGCTTAAGCATGTACATATATCCAACAGTAACTGGATGGTCAAAAGGTTCACCTGTTCTTCCATCGTAAAGCTGTATTTTTCCATCCGGCGAAAATCCTGCCTTTTCAAGCAGCTCTTGTATATCTTCCTCATGGGCACCATCAAATACCGGCGTAGCCATATACCAACCCAAAGCTTTTGCTGCAAGTCCTAAGTGGACTTCCAAAACCTGACCGATATTCATACGAGAAGGAACACCAAGAGGGTTCAGGCAAATCTGAAGCGGTGTACCATCAGGTAAAAACGGCATATCCTCAACAGGAAGTATCCTTGAAACGACACCCTTATTTCCATGCCTACCTGCCATCTTATCGCCAACAGATATCTTTCTCTTCTGTGCGATAAAGACTCTCACCATTTCATTTACTCCTGGAGGCAGTTCATCGCCATTTTCTCTCGTGTACACTTTAACATCTACAACTATGCCGCCTTCACCATGAGGAACTCTTAAAGAAGTATCTCTGACTTCTCTCGCTTTCTCTCCGAATATGGCTCTTAACAATCTTTCTTCTGCAGTAAGCTCTGTTTCGCCTTTTGGAGTTACTTTGCCGACGAGAATGTCTCCAGCCGTAACTTCTGCACCAATGCGTATGATTCCTCTCTCGTCTAAATCCTTTAATGCTTCTTCGCCAACATTAGGAATATCTCTCGTTATCTCTTCCGGTCCTAATTTTGTGTCTCTTGCCTCTGACTCGTATTCCTCAATATGGATAGATGTAAGAGCATCCTCCTTTACAAGTTCTTCGCTAATCAAAATAGCATCCTCGTAATTGTAACCTTCCCAAGGCATAAATCCAACCAATACATTGCGTCCAAGTGCAATTTCACCCAATTCTGTAGAAGGTCCATCGCTTATAACCTGTCCTTTTTCAACGCGATTCCCTTCATTTACTATTGGTCTGCAATTTATGCAAGTCCCTTGGTTTGATCTCTTAAATTTAAGAAGTTCATACTCGTCACGTCTTCCATCATCTGTCTTTATTACTATTTTGTCTGCCGTAACTCTCTCTACTATGCCACTGTTTCTGGCGATATTTACAACGCCTGAATCCCTGGCAGCCTTATACTCAATGCCAGTCCCAACGATAGGCGCCTGTGGAACAAGGAGTGGAACAGCTTGTCTCTGCATGTTTGAACCCATCAGAGCCCTGTTTGCATCATCATTTTCCAGGAAAGGAATCATTGCGGTAGCTACAGAAACTACCTGCTTCGGAGAAACATCCATAAAATCTACTTCTTCTCTGGGCACTGACAAAATATCATCTTTCGAGCGAACTGTAACCCTCTCATTTACAAATCTATTCTCTTCATCAAGAGGTTCGTCTGCTTGAGCGATCACATACTCATCTTCCACATCTGCAGTCATATACACAATCTCATTGAGGACCTTACCTGTCGATTTATCGACTTTTCTGTAAGGAGCTTCAATAAACCCATACTCGTTTATCCGTGCATATGTAGCGAGGGAACCAATAAGTCCTATGTTTGGACCTTCAGGCGTCTCTATAGGACACATTCTACTGTAATGTGTATGATGGACATCCCTGACTTCCATTCCGGCTCTTTCTCTGCTTAGCCCTCCTGGGCCTAATGCACTTAATCTTCTCTTGTGAGTAAGCTCTGCAAGGGGGTTTGTCTGATCCATAAACTGTGAAAGCTGTGAACTTCCAAAAAACTCTTTAATTGCAGCAACAACAGGCCTAATATTTATCAGGTTTTGAGCAGTAATTTCACTGACATCTTGTATAGTCATTCTTTCTCTAACTACTCTTTCCATCCTTGATAGACCTATTCTAAACTGATTTTGAAGCAATTCGCCAACTGATCTGAGCCTTCTATTTCCAAGGTGATCAATATCATCAACAAACCCAATACCATATGAAAGATTTAAATTGTAATTTACAGAAGCAATAATATCATCTTTAGTGATATGTTTAGGTATTAATTCATCCAGTCTTCTTCTTATCTCATTTTTTATGTCATCTTCGCTTGAAAAATTATCCAGAATCTCTTTCAAAACAGTCAAATGCACTTTCTCTTTTATCTTAAGATCTGACACATCAAAGGAAAGCGGATATTCATTAATATCAACAGTATTATTGCCAATTATCTTAACTGGTCTTCCTTCAACAAGCACTTCAACCTCATTTATGCCACAATCCTGGATTTTTTTAGCAATCTCCCTTGATATTCTTTGACCTTCCTCAACGATGATTTCGCCTGTCAGTGGATTGACAATTTTTGCAGCGGCTTTCTGATTCGTCAATCTCGAACTTAATGCAAGCTTTTTATTAAACTTATAGCGACCAACATGCGCAAGATCGTATCTTTTTGGATCAAAGAATAAAGAGTACAGCAAACTTTTAGCGCTTTCAACAGTAGGCGGTTCACCAGGTCTCAATCTTTTATATACCTCAAGCAAACCTTCTTCTTCAGATTTTGTGGTGTCCTTATCAAGAGTAGCCTTTATTCTTTCATCTTCCCCAAAAAGATCCAATATCTGTGCATCCGTCCCATAACCTAAAGCTCTAAGAAAAACAGTGATTGGAACTTTTCTCGTCCTATCTATTCTAACAGAAAAAATATCATTTGAATCTTCTTCGTACTCCAGCCATGCACCTCTATTCGGTATGACAGTAGCAAAAAACAGCTTCTTACCTAACTTATCAAACTGTTGTTCGTAATATACGCCTGGCGATCTTACCAACTGGCTGACAATAACGCGTTCCGCGCCATTTATTATAAAAGTACCTTTGTCTGTCATCAAAGGAAAATCGCCCATAAAAACTTCTGATTCCTTTATTTCACCAGTATCGCGATTAGTCAATCTTACCTTTACTTTCATTGGCGCCGCATAAGTAGTGTCCCTATCTTTACATTCCTCTACAGAGTATTTAGGATTGTCATCAAGCTTGTAGTCTAAAAATTCTAAAGACAAATTGCCGGTAAAACTTTCAATCGGAGATATGTCTCGGAAAACCTCCCTTAAGCCTTCTTCCAAAAACCACTTATAGGAATTTTTTTGGACTTCAATCAAATTAGGCATATCCAAGACTTCTTCAATCCTTGCAAAGCTCATGCGCTTCTTGTAGCCGGCATCAACAGGATGTAACATCCACTTCACCCCTTATAAATTTAAAATAACCAAAAGAGAAAGCTTTTGGATAATATACAGAAAGACATAATTATTATTTACCAAAATACATACAAATATTCTATTATTTACATGCAATAAAAATTTTTGTTGCCGTTCTTCATTTATGTAATAAATGACACTGTTAATGCAATATATAATATTACCACAATGGCAAAAGCATGTCAATAAGGGATATTCAATAAAAAGAAAAAAGCACTCTTGCCGAATGCTTTTTTCTCTTTGATATTTTAATTATTTTATTTCTACTTTTGCTCCAACTTCTTCGAATTTTGCCTTTATTTGATTTGCTTCATCTTTGCTTACGCCTTCTTTAATTGGCTTTGGAGCACCTTCAACAAGATCTTTTGCTTCTTTTAATCCGAGATTTGTAACCTCTCTAACAACTTTTATTACTTTTATCTTTTCTGAACCTACATCTGACAATATGACATCAAATTCTGTCTTCTCCTCAGCAGGTGCTGCTGCTGCTCCTGCTGCAGGTGCTGCTGCTACAGCAACAGGTGCTGCTGCTGAAACTCCAAATTCTTCTTCCAAAGCTTTTACTAAATCAGCTAATTCCAAAACTGTCATATTTTTTATGGCTTCTAAGATTTCTTCCTTATTCATTACATATACCTCCATTTTTTATTTTTGTGTTATTGTGCTTCTTTTTTCTCTTTAACAGCATTTAAAGCTATTACAAGACTTCTCAATGTACCAGACAATACATATACAAGGTTGTTTATAGGCGCCTTCATGCTGCCAAGTGCTTTTGCGATAAGTTCTTCTTTTGATGGCAATTCTGATAATGCTTTTATTTCCTCTGGCCCTACTATTTTGCCATCTACAATACCTGCTTTTAATTCCAAACCTTTATTGTTTTTCAAAAATTCAACCAGAATCTTAGCAGGTGTAACAGGATCATCGTACCCGAAAGATACTGATGTTGGTCCTTCTAAGTACTTTTTCAAGTCATTGTAACCAAGTTCTTGCGCCGCACGCCACATCAAAGTATTTTTGTATACTTTGTATTCAGCGTTAGCCTCTTTAAACTTTCTCCTTAAAGCAGTATCGTCCTCAACTGTCAATCCACTGTAGCTGGTAAATATGACGGATTGTGCTCTTCCCAGTTTATCTTTAAACTCACTAACGACTTTTTCCTTAGCTTCCCTCGCTGTGCTCAAACTTACACCTCCCGTCTTAAATATTAAAAGGATCCACCGTAGACATGAGGATCCTTTCTTAGCTTTATCAAAAACCTCGGTAGGATTTATGTGTTGCCACACCTACTGTCTACGGTAAGTTTTCAATTTTACTTTAAGAGTATATCACTATTATGGTTTTATGTCAACAGCTATCATACGATTCTTTGCGGATTAACCTTGATTCCAGGTCCCATCGTCGATGAGAGGACAACGCTTCTCAAATATTGTCCTTTTGCTGCTGCAGGTTTAGATCTTATTATAGCATCCATTATCGTCTTGAAATTCTCAACCAATTTCTCTTGTCCGAAAGAAACTTTTCCAATAGGTACATGGATTATTGAATTTTTGTCAACTCTGTACTCAATTTTACCAGCTTTCACGTCTTTTACTGCCTTCTCAATGTCAAATGTGACTGTACCAGCCTTTGGGTTTGGCATTAAGCCTTTTGGTCCTAAGACCTTACCAAGTCTACCTACTACACCCATCATGTCTGGTGTAGCTATAACAACATCGTAGTCAAACCAGTTTTCATTTTGAATTTTTGCGACTAATTCTTCAGCTCCAACATATTCAGCACCAGCAGCTTCAGCCTCTTTTGCTTTATCGCCTTTTGCAAAAACCAAAACTCGAACCGTCTTGCCTGTCCCGTGAGGAAGTATTACAGTTCCTCTGACCTGCTGATCTGCATGTCTTGGATCAACACCAAGCCTTACCGAAAGATCAACGGTCTCATCAAATTTTGCCTTTGCAGTCTTCAAAACCAAATCGACAGCTTCATTTGCATCATACAATCTTGTCTTATCTATTAATTTCACACTATCTAAATACTTCTTACCATGTTTCATGTTATTTTTTACCTCCTTGTGGTATTTTTCGGACACAAGTCCTCCCACTTAACAACTACTACTCAATTTCAATGCCCATGCTTCTTGCAGTACCAGCTATCATTCTCATAGCCGCCTCAATATCTGATGCATTTAAGTCTTTCATCTTCAGTTCTGCTATTTCTCTTACTTTATCCTTTGAAATCTTTGCGACTTTCTGCTTGTTAGGCTGTGGTGAACCACTTTCAATACCAGCAGCCTTCTTTAAAAGCACAGCCGCAGGTGGTGTCTTTGTGATGAATGAAAATGACCTATCTGCATATATGGTAATAACTACAGGAATGATCAAACCAGCTTGTTTTGCCGTCTTTTCATTAAACTCCTTGCAAAAACCCATTATATTGACACCATGTGGTCCAAGAGCTGTACCTACTGGTGGAGCTGGTGTAGCCTTTCCTGCAGGTAACTGTATCTTGACAACTGCAGCAACTTTTTTAGCCATGTTTACACCTCCTAATTCATGTCATCTATTGAATTTTTTGAATCTGGACAAAGTCAAATTCCACTGGGGTTTCTCTGCCAAACATCGAAATCAAAACTTTAGCCTTTTGTCTGTCAAGGTAAATCTCTTCAACAACACCGATGAAATTCTCAAGTGGTCCGGCAATAACCCTAACACTATCGCCTACTTTTATATCTACTGACGTCTGTATCTCCTTAATGCCTAAGCTTCTCACTTCCGCTTCAGTAAGTGGTACAGGTTTAGATCCAGGCCCAACAAAGCCAGTTACGCCTCTGGTATTTCTTACCACATACCATGATTCATCATTCATTACCATCTTCACCAGTACGTATCCTGGAAATACCTTTCTGTCAACAGACTTCTTTTTGCCGTCTTTTATCTCTACCACTTTTTCAGTCGGAACTACGACTTGATGTATTAAATTTTGAAGATTTCTATTTTCAACAGACTTTTCCAGATTCGCCTTAACCTTATTTTCATATCCGGAATAAGTATGGACTACATACCATTTAGCTGAATTTGTTTCAGACATCATCGATTTGGGGATAAACCCCATCCTCCTTTAACTTTTTATAATTAATTTCAGTAGATAGCTAAAGGCCGAGTCTGCAAGGAATATCAACAATGTAAATGCTATTACCACAACCAGTACAACTTCTGTATATGCAATCAAATTGTCTCTTGTTGGCCACGTAACTTTCTTCATCTCGGCTTTTATTTCCCTAAAAAACTTCCCGACTTTTCTCCTTTCATCGGCAGCCATCGAATCACATCCCTTTATAACTTGTATTTTACCTTGTCTCTTTATGCAATGTATGTTTTCTGCAGAACCTACAGTATTTCATAAGCTCTATCCTATCAGGATCGTTCTTCTTGTTTTTAGTAGTATTATAGTTTCTCTGCTTACATTCCGTGCAAGCTAATGTAATCTTAACCCGCAACAATTCCACCTCCCGGAATTTAAAACTACTTTTAAAACTTTATCATAAATATTAATTTATGTCAATCTAAATGTATAGACTCAAAAAAAGCCAGGTAAAATACCCAGCCCTTTTTATGACAGAATCTTGGAAACAACACCGGCTCCTACTGTGTGTCCGCCTTCTCTTATAGCAAATTTTAGTCCTTCTTCCATTGCTATCGGTGTTATTAATTCTATTGTCATCGTTACGTGGTCTCCGGGCATTACCATCTCTACGCCCTCTGGTAATTCTATTACTCCTGTTACGTCTGTTGTCCTGAAGTAGAACTGTGGTCTGTATCCATTGAAGAATGGTGTGTGTCTTCCGCCTTCTTCTTTTGTTAACACGTATACTTGTCCTTCAAATTTCGTGTGCGGTTTTACTGACCCTGGTTTCGCTAAGACTTGTCCTCTTTCTACTTCGTCTCTTGTTACTCCTCTTAACAATACTCCTATGTTGTCTCCTGCTTCTGCTTCATCCAGCGTCTTCCTGAACATCTCTACTCCTGTTACTACTGTCTTCTTGCTTTCGTCTGATAATCCTATTATCTCTACTTCGTCTCCTACTTTTAATTTGCCTCTCTCTACTCTTCCTGTTGCAACTGTTCCTCTTCCTGTTATCGTGAATACATCTTCTACTGGCATCAGGAATGGTTTGTCTACATCTCTTTCTGGTGTCGGTATATAGCTGTCAACTGCATCCATTAAGTCCCATATCTTGCCACACCATTGGCAATCTCTTTGTCCGCATCCGCATTCCATTGCTTTTAATGCTGAACCTACTACTATCGGTGTGTCATCTCCTGGGAATTCATATTCATTTAACAGCTCTCTTACTTCCATCTCTACTAATTCGATTAATTCTTGGTCGTCTACCATGTCTGCTTTGTTTAAGAATACTACGATGTATGGTACGCCTACCTGTCTTGCTAACAGGATGTGCTCTCTTGTCTGTGGCATTGGACCGTCTGCTGCTGATACTACCAGTATCGCTCCGTCCATCTGCGCTGCTCCTGTTATCATGTTCTTTACGTAGTCTGCGTGTCCTGGACAGTCAACATGGGCATAGTGCCTTTTCTCTGTCTCATATTCTACGTGCATTGTGTTTATTGTGATTCCTCTTGCTTTTTCTTCTGGTGCTTTGTCTATTTCATCGTATGCTGTCGCTTGTGCCATTCCTTGTTTTGATAATACTATCGTTATTGCTGATGTTAATGTCGTTTTGCCATGGTCTACGTGTCCTATTGTCCCTATGTTTGCATGGGGTTTCTTTCTTTCGAATTTTTGCTTTGCCATTTCTTTTCCTCCTACTTTAATAAACTCATCCACGCGTTTCTATATTTTAAAACTTAAGTACAAAAAAATAAAATTGGAGCCCATGACCGGGATTGAACCGGTGACCTCCGCCTTACCAAGGCGACGCTCTGCCGACTGAGCTACGTGGGCAATCATATTTTGCATCAATTTTAAATTCTACTATAAAAGCTTTAAAATGTCAATACTTAACTATTTCTCATCTCAAGATATCTTTCAAGCTTTCTTTTTACTCTTTGGAGGGCATTATCTATCGATTTTACATGTCTTCTAAGCTCAACAGCAATCTCCTGATACGATTTACCATCAAGGTAGGATATAAGCACTTCCCACTCAAGGTCGCTTAACATCTCACCGATCTTGTTTTCGATGTTAACGTATTCCTCTCGGTTTATTATTAACTCTTCAGGATCAGATATGCATTCACTGGACACAACGTCCATCAATGTCCTGTCTGACTCCTCCTCGAAGATCGGCTTATTTAAAGAAACGTAAGAATTAAGAGGAATATGTTTTTGCCTTGTAGCAGTTTTGATGGCTGTTATCATCTGTCTCGTTATGCATAGCTCAGCAAAAGCTTTAAACGATGACAGCTTATCGCTTTTAAAATCGCGAATAGCCTTGTATAACCCGATCATACCTTCCTGCACTATATCTTCCTTATCCGCACCGACCAAAAAGTAGGAACGAGCCTTTGCCTTGACAAAAGAATAGTACTTGTCAATGATGAATTCTAGCGCTGCTTCGTTGCCCCTCTGAGCCTCTTCTACAACATCACCTTCATCCATTGACGAAAAAACATTGTATAGATCTAATTGTGCCCCCGATTTCACAAAAATCGCCTCCGCTTATAGGCCAAGTTCACATAAATAATTATACTTTTAATAGAGATTGTAGTCAAGATTGTAATAAAGAATATTTTTATTACTCAGCCATTTTTTTAAGCCTCTCTATAATTTCTTCTGAAAGTCTTGATTCAATGCTGTCTTTCTTGTCGTCTTTGGTATAAAACTTCTTTTTATCTTCTAAATAATTATTCAATTCTTCGTATAATTCCCTTGATGACATCCTTATGGCGCCTTGACCCAATACGACTTGCTGCAATATCCAATCAGAAGTCACCACAACTACTTTGTCTTTTTTGACTATTTCTTTTATCAATCCTTCAATGTAGCTGTCAGCAGACTCACCTTCCTTTGTATATACGACTTCAATTCCATTGTGATATTCCTTGTTTTGTTGTTTCCCTTTGGCGTACATCGCATCAAAGACGAGTATTATATTAAATCCTGTATACCCTTTAAAATTTTGAAGTATATCTATCAACTTTTGTCTGGCGTCCTCAAGGTTATTTCTCGCCTCAAGCTTTAAATCCTGCCAATTGTTTATCACGTTATATCCATCAATCACCATATACATCAAATCACGCCTTACCCGTCCTCTGTCGTACAACCTCGTACATGAAAATAGATGCCGCTACCGATGCATTCAGCGAATTCATATTGCCCATCATTGGTATCTTTACAAGATAATCACAGTTCTTTTTAACAAGATCAGATATCCCTTCACCTTCACTGCCAATGACTATGGCTATAGGCTGATCATAATCAACATTGCTAAAATCCTCTTTTGCATCCACGCTGCTGCCTACAATCCATACGCCTTGCTTCTTTAGATTATTTATTGCATTGTTTATGTTTGAAACCTTTGCAATTTTCATGTACTCAGTGGCACCTGCTGATGTCTTTACAACCGTGCTGTTTACCACAGCAGATCTTCTCTTTGGGATTACGATGCCATGTACTGAAAAAGCTTCTGCAGTCCTTATTATGGCTCCAAAGTTGTGCGTGTCTGTTATCCCGTCCAATAACAGAATAAAAGGCTTTTCACCTTTCTCATTGGCATACTCCAGTATGTCTTCCACGTCACAATACTTATAGAGGGAGCACAATGCGACTACTCCCTGATGGTTGCCGTTTCCGGACATCTTGTCTAATGTCACATTGTCTGCAGTTGATATGATTATATTTTTATCCCTTGCAGATTTTATAATTTTAGAAATATTACCTTTGGCATTTTTTGAAACATATATTTTTTCAATCTCTCGTCCGCTATTAATAGCTTCTAACACAGGATTCCTTCCGTATATTATATTTTCATTTTCTTTCATAATTAACCCTCATTTATATTATAGTTTAATGCATAATTTAGTATTTCATCAAGCCTATCGTATCTTCCCAAAAGATACAGATAGCCAAGTAAAGCCTCAAAAGCAGTAGCCAGCCGGTATTCTTCGATACCGGCATGCTTTGGAATAGTAGCGCTTTTTACATTCCTTCCTCTTCTTATTATATCCTTTTCTTCTTCATCAAACATGTCATAGAGATTTTTCAAAATCTCAGACTGTGATGACGCTTTTACGTACTTAACACATTCTCTGTGAATCTTGTTTATAGGCCTATTTCCCTTTGCTGAAATATTTGTCCTTATAAACAAATCATAGACGCTATCGCCGATAAATGCCATAATAAGCGGCGATAAATTCATGACATCTTTTTTTGTAAAAACTTTGCCATCCTTTGTAAAAAGATTCATCAAACTCTCTTCCACCTTACTCCGTTAGGTGTATCTTCCAATACTATCCCTTGTTTTTTCAATTCATCTCTTATTCTATCAGCTTCTGCCCAGTTCTTTGCCTTTCTGGCCTCTTGACGCTTTTCTATCAGTTCTTTGATCTCATCATCCAATAGCTCTTTCTTTTTATAAGTTATGCCAAGGACAGAAGATAAATTCAAAAAAACATCTAATATATATTTTATCAATTCCTTCGGGGAATTTCCATCTATATTTGAATTAATATCTCTTACCATCTCAAAGATGACTGATATGGCATCGGCAGTGTTAAAATCGTCATCCATCGCTTCTTCAAACTTTCTTTTGTACTCTTCATATTTCTCTTTGTACGCTTTTTCTTCATCGCTTAATTGCCTGTCTTCCGCCACATCTAAAAGGTGTCTCAAGTTGTAAACAGTATTGCTTAATCTTAAATACCCGTTCTTTGCTTGTTCTATAAGGTCTTGACTATAATTGATTGGGTTTCTGTAATGAGACATCAACATGAAAAACCTCAAAACTTCAGGATCGTATTGGCTGATTACGTCTCTTACGGTGAAAAAATTGTTTTTTGACTTAGACATCTTTTCATTATTGATGTTTAAGTATCCTATGTGCATCCAATACTTTGCAAACTCTGCATCATTTGCAGCTTCACTCTGTGCAATCTCATTTTCATGATGCGGAAATATGAGATCAGGACCACCTGCATGTATATCAAGGGTTTTGCCTAAGAACTTTGTAGACATTGTTGAGCACTCAATATGCCAACCAGGTCTGCCTTTACCCCACGGGCTATCCCAATACGGTTCTCCTTCCTTCGCAGCCTTCCAAAGGACGAAGTCTGTTGGATTTTTCTTGTCTTCATTTACCTCTATTCGTGCCCCAGCCTTTAACTCATCTATATTTTTGTGTGAAAGTTTCCCATAATCCTTGAACTTCGTCGTATCGTAGTACACATTCCCATCTTTTTCATAAGCAAACCCTTTATCAATAAGCTTTTTCACAAACTCAATTATTTCTTCGATGTTTTCTGTAGCTCTTGGATGGAATGTGGCTCTTTTTATTCCTAAGCTGTCAGCATCCTTGAAATACTCCTCAATGTACCTGTCAGCTAATTCTTTTACAGTTGTGTTTTCCTCATGGGATCTTTTTATGAGTTTATCGTCTATATCTGTAAAGTTCTGCACATAGTTTACTTTATAACCCTTATATTCCAGATACCTTCTGACAGTATCAAAGACGATAAACGCTCTCGCATTGCCTATATGGATAAAATTGTACACAGTAGGTCCGCATACATACATATTTACAACATTATCCTTCAATGGCACGAATTCTTCTTTTTTTCTGGTAAGCGTATTATAAATCTTCATCTCTATCATCCTCCACATTGTTTATATATGTTTCTAACCTTTTGATTCTGGCTTTTAACCTTCTTAACTCATCTTCAATTGGATCAGGCAGCTTTCCATGCTCTAAGTCCACATTTACTTTAGATGCCGGACTTACTCTCACGTTGTCTTTTTTTACGCAATGTCCAGGAACACCAACGACAGTGCAATTTGGTGGAACGTCATGTAGCACTACAGCACCTGCACCTATTTTCGTATTATCGCCTATCTTTATAGGCCCTAAGACTTTTGCACCACTTCCAACAACTACATTATTGCCTATAGTAGGATGCCTCTTACCCTTATCCTTTCCAGTACCGCCTAATGTAACTCCTTGATACAGCGTCACATTATCCCCTATTTCTGTCGTTTCCCCTATCACTACGCCCATTCCGTGATCTATAAAAAATCCCTTTCCTATTTTAGCACCTGGGTGTATTTCTATTCCAGTTAAAAACCTGCTAAATTGTGAAATAAGCCTTGATAACAGCAACAGCTTTTTATTGTATAAGTAGTGTGCAATTCTATGAAATATTATAGCATGGAATCCCGGATAGCATAAAACTACTTCTAACACGCTTTTTGCAGCAGGATCCCTCTCAAACACTACTTTAATGTCCTCCTTCAATGTTTTAAACATGATAACCAATCCCCTTTTCAATAAATAATTGATAAAAAAATCCCCCATCATCCAGAGACGAGGGGGGCTCGCGGTTCCACTCTGATTGAGTAAACTCCACTTGTATTTATAACGGATACCCGTGCGACAATGCGCATTGCTCATGGGTGCACTTCACACAATATATCCAGAAGCTGCTTTCAGCCCACGACAGCTCCTCTCTTTTGGAATCTATTATGCTACTCTCCCAATCATCACATTTACGATATTGATTTTAAGGCTTTATCTATCCTTTGCAATATTTTATGTTTCCCTAAAAGAGGAATTATCATCACAAGTTCAGGTCCATGGTCTTGCCCTGTTAAAGCAAATCTTATAGGCATGAAAAACGCTTTTCCTTTGACTCCTATCTTCTTTTGCAACATCTTTAGCAGTTCTTTTATGCCATCTTCTGTAACTTCATCCATATTCTCGATTTCTTCTTTAAATGTCATCAGTACATTCTTAGCATCACTTGACAGCAAAGTTTCTTTTGCTTCGCTATTGTATTCCAAATCATCGACAAAGAACATCTTTGCCTTGTCTTTCAGTTCAGCCACATAGTGCAAGCCATCTTTAAAAAGTGACACAACCTTTTTTAGCCATTCGTACGTAGCCTCATCTATATTTTCACCAATGTACCCTGCCTCTTTAAGATGCGGCAAGCTTAAATCTACAATTCTTTCAATAGGACTCATCTGAATGTAGTGTTGATTCATCCAATTCAGCTTTTCTATGTCAAAAACAGGATTAGCACTGTGAATCTTATTGAAATTAAATTTTTTAATTATTTCATCTTTAGACATCAATTCAACATTGTCATCTGGAGACCAACTTAAAAGCGACAAAAAGTTAAACATCGCTTCAGGTAGGTAACCCATTTCCCTGTATTGTCCAATGTAAGTATTCCCATGCCTTTTAGAAAGCTTAGTCCTGTCTGGTCCTAAGATAAGAGGCGCATGAGCAAATACAGGTGGTTTAAAGCCAAGTGCCTCATAAATGAGAAGCTGTTTAGGAGTGTTGTAAATATGATCTTCACCTCTTATGACATGGGTTATTTTCATAAGAGTATCATCTACAACGACTGCAAAGTTGTAAGTCGGCATGCCATCAGATTTTACTATTATCATGTCACCACCAAGCGTGTCTGACTTAATTTCGATCTTTCCCTTTATCATATCATCAAATGATATTGTAACATCATCAGGAATTATGAATCTAATGGAAGGTTTCCTGCCTTGCCGCAAATACTCCTCTTCCTGTTCTTTAGTCAAATGCCGGCATCTTCCAGAATACCTCGGTATATCTCCTCTTTTAACAGATTCCTCTCTGTCTTTATCCAGCTCTTCAGGAGTACAGTAACATCTATAGGCTTTACCTTCTTTTATAAGCTTTTCTGCATATTCATTGTATATATGAAGCCTTTCGCTTTGCCTGTACGGTCCGTATTCACCGGGTTTGTCAGGCCCTTCATCCCATTCTATGCCAAGCCAGCTTAACTCTTTGAATATTAACTTCTCAAAATCCTTCGAAGATCTTGTCAAATCCGTATCTTCTATCCTCAATATAAGCTTAGCACCTTCGCTTCTTGAAAATAGATAATTAAATAACGCAGTGCGTATATTTCCTATGTGAATAGCACCTGTAGGGCTTGGTGCAAACCTAACTCTTTTTTCCATATAGCCATCTCCATCTTTTGTATTCATCATATACATTATACAAATTTTATTTCACACTTACAATATATTTTCATAAAAAGGGCAATCTAATACTTAATTAAAGCAATAAAGGGATAGTCTCCTATCCCTTTAATCATTTAACCGTCATGTGATTTACTTTAACAGACGGAATGCTTGTAAGCTCTTTTGAAAATTCGTTTATATACTTCTCATCACCTCTGACATTTAACGTTATAAGCCCATTATCATCGCTGTCATCGTGTATTCCAAACCTGGCCAATATGTTTTGTCCATGCTTCGTCAATACTTCTTGCACCTTTGGTGCAAAATCCGATCTTTTATCGACAGAAATCCCCATTATGTAAATGGACATTAAACCACTCCTTTCCTACTTTATTTTTTTGTCATTCTTAAAATATTATGCAAAAAAGGAGCATTTAGCTCCTATATATTTTCACTTATTAATTCTTTAACTTTCCCTAAAACTTCATCGTATTTTAATTCTATCGGCTTTTCTTCTTTTCTTAATTTCAGCTCAACAATATTGTCTTGGGCTTTCTTTCCTACGGTTATTCTAATAGGTATACCTAACAAATCAGCGTCATTAAATTTTACGCCTGCTCTCAAATCCCTGTCGTCAATCAAAACCTCAATGCCAGCTTTAGATAATTCATCGTACAATTTCTCTGCAAGATCTCTCTGCGCATCATTTGACACATTTACAGGTACAACTATGACGTGATATGGTGCTATAGACATTGGCCAAATGATGCCTTTGTCATCGTGATTTTGCTCTATTGCAGCAGCCGCAATTCTGTTTAACCCTATGCCGTAACAGCCCATTATTATAGGCTTTTCATTGCCATTTTCATCTATATAATTTGCACCTAATGCATCAGAATATTTTGTGCCTAATTTAAAAATGTGTCCTACTTCAATTCCTCTATCCAGTTTTAAAGGATTTCCACATTTCGGGCATTTATCGCCGTCTACAACTTTTCTAACATCTGATACTACATCCGCTTTAAAGTCTCTTCCGTAATTGACATTTTTCAAATGGTAGTCTGTCTCATTAGCGCCGACGATGACATTTCTCATGGCAGGTATCTCCGCATCTGCTATAATCATTACATCCCCTTTAAGTCCAATAGGACCAGCAAATCCTACATTGGCAGATGTGACTTTCTTTACAGTTTCTTCATCAGCCAATTCAACATCATTTTCGCTTACATTCAAAAGATTCGCCAGTTTTACAAGGTTTACTTCCCTGTCGCCTCTTATAAGAACTGCAGCTACCTTATCCTTGTACTTGTATATCAACGTCTTTACAAATCTTTCTGCTTCAACATCCAAATGCGACACAAGTTCATCGATCGTCTTTACATCAGGCGTATAAATTCTTTCTAATGTCCTCATCTCTTCATCACTTACATGCTGAATAGTACATTCTGCCTTTTCTTCATTGGCAGCATAGCCGCAGTTGTCGCAATAGACAATTACTGCTTCTCCAACATTAGATGTCACCATAAATTCTTTAGAATCCTTTCCACCCATAGCACCTGTATCAGCTTCAACGACAGTGTACTTTAAGCCGCACCTGTCAAATATCCTGCAGTAAGCATCGTACATCTTATCAAAAGACACATCCAGTCCATCCCAATCGACATCAAAGCTGTAAGCATCTTTCATTATAAATTCACGAGACCTCATGACACCAAATCTGGGCCGCCTCTCATCTCTATACTTCGTCTGAATCTGATATATTGTCAATGGAAGCTGCCTGTATGACTTTACATCATTTCTTATAAGGTCTGTAAAAACTTCTTCATGGGTAGGACCTAAGCAAAATTCCCTGTCATTTCTGTCTTTTAGCTTAAACATTTCAGGTCCAAAAACATCCCATCTGCCGGATTCTTTTAAAAGTTCCGCAGGTATTATGGCGGACATAAGCACCTCCTGTGCCCCTGCTCTGTCCATCTCTTCTCTCACAATTTCTTCAATCTTCTTAAGGACCCTTTTGCCAAGCGGCAAATAAATGTACACACCTGATGCAAGTTTTCTCATCATGGCGGCTTTTAACATGAGAATATGGCTTGGTATCTCAGCTTCCGCTGGTACCTCTCTCATCGTTGGTATAAACAATTGTGATAATCTCATCGTCTACCTCCTAATATTTATCATGTTTGTATTTTATTTAATTTAATTTTAACTGTCAATACATTTTTCAGAAAGACTTGCTATCGCGTACGCAGCAATTCCTTCTTTTCTACCTGTGAATCCAAGACCTTCTTCGGTCTTTGCTTTAATGTTAACTCTGTCAATCCCAATATTTAAAACTTTCGACAAATTTTTGGATATAGCATCTTTATACGGTGCCAATTTCGGTTCCTGAGCTATAATGATGCAGTCAATATTGTTTAAAGAGTATTTATCTTTTATCAAATCTAACGTCTTCTTAAGGAGCACAGTGCTGTCTATATCTTTATAAATCCACTCGGAGTCAGGAAAATGAGTTCCTATATCGCCTAACCCTGCAGCACCGAGAATTGCGTCAATGACAGCATGTATAAGGACATCGGCATCTGAATGACCTAAAAGCCCCTTAACGTACGGAATCTGTACACCGCCCAATATCAATTTTCTTCCCGCCTCTAATCTGTGTACGTCGTATCCAATACCGACTCTCATAAAAACACTCCTATCCCTTAAACTCGAAATTTCCATTTCTATCTACAAAAAGACGAGTTTCAGACTTCCTAAATCTGTCTTTTTGCTTTATTGTTTTAACAGCAAAACCTTTATTTGTATGAATCATGATAGACCTTGCTGCAAAGTCTGGTGAAGAAAAGTAGTATTCCCCTTCTTCATTAATAGCCATGTACCAATTTACTTTTCCAAAGACATTGTACTTTTTAAGTTTTTGCCCTCTGTCAAGCACAAGGACTTTACTATCTGTCAATATATTTACAAAAGACAATATCTTTTCCAAAACGCTTGCCTTAGGTGCTTCTTCTACGCCCAATATTTCTTTTAGATGCGGAATAGAAGCATTTAATATTCCTCCATGGCCTGCATTCAAGACATATTTATTTCCCTCAACTCCTAAAGCACTTTTAATCAATACGGTTCCATCCCCTTTATCATCTCTCACAACACCAACAGCACGGCCGTCAGGCCACAATACGCTATCATTACTATCGGCAACTTGAATGAATTTATTCGTGTATATACCATTTCCCGAAAAAACATACACTTCATCAGCTCTTTCATAAAATTTATCAATTGAGCTGTTTAATTCATTTAAAAAGGTATTCTGTTCCTTCATGTAAAGTATATTTTTAAACACGATCTTGTTGTTTTTAATCGGGTATTTAAAAACGTAGTTTCCATATTCGACACTTGGCATGAGAGATTTTATAGATGGAATGTACCTTCTTATTATCATAAGCTCATCTTTCTCCCCTTTTATTTTGCCTATAGCCCAGATAAATCCCCTTAAAAGTATATTTAAAAAATCCTCGTCGTTGTCAGGAGGAACTGCACCGCCTTCCCACGCATAATATGCATTAGCAGCTCCATAATGAGGAGAAGATAAAAAAACCACTTTGCCTACATCATTTCTGTAAAAATCTCCTTGCACATAGCTTCTAAGAAGTAAACCACCCATGCTGTGGCATACAACGTCGACTTTATCGCAATTATTTTTTATTTTTGCCTCATTTATCTTAGACATAAGTGTGTTTACACACTCAGGTATATCCTTCCACCATTCATAATAGCAAATAAAAAGATTTTTGCCCTCCGTATATCCCAATGATTTCAAATTTTCAACGAAAGAATCGTATATATAACCTGCAGGTCCAAACCCCCATGCTTTGCCAACAAGCGTAGGAACATACATGGAGCCAAATATTCCGTGAATAAATACAAGAGGCCTTCTCATCACAATCACCTCATATAATTTAGGCATCTCTCCTGCTATAATTATATGAGGTTAAAATAATAATGTTATTGATATATTGTTTTTAAGAAAGCCTCAGATATTATCAAATCCTCAGGAGTAGTAATCTTTATATTCCTGTAGCTACCTTCCACAAGTTTTACTTTATGTCCAAGCCTTTCTACAAGGACAGTATCATCTGTACCTAAAAAACCATCTTCCATTGCTTTTAAATGTGCTTCGTATATAAGCCTGTATTCAAAAATTTGTGGCGTTTGGATGGCCATAAGATTTGTCCTATCAGGGGTATCTACTACAAAATTGTCATCGTCAACTACCTTTATAGTGTCTTTCACTGGAACAGCAATACCTACAGCACTGTGATGTTTAGACTCTTCTATGCCCTTTTTTAGTGTGGCCTCGTCGATAAAAGGTCTTGCTCCATCATGTATCATCACTATGTCGCATCTGCTATTCACAGCCTTTAACCCATTGAAAACAGATTCCTGTCTCTCCATCCCACCGGCAACTATCTGCTTTACCTTTTTAAAATTATATTTATCGATTATTTCCCGTCTGCAGTAATCTATGTCTTCGTTAGACACCACTAAAATTATCTCATTAAGTTCCGATAATTTTTCAAAGACATTTAGAGTATAGTATAGAACAGGCTTTCCGTTTAATTTCAAAAAAACCTTGTTTAATTTTGTTCCCATTCTTCTGCCTTTACCAGCAGCAACGACTATTGCACTAATAAACATAATGCACCCTCTACAAAAAATATACTGGTAAAATTATATCATATTCACCATCTTTCCGCCATCGACAAAATAAAAAAGGCATCTTCGAAAGGAAAATGCCTTAAAATATCACATAGCTTTTTCTTGATCTGTTTGCTTCGGTTTGGCAAATATCATTCTACCTGCTGCAGTCTGTAAAACGCTTGTTACAAGGACATCCAATGTATCGCCTATATGTTTTTTGCCACCGTCTACCACGATCATAGTGCCATCGTCAAGGTAGGCTATGCCTTGACCAGATTCCTTCCCATCCTTTATGACCTGAACGACCATCTCTTCTCCAGGAAGCACCACAGGCTTTACCGCATTTGAAAGTTCATTTATATTAAGGACGGGTACACCTTGAAATTCAGCTACTTTATTCAAATTATAATCATTTGTTATAACTTTCCCATTCATCATCTTGGCAAGCCTTAAAAGTTTCGTGTCTACTTCGGATGCGTCCACATCCTTATCTACAATCTGCACCTTCATATCCAATTCCTTCTGTATCTTATTTAAAACATCAAGGCCTCTTCTGCCTCTATTCCTCTTTAATGAATCAGATGAATCAGCTATATGCCTCAATTCCTCCAGCACAAAATTAGGTATAATAAGGGGTCCTTCTACAAACCCCGTTTTACATATATCAAAAATCCTGCCATCTATTATGACACTGGTATCGAGAATTTTTGGTATCTCGCTTATCTCTACTTTTTGCGATTTTTGCTGTCCCATCTTTTTCACTATCGCAAACAAATTCATAAATTCATCTTTTTTCTTCAATGATATGCTTATTCCAAGATAACCGAAAAACACACTGATTATTATAGGAATAACCTTTCCTACAAATGGAAGCTGATAAATAGGAGCGCTAATAAGGTTTGCCAAAATCAATCCAATGATTAATCCGAAAGCTCCAACTAAGATATCGTATATCGGTGATTTTTGAAGTGCTGTCTCAAGCCAACCTTCGAAATCTTTTCCCCATTTAATAAGTTTAGGAGAAAAAATAAAAAATATGATTCCGCCTATCAAAGCCCCAACAGCGTATACAATGATTGATGTAATGCTCGTCAATGTCAAATCCATCAATTTTTGTAGCTTCAATACAGCCAAAGACAGGTAAGCCGCTTCAAATCCCACCCCTAAGCCAACTATCGAAATTATTCCTCTTACAATTTTGTATAACATATATTCACCTCCACTTCTATTATTATCAAAAATGTCACTAATTATAAGTCAATGGGGAAATTTTATAAAGGCACATAACAAATTTTACATGTATAGGGCTTCTTTAATAAAAGTATACTACTTATAGATAAACATTGTCAATTTACAAAAAATTTAGTCATGCTATAAATGTTATTTCGTGTAAATATTGACAACACAACATTTACAAGTATATAATTGATTTAAGATTTAAAGAAACGGGAGTGGGCATAACCATGAAGGATATAATAGTCGATGATCTACAAAACACAGTAGAAGAATACTTAATACGTCACAAGAGCATTCTCGATATTTTGACAAAAATTCAAGAAAGCAGTGCCAGAGTCAACAGAGCAGTAGCAAAATCTGTTACAGAGTGCGGTTGTCTAAAAATCAATGCACAAAAGCAAGAAATCCCTGAAGATGCCATGATAGAAGACGCACATAAGTACATCAAAACACATGTGGATGGTCAGTTGTGCGATAACTGCCGTGAAGTTTTAGAAACCGAAATCGGCAACAACATATTCTATATAATAGCCCTTTGCAACACGCTGGGCTTAAACTTCTACGATATCTTGCTTAAAAAGGATAAAGAGCTTAATACGCTGGGAGTTTTCAATATGCTGTGATTTTAGTGGGGATAGACCCACTTTTTATTTTGCAATTACATCTGTAAGTTCTACGATGTTTTTAATCTTTTTTACGTTCATATCGTAATTATTTTCTACCTTCATCTGTGGCACTACTATTGTTTTAAACCCCATCTTTCTGGCTTCACTTATCCTTCTCTCTAAATTGCTTACAGGTCTTACTTCGCCTATCAATCCAACCTCACCAGAAAAACAGATGTCATTAGAGATGGGAATATTTAAATACCCTGATATTAAAGCTGCAACTATTCCTAAATCAGCCGCAGGCTCTTGTACTTTCAATCCACCAGCTATATTTAAGTATACGTCTGATTGTGAAAGATTTATCCCACATTTCTTTTCCAATACAGCCAATAAAAGGACAAATTTGTTGTAATCTATGCCTGTTGACATCCTCCTTGGCAATCCAAAATTGGTATGGCAAATAAGCGATTGAACCTCTAATAAAATTGGCCTCGTGCCCTCCATAGAGCTTATTACAGCAAGACCCGGTGCATTCAAATCTCTCCCAGATAAAAGCACTTCAGAAGGATTCTTTACCTCTTTTAAACCTTCTGATTCCATTTCAAATACCCCTATTTCATTTGTAGAGCCAAATCTGTTTTTGTAAGCTCTTAATATCCTAAATGACTGCGTCCTATCACCTTCAAAGTACAATACAGTATCCACCATATGCTCCAACACTCTTGGGCCTGCTATAGAGCCTTCCTTAGTTACATGACCTATTATGAATACAGTAATCCCGTTTTGTTTCGATAGCCTTAAAAGATGCTGCGTAACTTGCCTTACTTGCGACACACTGCCTGGTATAGTTGTGCTTTCATCTGCGTACATAGTCTGGATTGAATCAACTATAATAAAACCAGGCGATATCTTCTCTACATGTCTTTCCACATTGTTTATGTTAGTTTCGGCCAAGAAGTATATCTCCTGCTTGCCTTTTATGATTCTGTCTGCTCTCATTTTTATCTGGCTTGATGATTCTTCTCCTGAAATGTACAAAACCTTTGTGAAATTAGACATCACGTCCGATATCTGCAAAAGCATAGTTGACTTGCCGATGCCGGGTTCTCCCCCAATTAAAACAAGAGAACCTTTTACAACACCACCGCCTAATACCCTGTCAAATTCACTAATTCCTGTTTTTATACGGTCTTCATCCTTTGCCTCTATATCTTTTAAAAGCTCAACTTTTGATGTAAGTACGCTTTCTCGCGACTTTTTGTCGCTGTCTTCAACTACCTCTTCAACAAACGAATTCCATTCATCGCAATTAGGACACTTTCCCATCCACTTTGTGCTTTCAAATCCGCACTGTTGGCAGACAAATTTAGTCTTATCTTTTTTCACATTTCCACCGACTTTCCATGTATATCTATCACTAAAATTATATCACATTGAAATATAAAAATTGGATACCCTCACTTAAGAGAGTATCCAAGTATGCTTAAACTTTCGTAAAATCAAATTTACCGTCTTTTAATTTAACTAAAACTTTATCGCCAGATTTTATCTCGCCTTTCAGCATAAGCTCAGAAAGCTCACTTTCAACAACTTTTTGTATAGCCCTTCTCAATGGCCTTGCGCCGTAAGTCACATCATAGCCTTCTTTAAGAAGTTCTTCTTTTGCATCATCTGTAAATTCAAGGCTTATGTTGTTATCTTTAAGCCTCTTATTCAAATCAGCGATCATCAAATCGGTAATCTTCCTTATGTCATCCTGCGTCAGTTGACGGAATACGATGATATCATCAATCCTGTTTAAAAATTCAGGCCTAAATGATTTTTTAAGTTCCTCTAAGATGTTTTCCTTCATCTTTTCGTACGATTCTTTTTCTGCGTTGCTTTCAGGCATAAAACCTAAAGTAGTCTGCTTCTTAATAAGCTGTGCTCCAACGTTGGAAGTCATTATTATGAGTGTATTTTTGAAATCTACCGTTCTGCCTTTTGAATCTGTCAGCCTTCCATCGTCTAATATTTGCAACAGTATATTAAACACATCTGGATGAGCTTTTTCAATTTCGTCAAATAAGATGACCGAATACGGCTTTCTTCTTATTTTTTCAGTAAGCTCTCCGCCTTCTTCATATCCAACATATCCTGGAGGAGAGCCGATAAGCCTTGATACAGAGAATTTTTCCATATACTCAGACATATCTATTCTGACTATCGCTGATTCGTCTCCAAACATGGCTTCCGCTAGCGCTTTGCTAAGCTCTGTCTTACCGACACCTGTTGGCCCTAAGAATATAAATGATCCAATAGGTCTTTTCGGATCTTTAAGTCCAACTCTTGCCCTTCTTATGGCTCTTGCCACTGCATCCACTGCTTCATCCTGACCTATTACACGCTTGTGCAGTATATCTTCCAAATGCAAAAGCCTTTCAGATTCTTCTTGTGCAAGCTTCTGTGTTGGAATGCCAGTCCAAAGGGATACAATTTGCGAAATTTCTTCAGCACCAACGCTTTTTTCTTTAACTAATGAATTCTGCTGCCATTTTGATTTTAAGTTTTCCAGTTGCTCTTTAACTTTTTGTTCTTCATCTCTTATCTTAGCAGCTTTTTCGTACTCCTGAGTCCTTATAGCCTCTTCTTTATCTTTATTAAGCATATTTAATTTATCTTCCAATTCTTTTATCTCTGGCGGCGCTGTAACTGTCTTAAGTCTGACTCGCGACGCAGCTTCGTCTATAAGGTCTATAGCCTTATCAGGAAGGAATCTATCTGTTATATACCTGTGGGAAAGTTTTGCTGCTGCTTCAATCGCTTCATCGGTAATCTTTATCCTGTGATGTGCTTCATACTTGTCCCTTAGTCCTTTTAATATTTCTATCGTTTCTTCAACAGACGGCTCCTCAACCATTATAGGTTGAAATCTCCTTTCGAGAGCAGGATCTTTTTCAATGTACTTCCTGTATTCATCGATTGTAGTAGCACCAATGACTTGTATCTCTCCTCTCGCAAGGGCTGGCTTTAAGATATTAGATGCGTCTATTGCACCTTCTGCCGCACCAGCACCTATTATAGTGTGAAGCTCATCTATAAAAAGTATGACATTTCCTGCCTTGATGACCTCATTCAATACATTTTTCAACCTATCCTCAAATTCTCCTCTGTACTTCGTGCCTGCAACCATTGAAGCCATATCTAATGTTACAACCCGTTTGCCCTTTAAAATCTCCGGTATAGTACCACTTTCGATGGCCTCTGCCAATCCTTCGGCGATTGCAGTTTTACCTACTCCAGGTTCGCCAATAAGGCATGGATTGTTTTTAGTCCTTCTGCTTAAAATCTGTATTACTCTTTCTATCTCCTTTTCACGTCCAATGACAGGATCCAACTTTCCTTCCCTTGCAAGCTCTGTAAGATCTCTTCCAAACTGGTTCAAGTTAGGTGTATTTGTATTCTTAGCTCTTTGCGCTTTATTTGTAGTGCCAGAAGGTTCTTCGCTTACCATCTTTACTATTTCTTCTCTGACTCTGTTGAAGTCTACACCTAACTCCATCAAAATCCTTACTGCTACACCTTCACCTTCTCTAATAAGGCCCAATAAGATGTGCTCTGTTCCGATGTAATTTGTATTAAACCTTCTGGCCTCAGCAAAGCTAAGCTCCAAAACCCTCTTTGCTCTTGGCGTATATCCTACCACATCGCCAGGCACATTTCCCATTCCAATAAGTGATTCTACCTTTGCTCTTATATCTTCGTAAGTGACACCAAGGCTTTTTAAAACCCGGGATGCTATGCCGTCTTCTTCTTTAATAAGACCTAAAAGAATATGCTCCGTTCCCACGTAATTGTGGTATAGTGAGCGAGCTTCCTCCTGTGCTTGATAAAGCACTTTTTGTGCTTTTTCCGAAAATCTACCAAACATTGCCATAAAAACACCTCCTAAATTTTTATCCTTTAATCAATTTTGATACATACTCAGCTCTCTTAATATCCCTTTCATATGGCTCTAATTGTTTCCCTATTATTTTTTGTAGGTTCCCAGGCTGAATATGTGTTGTTATCTCATCTATCTTTTGAATGTCCAAATTTACAATGTTTAAAACAGCACCTAATCTAACGTCTGAAATAAGTTTCATGAATTCTTGAGTAGACATTACCTTTGCATTTGTCAAAAGACCGTATGATCTGCCTATTCTGTCTTCTATCTGCACTTTTCTCTTCTTGTAAAGATCCTCTCTTGATTTTCTTTCATTGGATATAATCTGCTTTACAATGCCTTCAAGGTTTTCTATTATGTCTACCTCACTTTGGCCTAATGTGACTTGATTTGATATCTGGTAAATATCGCCTAATGATTGAGTCCCCTCACCATACATGCCTCTTACTGCTATTCCAATTTTAGATACAGAATTTAGAACATTGCCTATCTGTCCGGTTATAGTAAGAGCCGGCAGATGTACCATAACAGACGCTCTTATACCTGTTCCCACATTCGTAGGACATGCTGTAAGATAACCTAACTTTTCGTCAAAAGCATAGCTTATGTTTTCCTCAATCAAATCATCAATCTTGTCTGCCAGATCCCAAGCTTCTTTTAAATTAAGCCCATTAAATATGGTCTGAATCCTTAAGTGATCCTCCTCGTTTATAAGTATGCTTACAGTTCCGTCGTTTTTTATAAGGGCACTGCCGTTTTTAGTGTTTTGCGCAAGATCAGGGCTTATCAAGTGCCTTTCAACAAGGGATTGCCTCTCAAGAGGAGTTATTTTTTTCATGTCGTACTCTGAAAACTGCGTTGAAAGTATTGTTTTACTGTCAAATATGGCCTTTTTTACCGATTCTTTGACTTTTTCTGCCTCACTTTCCGTCATGACAGGCGGAAATGGAATATTGCTTAAATTTCTGGCAAGTCTAATTCTGCTGGAAATCACAACATCATTGTCATGGTCAAACATCAGCATCACCTACTTTCCATACTTTTTCTCCAATTCTCTGATTTTATCTCTCAATTTTGCAGCTTCCTCAAATGCTTCCTCTTTTACTGCCTTATCAAGTTTCGCTTTAAGCTCCTCTATTTCTCTCTTTGCCCTTAATGCTCCGCCTGTCTTTCTTGGAATCTTGCCTCTATGTCCAGTGCTTCCGTGAATTCTCCTTATAAGCGGGTTTAATTCATCTGAAAAAGAATCATAGCATCTACTGCATCCAAGCCTGCCTGTTTCTTTAAATCTGTCGTATGTCATGCCGCAATTGCTGCACTTTAATTGCTCCTCTATATAAGTATTTCCTGTATTTGGAAGAAAATTCATCAATCCTGCCAACAAATCCTGCACAGAAAATGGTGTAAAATTCACAAACGGTGAAAATGTCTCGCTGTTTAAAAGTCCTTCCTGTTGAGCGCATTGCTCACACAAATTCATTTCTGTCTTGACGCCGTTTATTATTTGAGTATAATGGACTGTCGCTGGTCTTTCTTTGCATTTATCGCACAACATTTTAATCACTCCTTTTTATCAAATTATTTGAAAGTTCTGCTAACATCACTTTTAAAAGTATCGCCCTCAAAATAGGCTTTTCGTACTGTGCAACAGGTAAAATCTTATCGTTAAGCACAGATTTCATCAATGCAGCTTCCCTTTCAGTTATCAGATCATGTTCTAATAAAGTGTCGATGTAAAGCCTGCCTTTGCTTTCTGTTATGTTGTCACCTATATCTGAAATCAATTTTGACATCCAATCTTTGGAAACAGGCCTTTTGATTATTTTAATGTATCCGCCACCACCACGCCTGCTTTCAATGATGTATCCATTTGATAAGTTAAATCTCGTCTCAAGTACATAGTTTATCTGTGATGGGGCGCAATTGAAAATATTAGCCAGTTCATTTCTCTTTATCTCAATATATTCTTCATCAGCTTCTTCTATCAAGCTTTTTATAAAGTCCTCTATTAAATCGCTTAGCCTCGCCATCCCATCACCTCTTTCTTACTTTGACTTTCTTTGACCTTCACTTACTATTTTATTCCTCTTTTCTATACAGTCAACAACCATTTAATTTATATTTTTCCATTTAAGCATTATTTAAAGCAGATTAAACGTATATTTCAAATATTTATTAACTTTTACTCATCATAACTTTTATTTTCGCTAAAATAAAAATCACAATCACTGTAAAAGTCATTGTACTCATCTATGAACTCATGGCCTTTTCTCTTAATATTAGATTTTCCATATATGCTTAACATCTTTACAATGTCATCATCTATGTTTATAAAATCATTATTGCCATAATAAATATTAGAAAGTCTGTGATGTAGCGGCATAAAAAAACCTCCTTTTTTAATTTATATTTATTTTTTTCAAAGGAGGTCAATTCATACTATAAAATTTTATTCAATTTTGACTCTATCTTTTCTATATCTACATCGAAACCGGCCACATTTGTATCTATAGCTGCTTTTGCAACATTCAATGCAACCGCCTTAGCTACTCTTTTATCAAATGCTTTTGGTATTATGTAATCTTCATTTAATTCATCATCAGAAACCAATCCAGCAATTGCGTATGCTGCCTCAATCTTCATTTCCTCATTTATCTCAGTTGCTCTAACATCAAGGGCACCTCTAAATATGCCTGGAAAAGCCAGCACATTGTTTATCTGATTTGGAAAATCAGATCTTCCAGTCCCGACTACCAGTGCTCCGCCTTCTCTCGCCTCATCAGGATATATTTCGGGGATTGGATTTGCCAATGCAAATACAATCGAATTTTTGTTCATGGATTTTACCATGTCTTTTGAAAGCACATTAGGAGCCGATACACCTATAAAAACATCGGCACCAATCA
Organism: Thermoanaerobacterium calidifontis; assembly: GCF_055381745.1. Classification (NCBI taxonomy): domain Bacteria; kingdom Bacillati; phylum Bacillota; class Clostridia; order Thermoanaerobacterales; family Thermoanaerobacteraceae; genus Thermoanaerobacterium; species Thermoanaerobacterium calidifontis. The sequence goes on along the minus strand of NZ_AP042436.1, from coordinate 362,927 downwards.
AGGCATCAGCTAACGTTCCCTTTATCTTATCTTTATTCGTGATCTTAGCAATTGATATTTTTGATACATCTGTATCATTTCTTCCATCATAAACGATGCCTTTTCTATCACATAACACAACATCTCCAGCTCCAGCATTGATAAGTAACTTGGCTATCGCAATGCCTGCCGCACCAGCACCATTTATAACCACTTTAATGTCTTTCAAACTCTTACCGGCAATTTTTAAAGCATTTATCAATCCAGCAAAAACCACAACGGCAGTCCCATGTTGATCGTCGTGGAAAACAGGTATATTCAAAGCTTCTTTCAATCTTTCTTCAATCTCAAAGCATCTTGGAGCAGATATGTCTTCAAGATTTATGCCTCCAAAAGTAGGAGCTATGTTTATGACTGTCTCAACGATTTTATCAACATCTTTTGTAGCAATACAAATCGGAAATGCATCAATTCCTCCAAATTCCTTAAATAATACCGCCTTTCCTTCCATTACAGGCATCCCGGCTATAGCACCAATATCGCCAAGCCCCAAAACCGCACTGCCATCAGTGACAACTGCTACAAAGTTGCCTTTGTTTGTGTATTCATAAGCAACATCAGGATTTTTTTGTATCTCTTTGCACGGCTCTGCGACACCTGGTGTATAAGCAAGTGACAAATCTTTTGAATCATTGACTGGCACTTTACTTAAAATGCTGATTTTCCCCCTGTTTTCCTTATGTAATTTTAATGCTTCTTCTCTTAAATCCATTGTTACCCTCCTTAAAGTATACAGTATATTAAGAATATTATATATCATAATCTTGCAAATATCTATTACTTTAGTTTGATAAATCATTAAAAAGCCAATCGCATGTCATTTAGAACCTGTGATTTCGTTTTTATCTTATAAAAAAGGCTGATGCACTATGACATATACAGTCGGTTGTGCAACAGCCCCTTTTGAAATTATTCTTGAGATTTTTTTCTTGCCTCTATTACTTTTTCTGCAACAGCAGGTGGCGCCTCTTCATACCTTGCAAACGACATTTTGAATTCTCCTCTTGCCTGTGTCAATGATCTTAAATCTGTAGCGTACTTAGCCATTTCAGCTTGAGGAACTTCCGCAGTCACCACCTCCATGTCTCCTTTTGACTCCATCCCTAATATGCGCCCTCTCCTTTTGTTTAGGTCTCCAATCACATCACCCATATACTCTTCAGGCACTGTTACTTCTACGTGCATTATAGGCTCTAACAAAACAGGATTTGCCTCTTCCATGCCTTTCTTAAAAGCTATAGATGCAGCAACTTTAAACGCCATCTCAGATGAATCTACAGGGTGAAAAGAGCCATCCAAAAGCGTTGCTTTTATATTCACAACAGGGTACTTAGCAAGCACGCCTTCTTTTATGCATTCCCTAAGTCCTTTCTCAACCGCAGGAATGTATTGCTTTGGCACCGCTCCACCAAATATCTTGTCTTCAAATTTGAACTCTCCTTCTTTGTACGGTTCAAATTCTATCCATACATGGCCGTATTGCCCATGTCCTCCAGTTTGCTTTTTGTGCTTACCTTCCACTTTCGATTTGCCTTTTATCGTCTCTCTGTAAGGTATTATAGGCTCTGTAAGAACACACTCTACTCCAAATTTGCTTTGAAGTTTCTTGGATATGACTTCTATATGCTGCTCCCCCATGCCGTATACTATGACTTGCCCTGTTTCAACATTTTTCTCGACTTTAAACGTCTGATCTTCTTCCTGAAGTCTCTGAAGTCCATTGCTTATCTTGTCTTCGTCGCCTTTTGCCTTAGGCTCTATAGCCAAAGCCAATGTAGGCTCAGGGAATACAATGGGTCCATATTCTACTTGTTTTGCTTGATCACAAAGTGTATCGCCTGTCATTGTAAATTGCAATTTTGAACATGCTCCTATATCACCAGCAACCAATTTTGAAACGGGTATTTGCTTTTTTCCTCTTAATACATACAACTGTCCAATCTTTTCATTTGCCTTCTTTGTACCGTTATACACAGTGGAGTCAGAAGACACAGTGCCAGAAACAACTCTAAATATAGACAATTTCCCTACAAAAGGATCCGCTATCGTCTTAAATACAAAAGCTGAATAAGGTTTATCTTCATCTGCCTCAGCCTTAAATTTGTTGGCCTCAATAGGCGATGGCAAAACATCTGTCATAATATTTAACAATGCATCTATACCGATATTTTTTAAGCTTGACCCACAAACTACAGGAAAAATGTCCCTACTTTTCACACCTTCCTTTAAACCTTTAAGCAATTCGTCTTTAGAAAGCTCTTCTCCCGCAAAGAATTTCTCCATCAAGGCTTCATCATTTTCAGCAATATCTTCTATAAGCTCCTCTCTATATTGCGATACACTTTCTTCCATCTCAGCAGGAATGTCTGATTCTTGAACTCCCTTCTGGGTGTAAACGTATGCTTTATTCGTAATAAGGTCTACATATCCAGTAAAACTGTGTTCACTGCCAATAGGCAATGTCATAGGCACAACTTTATTGCCAAACTTATTTCTCAACTGATCAAGAGTCTTATAAAAGTCTGCATTTTCTCTATCCATCTTGTTTATAAACACCACAGTAGGAAGCTTTTCAGCCTCTAACATGTAAAATGACTTTTCAGTGCCAACCTCAACCCCTGATGCAGCACAAACGACCAGCACAGCGCTGTCGGCAGCCTTCAATCCGCTGATTACTTCGCCAAAAAAATCAAAGTAGCCAGGTGTATCAAGCACGTTTATTTTGCAGTCTTTCCACTCAATCGGAATTACAGATGTGGATATAGAGATTTGCCTTGAAATTTCCTCAGGATCGTAATCAGATACAGTTGTTCCATCTTCTACGCGCCCAATCCTATCTATGGCCTTTGCATTATACAGTAGTGCTTCTGCAAGCGTAGTTTTTCCAGCTCCGCCATGCGAAACTAATCCAACATTTCTTATTTGTTGCGTTTTATAATCTTTCATATATATCCCCCTATCTTATTGCTTTAATATTATTATTCTATATTGATTTTAAATTTCCTCTTAAATTAAAAAATTTTTTATAAAAAACCTCCGGTATGCCCGGAGGTTTTTTATTCGCCAATTATTTCATATAAAATTTTTCTTGCTGCTTCTTCTATCTCATCAGGTGTTGACATGTTTAATACCATTTCCGTAAACTCTTTAGCCTTTTCATAAGTTACATTTCTTATGATATTCTTTATATTGGGTATCGAACTCGCACTCATTGAAAATTCATCTAAGCCTAATCCCAAAAGGATAACTGTTGTAAGCGGATCACCAGCCATTTCACCGCACATAGCTGTAAATATACCTTCTTTGTGTGATGCATCTATGACATTCTTAATAAGCCTCAATATTGCGGGATTAAACGGCTTATAGTAATCTTTTATCCTTTCATTCATCCTATCGACAGCAAGCGTGTATTGGCACAAATCGTTAGTGCCGATGCTAAAGAAGTCTACTTCCTTTGCGAGAAGATCCGCAGTCACCGCAGCAGATGGTATTTCTACCATTATGCCAACTTTTATGTTTTTATCGTATTTTATGCCCTTTCGATCCAGTTCTTCTTTGACTTCGTTTAAAATCTCATTCGCCTTTCTTACTTCAACTACCGAAGAAATCATCGGATACATTATCAATATGTTTCCATATGCACTGGCTCTAAGCAAAGCTCTAAGCTGTGTTTTAAACATCTCTTTTTCGTCAAGGCAAAGCCTTATGGCTCTGTAACCCAAAAATGGATTCATCTCGTCTGGCATATTTAGATATGGTAGCTTCTTATCACCGCCAATATCTAATGTCCTTATGGTGACTGGTTTGCCATTCATCTTCTCTGCTACGTATTTATATGCTTCAAATTGTTCTTCTTCTGTAGGAAAGTCATTCCTATTCATGTACAAAAACTCTGTTCTAAAGAGCCCTATCCCCTCAGCGCCGTTTTTCAAAGCACCTTCTACGTCATTGGGCGTGCCGATATTTGCCGCCAACATCGATTGCCTTCCATCTTTGGTTACTGCAGGCAAGTCTTTTAATTCTTTCAGCTTTTCAACTCGAATCTTATATTTATCCCGCTTTTCCTCATATTCCTTAAGGACGTCTTCAGTGGGATTTACAATTACGACTCCTTCATTTCCATCTACAATGGCGATATCGCCATCAGAAACTTGTTTAGTGACATTCCCTGTTCCTACTACTGCTGGAATTTCTAATGACCGAGCCATAATAGCAGTGTGGGAAGTCCTGCCGCCTACATCTGTAGCAAATCCTAAGACTTTTTCTTTTCTCATTGTAGCCGTATCAGATGGTGTTAAATCTTTGGCAATTATTATCACATCTTCATCAAGCTCTGACAAATTTACATCCACTATGCCGTGTATATTATTTATTATCCTATGTCCAACATCCCTTAAGTCAACCGCTCTTTCTTTTAAATACTTGTCGTCAAGGGATTCCATCACGGATGCATGCTGCTCAATGACGTGGTTCACCGCATTGTCAGCCGTAACATAATCAATTTTTATCATATTTACAACAGAATCATAAAGCTCCGGGTCGTTTGCCAGCATAAGATGTGCTTCAAAAATCTCAGCCTTGTCTTTTCCAAACTCCCTTTCCGTCTTTTCCTTGATCTTTTCCAATTGAGCTTTCGTTAATTCGATTGCATTTTCAAATTTTGCTATTTCATCTTTTACCATTGATTCATCGATAGTTTGGGTATTGATTTCAGCAAACTTCTTCTCATACAAAAAAACCTTGCCTATTGCAATACCCGGTGATGCCGCAACGCCTTTTAACATCTTTTTTCCTCCTCATTTGACTTTAATAGATATTATAGCATAATAGTAGTACAATTTTAAGTGTTTATAATATTTTGCCAACAGTTATTAACTGGCAAACAATAAAAATAGTGTATCATTTATAGACTGTTTTTTCAAACATGTTTCACTTATCCCACCTTCACAATTTATCATATCATAAAAATCAAATTAATTGAAGCTTGCTGTGAAAATAAATCAAAACATGACAAAAGTGAGGAGGTTAACCTCCTCACTTTTGCTTCATCCACTTTTTTAAATGCCGGTGTGAACCGGCGTTTATTGATCTTTGTTGCCATCAGCAACATTTTGATCAGTTTGATTGTAAGCATCATTAATAGATTTTTCTGCTTCGTCGTTTAATGTAATGACTTGCTGTGTAAACTCGTTTGAAACTTTTTCTCTGTACTTGCTGTCAAATATATACCTAAATATCTCCATTTTGAATTCCTCCTTGAAAGATCACTTATATATATTGTATCCACTCAAAATGAAGATATTATGAAGATTTATATTTCATACACAGCGACTCTGTCTCTGCCTTTTGTCTTACAGCCAGCGTAAAGAGCCCTATCGGCATGGCTTATGAGTTTCTCCGCAGACTCCGCTTTATTTGGAAAATCAGCGACGCCAGCGCTGACAGTTATATTTATATCACCTGCATCAGTCTTTATCGGTTTAGACGATACTTCATACCTTATCCTTTCAGCGATCACACACGCCTGTTCCGCTGTCAAGTTCGGAAGTATAACAGAAAACTCCTCCCCACCGTATCTTGCAACGATATCATTGTTTCTCACACAGCTTTTTATCCTTGAAGCAATCTCCCTAAGCACAGTATCTCCCACCATGTGCCCGTATGTATCGTTAATCTGTTTAAACCTATCTACATCCAGCATTATGAGGCTTACAGGCGTCTTTTCAATAGATGATTTTGCTATGCTGTCATGCAATATCTGATCAAAAAATCTCCTGTTATAAGTTTTTGTAAGAGGATCAGTAATAGACCTTTTACTTATTTCAAAATATCTCTTTGCGTTCATTATGGCTATCGAAGATTGCTCTGATAATGCCTCCATTATCTTTAAAGAGTCTTCATCGAATGCGTTGATTTCATTTTGAAATGCAGATATACACCCTATTATGCCTTCCGCTCCTTTTATAGGAACTACAATTGCAGAATCGTAATAATTAGATATATTTTTGTCTAAGTAGCGCTTATCTGCTTTTAAATTGCCTATTATTACAGATTTCCCTTCACTTACAACTTTGCCTATAATCCCTTCATTGTTCATGTATACATCCTTAAAAGCACCTATTGATTCTTCCCTGCACTTAGTCTTTTCATTTATCAAAAAGCCATTGTCATCCTTCAAATAAATAGCTATCCCCGATACGGTTACTACTTTTTCCGTCTCATACAATATTGCTTCTAAAGTTTTGTCTAAATCCAACTTCGAATTGATTATTTTCACCATTTCATATAAAGCATTTAGCCTCTGGTTGGCCTTGTAAAGATCCCTAAAAGCCTTTATGAAAAACGACAGCAAAATCAAAGGTATGACGTGGTATATAAAAATAACAGTGCCAAATTTCATATACATATTAGCTAAAAATATACCTACAGGTACCATTACAAAATAAGAAACCAACTCTAAAACTGAGCTTTCCGTCCAGTATTTCTTAAATAGAATCTTTCCTTGCGCTTTCAACGCATAGTACAAGATAAAGTAATTTATTACAAAACTTGTAAGCACGTAAATCACCACATATATAAGCTGTCCAACTGAAAATCGTCCGATTTTTCCACCTAAAATCTCATAAAGATGCCCTGCTACTATGTATGTTATGGAAAACATTGCTCCATTTAAAAATCCATTTTTTACTTTTTTTCTGAAAAATATTGTCTCAATCATGGTAGATGCAGTAGCCAAAAGAGCAGACGACTCCGCACCATATATCAAGAAAGATGCTATCGTGATTACAGGGCTTATAGAAAGCTTTATGTCGGTGTACTTTATGCCCAAATTGTCAAGAGTAACCATGGCTATCAGGAGTATAGCAAACAGCTTCATATCGATTTTAATGCCGTATTTAAAGCATGTGTAGATAAGAAGCGAAAACCCCACCGCAATTAACACGAAATCAAACAATGTTTCCCTTTTTTTTAACATTTTTAACCCCTCTTAATCTAATTAATGTGTTATTCGACACAAATTAAAAAAATCCTTCATTGTTAATAAACAAAATTTTATACACAAATGAAATTATATCACATCTAAAATTCACAATTTGTCGTTTTTTGAGAGAATAAAAAATCTCCCCGTTTTAGGGAGATCTTTTTAAAACTTAACCGCATTTTGAGTAGCCACAGTTTTTGCACACAACACATCCGCCTTCATGTTCTATTTCACTGCCACATTCTGGACAAAAGCGTTCTTCTTGTGTGTCATAAGTATATGCCGCCTGTAAAACCGCATCATCGTTTTTATGGCTGCTTCCATTTATAGGCACGTCAATTGGTGCGAAGCTTTCATCTTCTTCAACTTTTAATTTCATGACTTTCTCAATGACTTTAGCAATGGCATCTGGACACGAAAGAACTTTAATTTCCTTATTGTTTGCCATTTGCCTTAATGTAGAATGGCACCTTATACCTTTTAGCTGTTCTACTATTGACTTTGCATCAAGACCTGATCTTAAAGCTATGGATATAAGTCTACTGGTAGCCTCTGACTGAGATGGGCAGCCTCCGGCTCGTCCTAAGTTAGTGAACACCTCGCAAATACCTTCGTCATCGTAATTGACGGTAATGTACAAGTTGCCGCAACCTATTCTCACTTTTTCAGTTATGCCTTTCGTCACAGAAGGCCTTGGCCTTGGGACGATTTGATTGCGACTTTCTTTCTTGTCTTCTTTCACACTTTCTTTTTCAGCTTTCTTTATCCCCAAATTCAGCACTTGTGAATCACGGCTTCCATCGCGATAGATGGTAACGCCTTTAAGCCCTAATTTATAAGCCAGCTCGTAAACTTCTCTTACGTCGTCTACCGTCGCATCATGTCTGAAGTTCACCGTCTTTGAAACCGCATTGTCAACGTGCTTTTGAAAAGCCGCTTGCATCCTTATATGCCATACAGGATCTATGTCGTGAGCTGTTACAAAAACTCTTTTAACATCATCCGGTATGCCATCAATGCCTTTTAAAGTGCCTTGTTGCGCTATCTTCCTCATCAATTCTTCTGAATAAAATCCTCTTTTCAAAGCTACTTCCTTAAATATAGGGTTGACTTCCACAAGCTGGGTATTATCCATCACATTTCTTGTCATGGCTATTGCAAAAAGCGGCTCAATTCCACTTGACGTTCCTGCGATAATGGATATTGTACCGGTTGGTGCTATAGTTGTAGTCGTTGCATTTCTCAATCTCATGTTTTTTTCTTTGTATATGCTTTTATCGTAGTATTTAAAAACGCCTCTCTTTTCTGCAAGTTCCATCGATGCCGCTTTAGATTCTTCATCGATGAATTTCATCAATTTATCGGCAAATTCCACAGCTTCTTCAGAATTGTAAGGTATATTCAGCATAAGAAGCATGTCAGCAAAGCCCATAACTCCTAAGCCTATTTTCCTTGTGCCTTTCGTCATTTCGTCTATCTGTGGCAGTGGATATTTATTCGCATCGATCACATTGTCAAGAAAATGCACAGCATCATGAACAGTGTCTCTCAATTTATCGTAATCTACTTCGTACTTTCCATCTTTCTCCTTAAGCATATTTTTTAGGTTTATAGAGCCTAAATTGCAGGATTCATATGGCAAAAGTGGTTGCTCACCACAATTATGTATAATTATTCCATTTGCATCAAATGCATTGATTCCAGGCACTTGTACATCATAAACATCTTCAAATCCATCTTCTCTAATATCCGAAACTCTTGCCACAAAGCGTTCCTTTCGAGCACCATTTTTATACGATGATAAAACAACTTTCAACTTGTCCATTTTTTTGTCATCTTTAAACCCTATACGCTTTGCATATATTACCATATTATCGCCGCTAATACACAACTCATGTTGTGGCTTTATTTTATATTCCTTTAGACCACCTTTGCCATCAGGCATTAGCTTTATACTATATTTTCTTCTGTTTGTATATATTTTGCTTGCAATGCCCAACCGCAACAGCATTCTTTGAACCGCTTTTAAAAGTGCTAAATTGCTTTGCGAAAGTCTTATGCTCGCTCCTTTTTCAGGACTACCTTGCACAGAAGCATCACAATCAAAAAGCCCTCTAATAAAGCCTATGTAAGCATTCGACGACATTTTTTCCAACTGGGGAGTTACCGTTTTAAATCCATTGCGCATCCCCATTTTAAATGCCAAATCTCTTAATGATGCCAACTTTAACCTGTACTCATTTCTACCTTTTATTTCTATCCATCCTGCAAAATCTCTGCGATGTGGCAAATTCATTGCACAATCCAAAGCATATTGCATGACACTATTTATACCACAATCATCAACATCTCCTCCTACAGCTTTTCCTGCTTTCCAGACAGAAATAATAGCAGTGTCTTTCTTTAGGACTCCATCCCCCACCAATAGTCCTAACAAATATCCATCTTGTTCATTCAATTCACCTGACCATCCTATTAAATTCCTGTGATTGTTAAGAAGAATATTATCTCCAGGTTTTAAATCTTTTGCAGAGACCCATTCGGTCTTAATCTCATTTAAACTGTCATCTACAACTTTTAAGACTTTATGGTCATCAGTCAATCTGATATAATACCCTTCAACAGTTTCAAGCACGACGATGTGCTTATGCCCTGTTTTAAAGAATCCCTCATTTGTCGTTTTATAAATCCTACCGTCTATCACAGCATCAAAAGATCTTCCAATTAAATCGCTAACCTGTCTTGGCCCTTCTGTAGTCATCACCCACGTATCCCCTGTGACACATGGGTTAGTTGATTCAATTTCGCCTACAAGAGGCGTCGGATTCTTTTCGTTTATGCGATCCAAAAATACGATTCCGGGTTCTCCGTTTTTCCAAGCCATTTCCACGATAAGCTTAAATACTTCCCTGGCATTTAGACTTTTCACGACTTTATTGGTATGCGGATCTATTAAGTCATAATCCTGTCCCTTTTCAACTGCTTCCATAAAATCTTCTGTTATCCCAACGCTTATGTTAAAATTGGTGATTTCATTGTTGTCTTGTTTACATTGAATGAACTCAAGGATATCTGGATGATCTATCCGCAATATACCCATATTTGCCCCACGGCGTGTGCCACCCTGTTTTACCGCTTCAGTAGCAGAATTAAACACCTTCATAAAGCTTACAGGGCCAGACGCCACACCACCTGTCGATCTCACTGTAGCTCCCTTCGGCCTAAGTCTTGAAAAGCTAAACCCTGTGCCACCACCACTTTTGTGAATTATGGCTGCATACTTCACTGCGTCAAATATCTCTTCCATGGAATCCCCCACGGGAAGCACAAAACACGCTGAAAGTTGCCCTAATGGCCTTCCTGCATTCATAAGCGTAGGAGAATTAGGCAAAAAGTCAAAGCTCGTCATCATCTCATAAAACCTTTTTTTGACTGCTTCTGTGTCTGCGTTTATATCGTACTCTTTGTCTACATCTGAAATCGCCTTCGCAACTCTCTCAAAAAGCTCCTCAACAGTCTCAATGACACGTCCATTCTCATCTTTTGCCAGATACCTTCTCTCAAGAACCTTCTTAGAGTTTTCAGTCAAATTCATTTAAAACCTCTCCTCATTATGTAATTAACTACAATATTTTGTGTATTGATAAAGTTAATTATACATCTTATTGTGTATCAAGACAAATCCTCTCTCATTTAATTTTTATATCTATTTGCCACGATTTTTCTTCATATCTTAGATTTCTAAATCTTTATATCGTCATTTGCAAATTTTATTTGATACGCCATAAAAATATCCCGTCATCATGAACGGGATATTTTTTCTAAAAGCTCATCTATAATCTCTTTGTCGTATGCTCCATTTACATAACCACTTCTAAAGCTATTGTCGCCTTTTGCCACAAGTTCCTTTATCGCTTTAGGCCTCTCTATCCAAATGTCCAATACATTAAAATCATGGTTGAGAAATACGAATGTAGGTATCCTTGCTTCTTTCTCTTTGCATAACGCCATCATTTCTTCTTCGTGCCCTTTTCTTTTTAGTATGTGAAAGTCGATTTCCAATATATCACATATCTTAGCCATTATAGGCACACTTACTTGACAGTCAGGACACCAGCTTTCAGCGAAAGCCAAAACACTTGAAACCCTGCTGCTATTTTTAATATTCTTTATGCTTTCATCTATAGTTACAGTTTCAAATCTATTTTTGAAGATTTCTGGGTTCTTGTTGTCTTCGCTTTTAATAAATTCATTAAAACTTATACCGCTATCAAACAATTTCTTAATATCCATAAAATCACCTATCTATTAAAAAATGAACCCAAAACGGTCTTTGCACTCGATAATGTCATCCCCAATAGACTACCACTTCTGGTCATTATCTCATCTAAAGCATCTACAACTCTATCAATCTGCTCTTTAGTAACAATAAGTGGCGGTTCAAACCTTATAACATTTGGATTGTTAAGAGTATAGGCAGTTATGATACGATGTTTGTTTTGAAGTTCTCCTGCCACCAATGATCCTAAGTATTCGTTGGATAATTTTGATACGGCTCCTCCAGACAATTTGTCTAAAAGCCCGCCTTCTGGCTGGTTAAATTCCACACCTATCATAAGACCTTTGCCTCTTACATCTTTTATCAATTTATGCTTATCTTTTAGCTCCTTTAGCCTTTTTAAGAAGTATTCGCCTTTTTCTTTCGCTGCCTCAGGAAGGTTTTTATCCAAAATAAGTTTTATGGCTGTAATGCCAGCAGCACATGCTAACGTATTGCCACCAAACGTAGATGTATGCAAAAGACATCTATCAGTAGTGCCATATCCTTTTTTCCAGATCTCATCCTTTGCTATATACGCACCTATAGGCATCACACCGCCTCCCAGCGATTTAGCCAAGCACATTATGTCAGGCACCACTTCTTCGTGCTCACAGGCAAACATTTTTCCAGTCCTGCCAAACCCAGTCTGTACTTCATCAAATATCAAATACGCATCGTATTTCTCAGTAAGCTCTCTTACTTCTCTTAAATATCCATCCGGTGGTACTATGACACCACCTTCACCTTGTATAGGCTCTACAATAAATGCAGCAACATCTTTTCCTTTCAAAGCATCTTCTAATGCATTAGAATCCCCATATTCCACCTGCACTGTATCGGGAAGGAGAGGCATAAAGTACTTTTGGTATTTTTCCCGTCCTGTGACAGAAAGAGCTCCTGCAGATTTTCCATGAAATGAATTTTTGCAGTAGACTATTTTATGCTTGCCTGAGGCAATTTTAGCAAGTTTCAGTGCACCTTCCACTGCTTCAGCGCCGCTGTTGCAGAAAAAGCTTTTCTTTAAATCGCCAGGCGTAACCATCGCCAAATCGTATGCCAATGCCCCAGGAAAATCATTTACTGCAGCTTGAAGTATATTGGGAAAATCTCTGACTTTCTCTATCGCTTCATAAATTTCATCTGGATTGTGGCCTAAATTTAATGCGCCATAACCGCCCAAGAAATCCAAATACTCGTTTCCATCGCTGTCCCATACAGATACGCCTTTTGCTTTCACAAAAAGCTTATCAAACTGCAGCATAGAAAGCATAGAGACAAAATTAGCATTTACGTACTCCTTGTAATTTTCCCGTACTTGGCTTCTGTTCAGTCTAAGCGCATCATCACACGTTATGTATCTTTGATCCTCTTTCATAAAAAACATCCTTTCTTTAAATTTAAAATGATACCATCAGTATAAATTTGTTTTATTAATGAAAAATATAATTAAACACCAAAAATCACTGGAGGTGTTTTTGATGTCAATCAGAAAGAGCCACTGGACCAACATCAAGGGAAACCGAGTGGAATTCGCTGCTGACATCTACAAGTGGGAGACAAGGCATTTTAAGCGAGAAGCAAAATCGCAAAAAGCCCAATACAGAGCCCACAATCATGGCATAAGCAAAGATGTAAAAAGGCCTATGCACGACAAAGTCACATGAGGGAGATACATCTCTCCCTCTTTTAATGGTGATGGTGATGATGGCAGCAATCGTCGTGACAATCATCCTCATCTGCAAATTTTATGCTGTCAAGCTGCTGCTTTACCCTCTCTCTTATCTCCTTTACGTACTCCATCCTTAACTTTGACTGCTCTATCTTCTCTTCATCTGTTAGACCTTCATTTTTTGATTTATGGTACAGATAATTTATCCTGTCTATCATCTCTTTTGTAATCATATATTCACCTCAATCACTAATTAATAATTATATTATATGACTTTTAGCAAAAAAACAAAAGACGAGTAACCTCGCCCTCTAACATGGTTAAATTTTAATTTCGACTTCACCTTTAATGTCAATAAAGTTTTCTTTAACTTCGCAACAATATGCGTAGGCTTCAACACCGGATTCAATAGCATCTTTTAAAGCAGAGGCAAATTTAATATCTGTCTTTACATTTGGCGTAAAATAAAGCACGTCATCCATCTGCACGAGAAAAACGACAGCGGCTCTCATGCCTTCTTCTTTAACGCTTTTAAGCTCTACCATGTGTTTTGTTCCTCTCTCAGTTGGTGCATCCGGAAACATTACAACGCCATTTTCCTCAAGGGTGACCCCTTTAACTTCTATGAAAAAAACCTCATCTTTTTTAGAAAGCTTAAGATCAAATTTGCTGTTTTTATACGTCTTCTCTTTTTCAATAACATCATATCCTGCAAATTCATCCAATTTGCCCTGCACAATGTTATCCATCACTACTTTGTTGGGAATCTGTGAATCAATAGATATAAGCCTTTTCCCTTTATAGACGAATTCCAACTCGTAAGGAGTTTTTCTTCCCATTCCTTCCCGCTTTTCAAGGACAACAGTTGCGCCCGGCACAAATAATTCTTTGCACCTGCCTGTATTAGGTACATGAACAGTTATAATTTGGCCGTCTACCTCTACACGAGCTAAAAATCTGTTTATTCTCTCCAAAAATCTCCCTTTTACAATGGGATTTTCTATAAACATCTGACACAACCTTCCACAGTTACTTTGTAAAGTCCTGTATGGTTACTTCGGCGAAACTCGTAGGGGTTTCCCACAGCCTTATGCTGAAAAGATGAAATCTATCACTTTTTAAAAGAGGGTCTAATTTTTCCCACATCCACATTGCTATATTTTCACACGTTGTGTTAAAACCTAAGACATCATTTAAGTACGCATGATCCAATTTTTTTACCACTTCACTATCAACGATAGCTTTAAGCTGAGCAAAATCTATGACCATTCCTTCATCGTCTATACCGCCTTCCACCGTTACCTCCAGCTTATACGTGTGCCCATGAAGATTTTCACACTTTCCATTGTACTTAGTCAAATTGTGAGCACTGTCAAATGTAAATGACTTTGTCACCTTCATATCTACACCACCTTGTACCAATCTCTCTTTAATAGTTTGACGTCTTCTTTATCCGGCAGCATCTCTATTAGGCAAGACAATTTCTCCCCATCTTTCGTCATATAAGGTGCAATATCATTAAGTGGAATCAACACAAAAGCTCTTTCCCACATGCGCTCATGGGGTATTTTTAAATCGTCATCATCTACAACCAAATCGCCGTACAGAAGAATGTCTATGTCAATCGTCCTTGGACCCCATCTTACAGTTCTCTCTCTTTTAAGCTCTTTTTCCACACTATTCACAACTTTTAACAGTTCATGCGGTTTAAGTTCCGTTTTTACCTTTGCTACAGCATTTAAAAATTTGCCTTGATCCTTATAACCTACAGGCTCTGTCTCGTAGATGGGCGACACCTTTTCTATGATGACAGAATTTTCTGAAAGCCTTATAAGGGCATTTCTCAAGTATTCCTCCCTATCACCGATGTTAGAGCCAATTGATAAAAAGACATCTGTCATCTTATCATCGCATCCGTCATCCTGGCTACTCGCCACATTTCTTTCACGTCGTGCACTCTGACGATGTCAGCACCCTTTACTATTCCAACCGCAACTGTGGCAGCAGTACCCTCCATTCTTTCATTTACGTCAAGGTTTAAGACACGCCCTATCATTGATTTTCTTGATGTACCAAGCAATATAGGAAGTCCCAATATTTTAAGTTCATCAAGCCTTTTCATCAATGTCAGATTGTGCTCTAAAGTCTTCCCAAAACCTATTCCTGGATCGATCATTATGTTCTCCTTTTTTATGCCTGCTTTTAAAGCAATATCAATGCTTTTCTCAAAGAAACTTATAACCTCCTGTAAAAGGTCATGGTATTCTGCCACTTCCTTATTGTGCATTATCACCACGCCAGCGCCATAATCAGCAACGACTTTTGCCATATCAGGATCTCTTTGCAAACCCCAGATGTCGTTTATGATGTGAGCTCCATTTTTAAGGCACTCGTAAGCCACTTTTGACTTCATTGTATCAATTGAAATTATGGTGTCTACTTCACACAACTTCTTGACTATATCATTTATCCTGGAAAGTTCTTCTTCTGCCGTCACAGGCTCGTATCCAGGCCTTGAAGATTCGCCGCCTACGTCTATTATATCAGCTCCGTCTTCCATCATCTTTAAAGCTCTCTCCATGCCCTTCTCCAAAGTATTGTATTTCCCACCATCGGAGAAAGAATCAGGCGTCATATTCAATATGCCCATTATGTACGTTCTCTTGCCAATTTCCAACTCTTTATCTCTTAATTTTAACATATAAGCCATAATATCACCCTTTCCTTGTGATCATCGCTTTCCATTTATCAAAAGCATGACTTCTTCTCTTGCCCTCTGATCTGTCTTAAATAGCCCCCTAAGCGCAGACGTTACAGTCTTGGCGCCAGGTTTTTTTATGCCCCGCATCGTCATGCAAAGGTGCTCTGCCTCTACTACGACTGCAACTCCTAAAGGGTTTGCAGCTTTTACAATCGTATCAGCGATCTCGCTGGTAAGCCTCTCCTGCAGTTGAGGCTTTTTGGCCAAAATATCGACGATTCTGGCAAGCTTGGAAAGTCCCAGAATTGTGCCTTTTCTCGGAAGGTACGCCACATGTGCAACACCCATAAATGGCAGCAAATGATGTTCACACATGGAGTACATTGGAATATCTTTTACTATAACTATTTCTTGATGCTCGTCTTCTTTAAATGTCTTTATGACATCCATCACATTTTCATGAAGACCTGAAAAAATTTCTTCGTACATCCTGGCAACCCTATCGGGCGTTTCTAAAAGTCCTTCTCTTTTAGGGTCTTCACCTATGGCTTCAAGAATGTCGTACACCGCTTTTTTTATCTTCTCTTTATCTATCATCGCCATGCTCCTTAAAAGAACTTATTTTTATATCAATATAACATTTTTTAGGCTGACGCACAAGTATTGCAGCAATTTGACGATTAAAAATAAAAAACGGCTCTCATGAACCGTTTTTCGCTTTTAAAATTATTCGCCATCGTCCTTTGTTTCATCCTGATCTGTCTTTGGCTTCATTGTAGGGAACAATATGACATCCCTTATAGAATACGCATCAGTCATAAACATGATAAGCCTATCAATTCCAATGCCTAATCCACCTGTAGGAGGCATGCCAACTTCCAAGGCATTTATGAAGTCATCGTCCATCATGTGTGCCTCATCATTTCCAGCTTCCCTCTGCTTAAGCTGCTCTATAAATCTCTCCTTTTGATCGATTGGATCATTTAGCTCTGAAAATGCGTTTGCAATTTCTCTGCCGTATATAAAGGCCTCAAATCTTGATGTAAGGGCAGGATTATCGTGTTTTCTCTTAGCCAATGGAGATATTTCAACAGGGTAATCAATTATAAATGTAGGCTGAATTAGATGGCTTTCACAAAGCTCATCAAACATCAGTGCTATAACATCACCCTTTTTCATGCCATCTTTAACTTCAAGATGATGCCTTTTTGCAATTTCTATCGCTTCTTCATCTGAGGATACCTTGTCAAAGTCGATATCCAAAAATTCTTTTATGGCATCTATCATAGTAAGCCTTCTCCAAGGAGGTGTCAGATCTATCTCAGTACCTTGGTATATTATCTTTTTGCTGCCATTTACCTTTTCAGCCACATAAGCAAACAGATTCTCAGTTATGTCCATCATGCCATGATAATCGGTATATGCCTCATACAATTCCAAAAGGGTAAACTCTGGATTGTGCCTTATGTCCATGCCTTCATTTCTAAACACTCTGCCCATCTCGTACACTTTTTCCAGTCCGCCTACGATAAGCCTCTTTAAGTGAAGTTCCAAAGCGATCCTCAAGTACATATCGATATCGAGGGCATTGTGGTGTGTAATAAACGGCCTTGCTGCCGCCCCGCCTGCTATTGTATGAAGTATAGGTGTCTCTACTTCGATAAAACCTCTATTATCCAAAAATTCCCTAATAGCTTTTATGATTGCAGTTCTTTTGATAAAAGTTTCCTTTACGCTTGGATTTATTATGAGATCCACATACCTTTGCCTGTACCTTAAATCAGGATCTTTAAGCCCATGCCATTTATCTGGGAGTATTTGCAATGACTTGGAAAGAAGCTTGAAATCCTGAACCCTTATAGTCACTTCACCTGTCTTTGACTTAAACACTTCACCTGTAACACCTATGATATCGCCGATGTCAAGTATCTTAAATATTTCGTAATTCTTTTCACCCAAAACATCCATCTTGAAGTAAAGCTGTATTCTTCCATCTCTATCCTGTATGTCAGCAAAAGAAGCCTTCCCATGTCCTCTTTTGGACATTATGCGGCCAGCGATAGTGACTGTCTTGCCTTCAAATTTGTCATAATCATTTTTGATGTCAGACGTCATATTAGTCCTTTCAAACTTGTCAATGCCATAAGGCTCAATGCCTAAGCTTCTAAGCTCGTCCAACTTGCTCCTTCTAATTTTTAGAAGCTCATTTAAGTTTTCGTTGTTATTTACTTCATTTGTATTCGCCATAATACTCCTCCAGATTTATTTGTGTATTTCTAAAACTTTGAGTTTTATAATGCCTGCTGGCACTTCCACACTTATTGTATCACCTACTTTTTTGCCTAAAAGCGCCTTCCCTATAGGTGATTCATCAGATATTTTGTTGTTCATAGGATCTGCTTCAGTCGATCCTACTATCGTGTACTCAGCTTCTTCTTTAAAATCCTCATCGTAGACTTTTACAGTACAGCCTACACTTACTTTGTCGATGGTGATATCCTCTTCATCGATGACTTGGGCATTTCTAAGCATGGCTTCTATTGTAGCTATCCTTCCCTCAATAAATGCCTGCTCGTTTTTTGCCTCATCGTATTCAGAGTTTTCGCTTAAGTCACCAAAAGCGCGGGCTTGTTTGATTTTTTCAGCCACTTCAGGTCTTTTTACAGACTTAAGATAGTCTAACTCCTCTTCTAATTTTTTTAAGCCATCGTAAGTTAAAATCACTTGCTTACCCATATTGCCAATCTCCTTTATAACAATATTGTATTTTATTCTATGTTTAAGCCATATCAATTATGATAATATTAATACACAAGCACTGCTTTATGCAGTGCTTGTGTCTATATTTTCATGTGGAATATTATAAAACAGTTTACAAATAAAGTCAAGTACTATACAGCACTAAATCTATTTTCTTTTAATCTCCTTGCTGCGTTCTTTCTCACATTTTCTATAGTTTCCTCTGATACAGCTCTTTCAAAGCTCCTAAATCCTCCAAGCTTAAAGCCGTGTTTTTTCGCTAACTTGGCTATCGTATCAACTTGCTCCACCGTCAAGTCTCGGCCTAAAGAGAAATTTTCTATCATACCTTCCATTGCAAGTATCATGGTCTCTGCCATACATGCATAACTCGTCTTTGGAGGGAATCCAAAATTGAAGTGAAAGTCCACATCCCCAGGCACTTCCACGACACCGCCTTCTATAACCAATACGTCATCCCTTGCATCAGCGACTTCCTTCGATACGTCCCTTGGCCTTGCCACATCGCATACGACAGCACCCGGCTTTAGGTATTCAGGCTTTATAACGGTGTCTACAGCGCTTGTGACAGTCACAACTATGTCTGCAGTCTTCAGTGCGTCTTTTACGTCAGATGTGACTCTTGCAGCCATGCCTGTCTTTTCTAATAGGTATTTGCTGAAGTCCTCTAATTTTTGCTTGTTTCTTGCCACCAATGTCATGTACTTGGCTTCTCTGGAAAGTATCTCAGCGCACACTTTTCCTATGGAACCTGTAGCGCCTATTACTACAACCTCTGAATCCCTTATATCCTTTCCCATAAGCTCAGCAGCTTTTTTTGTGCCTTCTATGGCAGTAGCGATTGTATAGCTGTTGCCTGTAGTTACAGCAATATTGAGATTTTTTGCCACTGTAATCCCTGCATCTCCAACTACAGACGTCAAAGCACCTAATCCTACGATTTCAGCTCCCAAATTTTCTGCTATCTTGCCAGCTTTAATAATTTTTTTCATGACGTAATCTTCCGGAAGGCTCATCATCTGATTAGAGATAAGCGGCACTGCTACAAAATAGCCTTCCGTTTCAGCATACTTGCTTTTTACACCTGTTATCTCCGATACTTTAAGAGGCGGCAGCATTTTTGTAAATCCCTCTACAACGCTGCGGGGCAATTTATTCATAATCTTAAACTTTCTGCTGACATCTTCGTATTCAATTGGATGTATGATAAAAGCGAACTTGTGCATGTTAAATCATCCTTTCAACAAAATATTTACTTTTCTATTGAGGCTTTTTCACCGTTTAGATATTCTACCCTCGGCTCAAAGCCAATCTTATCGAGAAGCATATTGTAATCATCCGGTTTCATCTCAGATGGACTTTTGCCTGATAGCGATACGAGCACAGCTTCCATTACATTGGTGCCAAACGACCTTCCATTTAGATTTGGTGTCGTTGTGATAAGAAGCTTGACACCTCTATCTTTAAGCATCTTTACATCATCTTTTGTGACAGTATTTGTCACGATAATTTTGTCTTTCAGATCGTCAGGCATGTACTTTTTGACAAACAAATAATCGCCTGCTATTATGTCAGCTTCTTTATAGAATTTTTCGTACTTTCTGCCGTCTATTGAAAGCTGCTTATCTCCTGTAGGGTACAACATTTCAAATGGCATCTTCACTATTATAGGGGCTATAATGGCTGCCAATCCATAAAGAAGTTTAAGTGAATGAAGTGGTATCGGCACACCTAAGGCAAATATCATATCGCCAAGCGTCAAATCAGCCCCATACTCATGAAATGTCTGAGTCATGCCGAACCGATCCATCGCACTCACTATGAGAACTTTCTTGCCTTTTATGTCCACTATGTTGTTGTCATGTATGTATTTTATTACCCTTCTTTCAAGCGTATTCTTAAGGCCAGAACCATCTACGATTGGCGATATCTTAGCAGCATTTTTAAGTGGAACCGCATCTTTTATGACATACCTTCTCTCTCCGGCATACAGGTACAAGTCTATGCCGCCCATGCCAAATGCATCGACTTTCCCGTCAAGCTCTTTTATAAGCTCTATGGCTTTTTTCATATCGCCATCTGTGCCAATTCGTTCGATTATAAACTTTTCTCCTAATATCTCCGTCTCTACTCTGTTATTCCTTGTTGATGAGCCTATGCTTACGCTGACTACTCTTTTCACAAGATCATCTCCTTAAAGTATCCAAAATCTCAATTATGAGTTCAGGCTTTACAAAGACATCCTCTGTTATTGGAGAATGCCCTATGTTGACGCAAATCACTTCTTTGTCAAATATGGCTTCCATCAAATTTGTCCTTTTGTCAGAGCCAAGAAATATAATCGTGTCGTAAGACTGTACCTTTGCGATTATGTCCATAACCATATTAAAAAGCTCTGCACCCGTCATATTATCTGCAATGCCAAGGCGCTCTTTTTCAGACAAAAGCAAGATAAAATCAATGCCATAATCTTTCAATAATTTTTCAATTTCTTCTTTATTTTTAATTGGAAATCCTATTACCGCAATGTTTCCTCCTTTTCTCACCTCGCCTATGTTTTCCAACCTTGATATAAAGCTTCTATCGACTTTAAACTTTGACGCCGTCTCTTGCTGTGAAAAACCATTAACTCTCATTTCGATCATTTTGTCTATGATGTTGTGAAGCTTTTTGGTGTTTATTATCTTCTCGCCTATTTTTACAAAATCCATATTAACCATCCTTTATGTGCACAAATTGTGCTCATACTATTTATAATTCTACTACTTCCTGGCATATATTTCAAGATGGTTTTAAGGCAAATGAAAAATTACTTCATTTGCCCCATATTTTTTCTATAGGC
Organism: Thermoanaerobacterium calidifontis; assembly: GCF_055381745.1. Taxonomy (NCBI): domain Bacteria; kingdom Bacillati; phylum Bacillota; class Clostridia; order Thermoanaerobacterales; family Thermoanaerobacteraceae; genus Thermoanaerobacterium; species Thermoanaerobacterium calidifontis. The sequence continues at coordinate 341,613 of NZ_AP042436.1, read as the reverse complement.
TTCATAAGCATCTCAATGAGCTTATTTGTGGCGGTAATTTTTACATCGAAAGCAACTAACAAATTAAGAGTATATCCTATTGCAACAAGTATAAAAAACACTACCACTTCTTTTGTCTTTTTCTTCTTTATAAGCCCAGGCACTTCCATAAATATTACTATCAAAAATATTAACGTTATTCCCAATGCGTTTAACATACATAACCCTCTTTTACCTTGGTTCAATTGGCTTTGAAGTAAGTCCAGACCTCTTTAGTGTGGCCTTCACGCTTACATTCACTTTTACGTTTGGATAAATCTCATCCCATCTGTCCTTCAATTTTTCCCACACTTTAGGATATTTTTCTTGAAGCTTCTGTCCGAACCCTACAGAGTCAACCTTGTACTTCTTCTGGACTGCATTTAAAGCGTCCAAGACTTCGCCTTTTACCTTCTCTTGCTGCAGATCTTCAAGGCCTTTTATCATCTTAAGGTCTGTAAGATTGTACCTTGAATTCTGTTCTATCATGTTTGAGTCAAAATTGATCTTTACATCAAATGAGACATCTTCGCCATTTACTTTTGGAGTGATAGAAGAATTAGCTTTTATTATAGTAAATGAAATGTGAGTCTTATCTCCCTTTGGTCCTTTATCAACAACAAGGGATGTATTTTTAATCAAGTTGTCCATCCACATTATACCTTTTGTCTCTTGTTCCGACAAAAGCCCTACCATCTTATCGTACTTAAATGCTGCAGCACCTACAAACCTGGCGTGCTGCGGCTCACCATCCTTCTTTACAATCTCTAATCTACCTACTATAGGCTGTACCTTTTCTGTCTCTAAAGTCTCTACAAAGTGGTTTATATCGCATACATAGGCTGAAGATGTGTTTTTTTGGTTTTGAATCATGCCCAGAATTTCTCGATACGGGTACTTTTCGACATTCTTTGACAATTTCATAAGGTCATCGAGAGTTCCTCCGGATACCACCACCAGATAAGATGTCCTTCTAAACTCGGGATTCCTGGTGACAAAGTCCAGCATGCTGTAAATACCCGATCTTGCCAAGTTTTCACCTATGAATATTATTTCATTGTGCTGGAGAAAAAGCGTCCTTGAAAGTTCTGTATTGAAATTCGAAAATGCCTTTGCGAAGTCGACACCTCTTGAGCTGTACACCTCATACGGCTTTCCTGCCGCAGCACCACCTCCACCACCGCCAGAGCTTGTAGCTAAATTTGCCGGCTTCAAAACTTGTACAGTGATGTTGCACATCTTGTCTTTGTCTATATCCATTCCTATGCCTTGCACAAATGCCAGCTCATTTATCTCCCTTTTGTCCCAGCAGCCTGTAAGAAGCAATGATAGTATGACAAACAAAATCAAAACTCTTTTCATAAACAATGCCTCCCCAGATGTTGAAAAAATTCAACCTCTTGTGTAATTCTGCCTCTTTACATTTCTTCCAGCTACCTTATGTGGCCTGAATATCTTCGCCCACCATGGTATCCTTATAAACACGTCATTTAGCTCTCTGGTGTTGGAAGGTGTAATTGGCGACAAATACGGAACTCCAAATGACTCCAACGATGCCAAATGCGCCAGTATCATCATAAGCGCCATTATTATGCCAAAAAATCCTAGTGTACCTCCGACTAATAGCATGGCAAACCTTAAAAGCCTAAATGTTATGGCTATATTAAATGCAGGTATTGAGAATGAAGCTATTCCTGTCAATGCAACGACGATTACCGTCGCAGCAGACACAAGGCCTGCCTGCACTGCCGCCTGACCAATGACCAAAGCGCCTACGATGCTTACAGCTTGGCCAACCTGCATTGGAAGCCTTATTCCTGCCTCTCTCAATATCTCAAAGAAGAATTCCATCAAAAATGCCTCCATTAGAGTCGTAAATGGCACTCCTTCTCTTTGGGCTGCGATAGATATAGCCAAAGGCGACGGTATCATTTCCTGATGATACGTTACAGCCGCCACGTAGATAGATGGCAATGTAAGCGACATAAGCATTGCCGCAAGCCTCAACACTCTAAAAAGAGTCGATATATAGTACCTTTCGTAATAGTCCTCTGCTGACTGGAAAAATTGGACGAAAATCGTCGGCACCACCAACACCTCTGGAGAACCATCCGAAATGATAGCAACTCTCCCTTCTAAAAGCTCTGCAGCAATTTTGTCTGGCCGCTCTGAATGCTCAATCTGAGGAAATGGTGAAAACGGATTGTCCTCTATCATTTCTTCCAGATATCCGCTGTCAATGATTCCGTCCATGTCGATTTTGCTAAGCCTTTTTTTTACTTCCTCAACGACTTCATCTTTCGCCACATCTTTAATGTAAGCTATCGCAACATCTGTCTTGGTGTACTTGCCGATTTTTAAAGATTCTATGACAAAATTAGGGTTTTTTATTCTCCTTCTAAGCATAGAAGTATTAACCCTAAGTGTCTCCACAAAAGCCTCTTTTGGTCCTCTTACGACAGCTTCAGTGGTAGACTCAGATACACTTCTCTGCTCCCAACCTCGCGTACTTATCACAATGGATTTGTCTACGCCATCAACAAAAACAGGCGTATCGCCGCTTAAAATGCTTTCTACCACATCCCCAAACTTTTCTACTTCCTTTAGGTCTGCCGTTGTTATGAAGTAATTTAAAAGGGACTCGTAGACGTTTTTTTTGCTTAAATAATTGTTGTCTAACTTTCTGCTTTCCAATGTTATAGGCTCCATTATATTGTTGTTTATAAGCGCCTTGTCCACAAGCCCATCAACACAAACCAAAAAGCCTTTTACCTTTTTTTCTCCTATACTAAATTCCCTGAAAATCACATCACTACTTTTGTCCAATAGCGTCTTTAGCACATCTATATTTTTATCGATATCATCGTACAACCCCATTTCTTTATAATTTTCCACCAAATAAGTTCTGTCCATAAAAACCATCTCCAAATTTATTATTCCAAAAACACATGTAGAATATAATTGGCACATAAATCAAATAATATTTCATGTATAAACATTTTAAGGAGAAGAACATGTTCAGGAATATATTGAGTTATGAAACAACAACAGAAAAAAAGATCTCGCCAAAGCAATTCATATACTTGATAGTATCAGTTGTACTGTCTACAGCAACGATATTTTTGCCATCTATTGTTGCATCAAAAGCTGAACAAGATTCTTGGATGTCTGTAATAATGGCGACAACATTCAGCATCCCTGTATTCTGCTTATATTACGGCATATCCACCATATTTAAAGACAAAACCCTATTTTCTTTTTTGGAAGATATTTTTGGAAAAATCATAGGCAAAATAATCGCTTCTCTTTACCTTTTATTTTTCATCCACTTAGCTGTAATAATGCTTAGAGAGCTTTTTGAAATCATGAGAGGTGCTTTTATGCCTAAAACACCACCGATAGTCTTTTCACTTGCATTGATGATTGTGGCATCATACGCTGTCACAAAAGGGTTTGTAGCAATTGCCAGAATGAATGAAGTGGTATTTCCTTTTGGGATGGGACTTTTAGGATTCGTCATTTTTTTCTCAATGCCTTATGTGAAACTTGAAAATTTTCTTCCCATCTTGGCAAACGGACTATTGCCACCCATGAAAGGAGCTTTGCCACTTATATCGTGGATGCTGGAAAGCGTAATAATATTAGCTATATTTCCACACATATCCGACAGCAAAAAAGTCTTAAAAAGCGGCGTAATATCTCTTTTATTTATCTCTTTTGCGCTTATGCTGGGTGTACTTGCAATAGGAATATTCGGTTCTAAAACCACTGCAGACTTTAAATTCACTGCACTGGAAATGACCCGCACCATAAGGCTTAGCAACTACTTCGCAAGGCTTGACTCTATAATAATGGCTATCTGGGTAGAAGGCATTTTCATGAAAATAACGGTTTTTACTTACATAATCGTGAAGGGATTTTCAGATGTGTTAAACTTCGAAGATTACAGATTTGCTGTGCTTCCAATTGCAGCCATAATGATCCCAATGTCCGTATTCGTATCGTCAAATGTAGATGAACTGTACAATTTTCTGAAAGACAAATTTTTCTACGAAACAGTCATTTTCGAAGTCATATTACCTCTGTTTATATTTTTTGTTGCAAAAATAAGAAAGCTGGACAAAAAAACAAATGTCCAGCAAAAAAAGTAATCACAATTTTTCTATGTTCCGCTCGTATATTATCCTAAGCCCTTCCAAAGTCAACATGTCATTTACCGTATTTATAACCTTTGATTCCTGTGCAATCAGCTTTGCAAGACCACCTGTCGCTACCACATAGGCGTTTTCCGCAAATTCCTTTTTCATCTTAGCGACGATGTAATCCACCATGCCTGCATGGCCATAAATCAATCCTGCCTGCATGCTTTCAACGGTATTTTTGCATATCACCTTCTCAGGCTTTACAAGCTCTATCTTAGGAAGCTTTGCAGTCCTCTGAAAAAGAGCATCGGCCGATATGATAAGTCCTGGTGCTATAGCGCCGCCTAAATACTCACAGTTTTTAGAAACGGCGCAAAAAGTAGTGGCTGTGCCAAAATCTATTATTATGACAGGTCCCCCGTACAGTTCATAAGCTGCCACAGCATTTACGATTCTATCTGCACCTACTTCTTTTGGATTGTCGTATTTTATATTTATACCTGTCTTTATCCCTGGACCTACCACCAGTGGATACACATTGAAGTATTTTATAGTCATGGCTTCCAGCGTGTGCATTATAGGAGGCACAACAGAAGATATTATGACGGCATTTATGTCGCTTAAATGCATATTTCTGTACTCAATAAGTTGTTTTATCAATATTCCATATTCATCAGACGTCTTCGACTTATCTGTTGAGATTCTGAATGAATACAAAAGCTTTTTCCCATCGTATACGCCTAAGACGATGTTTGTGTTTCCAACATCAAAGACCAACAGCATTTAGATACATTCCTTTCATGCTATATTATAAAGCAGGCATATAGCCTGCTTTATTGCTTAATATATCTTTTTACAGATCTTACAATGATTGTTGTTAGAATAACTGCGATGACAACTTCAAATATTGTATTTTTAAGCACCACCATAAGTGCGACTTGCACTGTCAAATACTTCTTTAAAACAGCTAATCCCAGCACGCCAACTGTATTTGTAAGAGTTCCTGCAACCGCTGCAATACCGGAACTTTTCGTTAACTTATACGTGTAATACGTTACAATTCCGATAAGCAGCCTCGGCAGTATCGCCACAAGAGGGTCTGCAAAAAGCGGGGTATTCTGCCTTATAAAGCTGGATACGCCGAAGATAAGCCCTATAAAAGTGCCTACATAAGGTCCTTCTAATATAGAACCTATTATAGTTGGTATGTGCATCGTTGTGGCATTGGCAATGCCTAATGGTATATAACCTAAAGGGGTTGTAGCCATTACGATAGATATGGCTGATAACATACCAGCAATTGTAATCTGCCTCACACTAAGCTTTGAAGCCATATTTACACCTCCAATCCAGTTCCATTTTGGATACCGGTCGAACTATTGCAATATTTTAATATGTCCAGCTCGTAAGATGCCGGCAAGATAATTCTACCAAAAAAGCGGATGTATATCAAGCATTGCATCATTTCACGTACAAAAGCACATCGCCTGTATTTACAGAAGCGCCCTTTGAAACATTTATTGATATTACTGTACCGTCGTAGGGTGATGTGATTTCATTTTCCATCTTCATGGCTTCCAGTATTAAAAGCACATCGCCTTTTTTGACTGCCTGTCCTTGGTTTACTTTGACATCCAGTATAGTACCAGGCATTGGTGCATTGATTGGGAAACCGTCTTTGACTTCATTTTTGACTTCCACCGGTGTACTTTTTGCATTTACCTTTACCTCACTTTTAGAGGCAGTTTCTTCTTGCGATTTTTTCTCGCTTGCAATATCTTTTACTTCTTCCACTTCCACATCGTATTTTTTCCCATTGACAGTCACTATAAATTTTCTCATTTTCATCCTCCTAATCTATCTCATCTGACTGTAAAGGCCAGCTTTTCTCCATTCCGGCATATTTGAATCGGCTCTCTTTATTGATTTTATGCGAAAATTCTTTGCATACTGACCAAACGCCGCATAAATCGCAGCTTCAATGACAGCGACTATTTCTTCATTTATCTCTTCCATTCTTCCACTTCCTTTAAATGCGATTTTATACAGGAAAATTGCCATGCTTTTTGCTTGGCCTTGATTCCCTTTTGCTCATAAGCATATCAAACGCTGAGATGAGACGTGGTCTCGTCTCTTGTGGCAGAACTACATCATCTACATATCCTCTCGCTGCAGCTCTGTATGGATTTGCAAAATTCTCTCTGTACTCATTTATCTTCTCATTTCTTGCAGCGATTGGATCATCAGATGATTTTATCTCATTCTTAAAAACAATATTTGCCGCTCCATCAGGTCCCATAACCGCTATCTCGGCAGTAGGCCATGCCAAAACAAAGTCAGCCCCTAAGTCTTTACTGCACATCGCAAGGTAAGCACCGCCATAAGCTTTTCGCACAATAAGAGTCACTTTTGGCACTGTAGCCTCAGAGTAAGCGTACAACATCTTAGCGCCATGGCGTATTATTCCACCGTACTCTTGATTCGTGCCAGGCAAAAATCCAGGGACATCCACTATATTGAGAAGTGGGATGTTAAAAGCATCGCAAAACCTTATAAACCTTGATGCCTTGTCAGATGCATTGATGTCAAGACATCCAGCCAAAACTTTAGGCTGATTTGCTATTATCCCTACTGTCCTTCCATTAAGCCTTGCAAATGCTGTTATTATGTTCTGCGCATACATTTCCTGTGATTCAAAATACACGCCTTCATCCACTATTTCCGAAATGAGTTCCTTCATATCATAAGGCTTATTTGGACTATCTGGTATTATCTCCACAAGCTTATGGGATAATCTGTTTATATCATCATCTGTCGCCAACTGTGGCGGATCTTCCAAATTGTTTGATGGAAGATAACTTAATAGCTTTCTCACCATCTCCAAACACTCTTCGTCGTTTTCAGCTCTAAAATGCGCCACACCGCTTTTTGTGCTGTGAGTAATCGATCCCCCAAGCTCCTCTGCAGAGACGTCTTCCCCTGTCACAGCTTTTATTACCTGCGGCCCAGTTATAAACATCTGGCTTGTCTTGTCTACCATGAATATAAAGTCAGTAAGAGCAGGCGAATAAACTGCACCTCCAGCGCTGGGCCCCATTATCACTGATATTTGCGGTATTACGCCTGATGCCAGCGTGTTTCTGAAAAATATGTTGCCATATCCCGATAAAGCATCGACGCCTTCCTGTATTCTGGCGCCTCCAGAATCATTTAACCCGATGAGTGGCGCACCCATCTTTAAAGCCATATCCATTATCTTTGTGATTTTCTTTGCATGATACTCGCCTAATGATCCTCCTAAAACCGTAAAATCCTGTGCATACACGTAGACAAGCCTTCCATCTATCGTCCCATACCCTGTCACTACGCCTTCGCCAGGTATCCTTTGCTTTTCCATGCCAAAGTCAATACACCTGTGCTCAACATAGGCATCTATTTCTACAAAGCTATCCTCATCTAAAAGCTTGTATATCCTCTCTCTTGCAGTAAGCTTCCCCTTTTGGTGTTGTTTCTCTACTTTATCTAAACCACCGCCTTCTAAAACCATCTCTCTTCTTCTAAGAAGGTCTTCAATCTTATCATCTATTGACATCAATTTACCTCCTTTGTATGTTACTAACTTCTAATATATCATATTATGACCTAATAATAAATATCCTTTTAAGCTTTTACTCTTAAAAATATTTAAAAGCGGATGAAAGAAGTTTTTCTCAAATCCGCTTTTTAGATAATTCTATTTCATTAAATCTTTAATACTTTTAGACACTTCTTTTACAACATCATCAAGTCCAAAATATCCTTTTTGCATTTTAAGCTTTGACAAAAGCCTTAAATACTGTTTTAGAGTCCCCATAATGACCACCTGAGAGCTTTCGATGCTCATGTTTACGCAGCCTCTCTCCACTGCCGCTTCTCCGCCTAAAGCTAACATCTCCTGTTTTATGATGTTGGCAGCCGCTGGATGGACGTCATAAAGCTTTACGACGCAAAACACGGCTTTTGGAGCCATCATGGATACAGAAATGTCTTCAATGTGAAGCTTTTTCAATTCGTCTTTAGCCTGACTTAAATTTTGTATACTAAGCATCTCACTTTTCATATCAAAATAGACCTTTAATGTTGCCCTCCTCATCTATATCCATCTTTTCTGCCGCAGGCGACTTAGGAAGCCCTGGCATCGTCATAATATCGCCCGTCATTGCAACTATAAATCCAGCTCCAGCAGATATGTTTAATCTTTTTACAGTAATGTTAAATCCCTTAGGTCTTCCTAAAAGCTTCGGGTCATCTGACAGTGAATACTGAGTCTTGGCAACACATACAGGAAGATGGCTAAGTCCCAATTTTTCTATGTTTTTAAGGTCTTTTACAGCTTCTTTAGTGAACTCCACGTCATCCGCGCCGTAAATCTCCCTTGCTATGGTTCTAATCTTATCTTCAATAGATGTGTCCAGTTCATATATTGGCTTAAAATCAGACTCTTTTTCACTTGCATCAATCACTTTTTCTGCCAACTCAATGCCGCCTTCGCCACCTTTTTCCCAAACTTCTGCCAAAGCCACCTCTACGCCTAAATTGCTGCAATACCTTTTTACAAACTGGATTTCCCTATCCGTATCGTGCGTAAACTTGTTGATAGCGACGACTACTGGTATTCCATACTTTTGCACATTTTCTATCTGCTTTCCAAGGTTCTCTATGCCTTTTTCAAGTGCATCAATGTTTTCTTTTGATAACTCTTCCTTTTTAAGTCCACCGTGCATCTTAAGAGCCCTTATGGTCGCCACAACTACAGCAGCGCTTGGCTTTAATCCTCCATACCGGCACTTTATATCAAAAAACTTTTCTGCCCCTAAGTCAGCACCAAAACCAGCCTCCGTCACAAGGTAATCTGCCAGCTTTAATCCATATCGCGTCGCTATTATGCTGTTACATCCATGGGCGATATTTGCAAAGGGGCCTCCATGTATGAATGCAGGAACATTTTCCAAAGTCTGCACCAGATTAGGCTTAATAGCATCTTTAAGCAAAAGTGCCATTGCACCATCGGCTTTTAAATCTTTGGCTGTGACAGGATTGTCGTCCTTGTCGTAGCCTATTATGATCTTGCCCAATCTTTCTTTCAAATCTTTAAAATCTGTTGCAAGGCACAAGATGGCCATTATCTCTGATGCCACAGTTATTATGAAGCCATCCTGCCTCGGATATCCATTTGCTTTCCCTCCAAGCCCTACGACGATTTCTCTTAAGGCCCTGTCATTCATATCAATTGCCCGCTTCCACGTAATGCGCCTTACGTCGATATTTAGTTCATTTCCTTGATGTATGTGGTTGTCAATCATGGCAGATAACAGATTGTGGGCAGAACCTATTGCATGCATATCACCTGTAAAATGCAAATTTATATCTTCCATAGGTACCACCTGCGAATAGCCTCCACCAGCAGCACCGCCTTTTATTCCCATACAAGGGCCTAATGACGGCTCTCTTAAGGCTATTGCAACCTTCTTTTTAAGCTTATTTAAGGCTTGTCCTAAGCCTACTGTTACAGTAGATTTTCCCTCACCTGCAGGTGTAGGGTTGATAGACGTAACCAAAATGAGCTTCCCATCTTTTCTGTCTTTTATCTTCTCCCAAAGCTTTTGTGAGATTTTTGCCTTGTAATTTCCATAAAGTTCTAGATAATCTTCATCTATTCCTATCTTCTCACCTATATCAGCTATATGCATCATTTTGGCTTCTTGCGCGATTTCAATGTCTGTTTTCAAATTAATCCCCCCAGTCATTATTTTTTAAGCTCCAAGTATATATTCACAATCGTCCCAGTGCCTTTTTTGCTGAATATCTTTAAGTCACCACCGTACTTATTGAGAATGTTTTTGCTAATAGATAGTCCCAAACCTGTACCGTCTTTTTTTGTAGTAAACAAAGGCACCATCACTTTTTTAAGTGTTTCTCTGTCGATTCCACCGCCGTTATCTGCTATCTTTATTATAACCTTATTTGTGTAAGAATTAAATCTAGTCGTTATCCATATCTTCCCTCCAGAGCCGATAGCCTGAAAAGAATTCTGAAAAACATTTAATAGCACTTGCTTTAGTTGGTTGTTTTCTATCTTCACCATCGGAACTTCTCTCAATTTTTTTATTATTTCGATTTGCCTATGTTTTGCTTCTGCTTCAATTAAGATCATGTACTTTTCAATAAGCTCGTTTAAGTCAATGCCTTCATCGGGGCTATTTCTAACTACGCCTAAATAACTCATCACCAAATCTATTATTCTATCTGATTCGCTTATGATGGTGTCAAAAAAAGAAGCATTCGCTTTGTCTTTAAGCTGCATAAGCTGCAAAAATCCTTTTATAGATGTGATGGAATTTTTTATCTCGTGAATCAGCGACACAGCCAAGCTTCCCATCAAGTTGAATTTTTCACTTCTTTCGATGATCTCTCCGAATTTCAGCTTATCTGTAACGTCTTTCACGATGATGCATAAAAAGTTATCGTCGTAAGTGTCTGCTACCTCCATAGACAAAAAACGCCCACTGTCTTTTATATTGTAAACGACGATCTTATTGCTTACTATTTCGTCAAAGTTTATCTTTTCATCTAATGATTTCAGCACTTTTTCTGCGTCTTTGCGATAGGCCTTTTTATAGTCTAAACACATAAGCTGGCAAGCAGCCTTGTTTATATACTCTATGCGCCTTCTCTTATCCATAAGCAAAATACCCGTATCCACCATGTCTACAAGCTTAAACCTATTGTACAGAAGATCCAAATACGCGTTTACGTCTCGCATAGTATCTAACTCACTTTTTACAAAATTAAGGGTGGAAATGATGCAAAGCTTTCTCCCATCATCGGAATTCAAAAAATTATCCACCATCTTAAATCTCAATGTAAAACCATATCTGGAATTCAAAGTAATATCATATATGTTTTCATCCACTTTCTTAGCTTCATTAAGAAAGAAGTTTTTAAAAAAGAAATCGTAATTTCCCCCTATATCATCGTGATTAAATCCCAATAATCTTAAGAGAACTTTGTTTATATATATCACTTCACCGTCAAAATTTTTTAAAATAGTAAATCCTTTTAGTCCATCGACTAAGTCAAATATCCAATTGTAGTTAGGCTCCTTCGATGACCTTATCATTTTGTCCATGATAATTCCTCTTTTCTTTAGTATAAGTTTTATGGCGACACTTATATATTTTGACATAATTGTCAAAAATCCTTCTTATTTTGACAAACTTTTTCGATATTTTATAAAAATTTTTATATATAAAAAAATAAGCCTTATGCCTTTATCACAGGACATAAGACCTCACTCAATATTACCAAACCTTTATGTAATTATCACCTTTTTTCAAAAGCGCAATTGGACCTATTGGACCATCTCCCCGCTTTTTCGCATCTAAATAGTCAGTATCCAAAACCAGCTCTTTGCCATCTGGAGTTTCATACTCCGCATCCACAATCCTCACTCTTTCCAATGTCTTTGTCGAATGGATATCTCCTACAATATTTTCGAATTCATCTGGCAATTGCAGTGAAAGGTAGACTTCATCTCCTTCATCAATGATGGCAAGTTTGGGGTCGAAGTCCTTTTTAACAAGATTGTCTTTTTCTTTCTCAAATGGCTCTGCACCATTGAAGTATGCATTTTTATTGATGTAGACCGGTTGTTCCACTCGCTCAAATCTTTCTAAATCGCCAGGTACTTCATTTACCTTTTCAATGTACTCCTCTAAAGACGTTGTATAGTTGTTGTAATGAGAAGTTCCCACATTTTCTAATCCATCTTTTCCTATGAAGATATTGTTGTAGAATCGATCATCTCCCCCGTATACAAATGCAAATCCCGCAATTTCAGTGCTGTGTGGAAGATGGTATTGAGTCGAGCGGTTTAGCACTTTTCTCTGATTCATCTTGCCTGCGATTAAATTGTTTATATACGCTCCACCTTGTGACATGTTGTCTATAGCATACTCAGAAGCTAATATATTGTGATCAACAACATACGGCCCATGGCTTACTTCAACAAACATATCTCTGTTATTATTGTAAAACAAATTTTTGCTGACTCTTGTCCCCTGTGCTTCCCAATCCAGCCATAATCCTAATGAGCAATCGTGAATACGGTTATGGTGAATCTGCACATCTATGGCCGCATGTAGCTTTATCCCTGCTATCTCATGGCCGTAGAATTCCCTTTTCAATGCGATGTTGTAAATATGGTTATTGTAAATTTCGCTAAAGACGCCTCCCAAGTGTCCGACGATGGCATTTTGTCCACAATCGTAGATCGTATTGTTTCGTATTATATGTGAACCTATCTTTTCTTTAGACCAACCATTCCTTTTTGCATTAAATACTGCTTCCAATTGATACTGGTATCCAGGCTTGTCTTTCCGTATAGAGCGATAATTGTTGCCTGTTGTAGCCTCTTTGCCGATGCTTATTGCGCTGCATTTAGCATCATGTATGATATTGTCCTCTATTATCCACCCTTTGCTCCAGTTAGGACCTATAAGCCCAGGCTGATCTGCTGTCGGGGGCGCCCACGGTGTTGCAGCATGTGCCATCTCGAAGCCTTTAACTGTAATATAATCTATGCCTGTTTCGACAGGATAAAAGCACGATCTTCTGACGTTTATCTCCACAAATTCTTCGTTGGGATCAGCACCTTGAAAATTAGCGTAAATCGTAGTCTTTTCCGAGTCTACTTCAGCATACCAAACGTACTTCGTTTGTTCTACATTGTGAACAGGTACAATCTTTTGGGTCCAGTGATCAAGGACTTCTGTCCTAACTTGTGGATTAAAAAGATCTTCATATCTCGTGACTTCATAAAACGACATGCCATTTAAGTATACATCCCCTAAGTGTTTTTTCTCATCAACCGTAAGCAGCCAATCTCCAAAAATTTCTTCTTTGTATGGATTGAATTCCCCAAAGAAAGAATTGGGCAACTGACATTTCCACACGTTTCCATCTACATGCTGCCAACTTTGAATCCTCTCTGAACCTTTTATTATTACTCTTTCACCTTCTGCCGCCTTGTAGGTAATCCTTCTTTTTTCGCTTAACCCTTTATACTTTGGTTTAACCCATTCCCGGTATACTCCTTCATGGACTATAATTGTGTCGCCAGCCATTGCAACAGACGCAGCCTTATTTATAGTCAAAAACGGATCTTTAAGCGTTCCTTTCCCTTCATCTGAACCAGTCTTAGCCACATGGTATTCCATTTCTAAAACCCCTCCTCTTTAAACGATTAATTCTATTTTAAGCAAATGCCTATTGATATATCTATGCAAAAAGTAGTATACTTTAAGACAATATTAGTGTTTTTTTAGGAGGGACTCTTATGGTCTTTTTTCAAAAGCATGGTGTAAATGAAAAAGATCTCTTCCGCTTTTTTTCACTTAAGAATTATCAATTTCCATATCATTTTCATAGAGCGTACGAACTTATATACTTAAATGACGGCCAATTATCTATCTCTATAGACAAAAAAGAATACATACTGAAGAAAAATGATTTAGCCTTTGTGTTTTCAAACCAGATGCATGAATTTAAGACAATCGATCGCTCTGATATAACAATCATCCTGTTTTCCCCAGAACTTATCGGAGATTTTTACATGAATTATAAAGGCATGATCCCTGAAGATAACATACTGCACTTGGATAACATCATAGATTTCAATAAGCTTGGTTCCATCTACGGTAAAAAAAGTTTTTTATATTCACTGTGCGATAAGTTAGTAAACCATACCTCATTCATTCCTTCAAGACAATCGACTAAGACAAAAGTTCTATACAAGATGCTGCTTTTTATTGAGCAGAACTATTCAAATGACTGTACATTAAAAAAGGCTGCAAAATACCTAAATTACGATTATCCATATTTATCAAAACTATTTATCCAGCAAATGGGCATGACTTTTACAGAGTATCTAAACAACTACCGCATTTCACAATCATGCTACATGTTAAAAAACAGCAACCTTTCTGTAAGTGAAATTGCATTTAATTGTGGGTACAACAATTTGAGGACATTTCACAGAAACTTCAGAAAGATGACAAATATGTCTCCGAAAGAATACAGAGAATTAGATTAATCGCAAAAGCAATATTAACTGATGTCTTAAAAAGTTTGAAAGCAATTCATGAAACTAAAAAAGACATACAAAGTAAATTGTATGTCTTTTAAGTTATGCTTCTTCGCTCTGATTCGTCTCATCTACATTTTCGCCATTAAAATACTTTTCAAATTCCTCTGCATTAAGTTTCTCTTTCGTCATCAAAGCCTGCGCAATTCTATGAAGCTTATCTATATTCTCTTTCAACAGTGTCTCAGCCTTGTTGTAGCATTCATCGATGATCCTCTTCATCTCTTTGTCGATGTCGTACTGAACTTCTTCACTGTAATTGCGCGTCCTGCCCAAATCTCTTCCAATAAATATTTCATCATTGTCTGTGCCAAAAGTCATAGGACCTAATTTCTCGCTCATGCCGTACTCTGTAACCATCTTTCTCGCTATGTTTGTGGCTCTTTCTATGTCATTTTGTGCACCTGTAGATATATCATTCAAGACAAGGCTTTCAGCTACACGTCCTCCCAAAAGGTGGACAATCTCATCCATCATCTCAGACTTGGACATGTAGTACTTGTCTTCTTCAGGAAGCAGCATTGTGTAGCCGCCTGCTCTTCCTCTTGGAATGATCGTTACTTCGTGTACAGGAGGTGTATTAGGAAGGAGTTTTGCAACAACAGCATGACCTGCTTCATGATACGATACGAGTTTTTTGTCTCTTTCTGATATTACCCTGCTTCTCTTTTCTGGTCCTGCTATTACTCTCGTAATAGCTTCTTCCAGCTCCACCATAGTTATCTGCTTCATGCCTTTTCTGGCAGTCAAAAGCGCAGCTTCATTCATGAGATTTTCAATATCGGCTCCTGTAAAGCCCGGCGTCCTTCTTGCCAAAACTTTAAGCGACACATCAGGTGCGAGAGGCTTGTTTCTGGAATGTACTTTTAAGATCTCCTCTCTTCCTTTGATGTCTGGAACACCTACAGTAACATGCCTGTCAAATCTGCCAGGCCTTAAAAGAGCAGGGTCAAGGATGTCTGGTCTATTCGTAGCAGCTATGACTATGATGCCTTCATTTACACTAAAGCCATCCATCTCAACCAGCAACTGATTTAATGTTTGCTCTCTTTCGTCATGTCCACCGCCTAATCCTGCGCCTCTATGGCGACCAACAGCATCAATTTCGTCTATGAAAATTATACAAGGAGAATTTTTCTTGGCTTGTTCAAAAAGATCCCTAACCCTCGATGCACCGACACCTACAAACATCTCCACAAAGTCAGAACCACTTATGCTGAAAAACGGAACACCAGCTTCACCTGCCACAGCCTTTGCAAGCAAAGTTTTACCAGTTCCAGGAGGTCCTACTAAGAGAACGCCTTTAGGTATACGAGCGCCTAAATCCAAGAATTTCTTCGGAAATTTCAAAAACTCTACTATTTCCTGCAGCTCTTCCTTTTCCTCATCGGCACCAGCTACGTCATTAAAAGTGACTCTCCGCTTATCGTCTGTTACCATCTTAGCACGGCTTTTGCCGAAAGACATGACTCTATTGCCACCACCGCCTTGTGCTTGTTGCATAAACACATACCACAAAACTACAAGTACAGCCACCATAAATAGCGTTGGCAAAAGAGAATACCACCAAGGAGCACCTTGAGGCGGTTCGCTCTTGACAACAAGTTTATTGTCCTTAATATATGGTGTCAAGAAATTCATAAACGACGTCACATCAGGCACGTTGCTGCTAAACTGTGTGCCGTCTTTCAAAGTACCTGTAATGCTTGTGCCAGAAATAGTCATCTCTGATACATTGTTTTTGATAATCTGGCTGTACAGTTCAGTAACGTCAATAGCCGCAGGTTGTTTAATATTATCAGTATACAATTGTACCATTGCATATAATGCGATAATTATAAGTATCCATATAACGATACCTCTGATCGTTTTATTCAAATATGGCCCTCCCTTCAAAGCCGTATCACTTAATTTATAATAACATATACCATATAAAAAAACAAATTTTAGCTGTACATTTCAGGTTTCAAAACGCCTATAAAAGGAAGGTTCCTGTACTTTTCATCAAAGTCCAATCCATAACCTACTACAAACTTATCAGGTATCTTAAACCCCACATAATCGACTTTTACAGATGCTTCTCTTCTCTCCGGTTTGTCTAATATTGTGCATATTTTCAAGCTTTTTGGCTTTCTTCCAAGCAGAGTTTCTCTCAAGTAAGACAGAGTTAAACCGCTGTCAATTATGTCCTCCACAATCAGGACATCTTTGCCTTCTATGCTTATATCAAGGTCTTTAATTATCTTTACTATTCCCGATGAATGTGTTGAGCTTCCATAGCTGGAAACAGCCATAAAATCAAGTGATAAAGGTAAGTCAATACACCTTGATAAATCAGCCATAAACATTATAGCACCTTTTAAGACTCCTACCAGCATCAAATTTTTCCCTTCGTAGTCCTTCGTAATCTGCCTCCCAAGCTCTTTTATCTTTTCTTTAAGCTCTTCTTCTGTGATCAAAATCTCATCGATGTCCTTTGATAAATTTTCCATCAAATTTCCTCCTTAATCTTGTTTAATATACTCTATAGACAATATTTTTTTTGTGCCATCGCGTACTTTGTACTTTTCAGACATTCTATGTCCCACAATCCACAAAATAGTGCTGCCAATAGCTAATAACGGTATCTTATCCCTCTCCTCTCTTGGGATTTTCTCATCGATAAAATACTCTTTAAGCGTCTTCGTCCCCTTCATGTTTAAAGGCGAGATGCGATCTCCAATTCTCCTATGCCTTACGACCACATCGCCATCAATTAGGTCGGCATCAAAAAGCTTATGGTATCTGCCTAAATTAAGGCTTTCAACTGATTCTCTATCTATTATCTCCGCCTTATATACGCCTAAACATCCACCATCTGTTATGCCGGGAATGTTAAGCTTAACTTCTTTAGAATCTCGTTTTTCATAAACAGCCTTTTTTCTGAATATAAGATTATTATAACTTTTTATAACTTCAATTTCAAAGGGTAAATCAATTTTCGACGATGTCTGCTTGTCCATAAGATCTAACACATCTTCTACATGCTTAAATGCAAGTTGATTAAGATCTCCCTTTAGTTTCCTGTAGGCCAACCTTATGACCCTTCTTTTTATGGAACTGTGCAATTTTTTTATCTCATCAATTGGAAGTTTTAGCTTTCCTTCATCAATACCAGCAATATCATTAAATATTTTTTCAGACTCCCTATTTAAATAATCTTCATCATCAAGTACGATCTGAGATGTCTTATATAAATTTTCGACCACATCTACTCCAAAGTTTTCTTCCATGTACGGCATCAATTTAAGCCTTATCTTGTTTCTCCTGTACACATCTTTCTTATTTGTTGTATCTTCTACAAACTCTAAATTCTTCGAATTAAGGTAGTCAATTATCTCACGCCTTTTCGTCTGTATAAGGGGTCTTATGATGCATCCATTAACCGGCTTTATGCCTACAAGCCCAGTTGTACCAGCACCTCTTAAGATGTTTAAGAGAATTGTTTCGGCTACGTCGTTTTTGTTGTGGGCAATGGCTATTTTGTTTCCGCCAACTTCTTCAAGCACTTTATTAAAAGCGCTGTACCTTATTTCCCTTCCGGCAGCCTCCTCAGACAACCCCTTTTCTTCAGCGTATCTTCTGACATCTTCCTTAAATAAAAAAAATGGGATATCTATCCCCTTGCAGAACTCCTCAACAAACAGAGCATCACTATCTGCATCGGCTCCCCTCAGCATGTGATTGACGTGAACCACAAAAAGCTTAAGCTCATACTTTTCTTTTATCTCTAAAAGCAAATTAAGAAGGCAAATAGAATCAGGACCTCCAGATACTCCTATTACGATTTTATCGCCTTTTTCTATCATCTTATATTCTTTTATCGTCTTTTCAAAGCTATCTATCATATATATCCCCTACACCGCCAAAATCATAAGTACAACAAATATCATGCCAACTATGAAAAGCATGTAATTTAAATACATTGACGCCTTTTCACTAAAGCAGCCGTTTTTAAAATTGATATACAGTTTATTTATGTCATACGTGCCATTAAGCGCCTTCATTATGGCAATATAAAACTTTCCAAGCCTTGCTCTTGATTGCTTTAGCACTTCTCCTATCGTGTGGTAATCGTGTCTAAATGTCCTGCCCATTACAAGGCACACAAAAAGCATCCCTGCTTCAAACGACAGATACCCAGAATCTGCTTTTCTTAATCCAACTTTCCAACTGGCTCTGTCGAATTCAGGCGTAAATTCTTTTACGGCATCATCTTTAGCAGATGTTGAACCATAGTCAATAAGCACTATACGCTTTTTTATCTCATCTACCATGACATTGGATGGTTTTAAATCTGTATAAAAAACGCCTAATCGCTTTAATCCAATCAAAGCATCTAAAATTTCAGCAAATATGTATGAAGCACTCTCCAAATCAATGCCAGATTTAATCAATCTATCAAGGCTATATCCCTCTATGTATTCCAAAACTATATAATGATACATTTTATTATACAATAATGCATCATCTAAATCAAATACACGTGGAGCAAAATTGCAATTTTTCAATGACGTCAACACTTTGTGCTCTCTCGTTATGCTTATTAAGTCTTCACTTATCTTAAGCGCATATTTTGAATTTTCATCGTCGTGCACAAGGTATACGTAAGCTACACCGCCATGGCCAATTTTTTTCTCGACTACGTATTTCCGCCCATTGTGTATGCCTGTCAAAACATAGCCATTCTCAAGCATTAACCGATACCTCTTATAGATTCAACTTCTGCGTCAAAAAGCGATGCAGCCAGCCTTATCGCATGGTAAGTAGGGGTATTTCCACCAGCCTTTAAGTTTTTAAGATGAACTTCTATATCATTTATCTTCGATGTAAATTGGCATATAACCTTTGCATAAGCGTCATCGCCATCTGGAAATCCTATTAGGCAAAACTGGCTTTTGCCCTTTCTCGCTTTCATAGTGCTTAGAAGATCGCTTATTCCATTCACCGCTTTTTTCAATTTTCTTGCCATGCTTCCACTTAAGTCCAGCAAAATTGCACATCTTATGTCTGAAATATCCAAAAGTTTATCGATGTATTCTACGATTTGAGACCGCAATACGGGATGGAGTCCTTCTATGTTTTTCCCTATTAGTTTCATCAATTCGCTATCTAATGCATCGTATAAAGTTTTTTCGGCTGATTTTTGCGTCACCGCCGATAAAGACCTTATAAAATCATCTGAGTAAATTATGTCATACACGCCGCCACCGGAACTTGCAATATCTTTTATCTCATTTATGGACAAATTGCCGTCGTCTACGATGCCTATGGAGCTTACTCGAATTCCCTTTCTAAATGCCAAAAAAGCTGCATCAGCCGGATTTCCACCAACGTTTGATTTGCCGTCTGTAACGACGATTATCTGGTTTATCAAAATCTCCAAAATCAAATCCCTCCATAAGATTTTTTATTATTTTTGCCATCTTATGGAAGGATTATTCAATTCACAATCGCCTTTTCCAAACTTTTACCGTAAGCACTGTCATGTCGTCTTTAGGCTTGTTTTCACAAAGTTCAAGACATTTCTTCATTATAGCTTCAGCCATGTCCTGAGGATCTTTCATATCAAGGTTTCTTAAAAATCTTGCCATGCTTTCTTCTTTATTGCCATCAAAGCAGTCTAATACACCGTCTGTCGTCAAAATTACAAAGTCACCGTCTTTTAACTTCCTATCGTGGATATCTGCATCGACGTCTTCCAAAATGCCGATGGGCAATGAACTGGATTCAATCACATCCACATCTTTTCCGCTCTTTATAAACGTGGCTGAGGCGCCGATCTTTATAAACTCCGCATCTCCCGTAAACAAATCTATAAATGAAATATCGACTGTTGAGAACATCTCCTCTGCTGACCTTAATGCCAGAATAGAATTTATAGTTTGTACAACCAATCCTTTGTCGAATCCCGCCTCAATGAATCTTTCCAGCAAAGATATTGTCGTACTGCTTTCAGAAGCTGCTCTATAGCCGAAGCCCATTCCATCGCTTAATGCTGCCATGTACTTTCCGCCTTCTAACTCCATGAAAGAATACGTGTCACCAGATATTTTGTTAGCGCTTTTACTGATTTTGCTAATGCCTGTGGAAACTTGATAGCTTTCAGCTCTCGTAAGAGTTAGGCTGCATCGCCCTTTATTGTTTATAGAGCACAAAGTATTTTTCCGCTCGTACTTCTCCCCCATAATCTCAGATACGGCCGGGATAACTTTTTTCTCGCATTCTTTAGCTGCATAACAGGCTTTCTTGTATATCTTTATCACCACATTTCCGTCTCCCGCATCATATACTATGGCATCGTCTACAGGTATGCCCCTTTTATCCAATTCTACAAGCAGATACTGTTCAAGATCGTCTTTGAAAGTGATGTCCATGCTTATATCGTCAGCCATGTTTGATATAACAGACGAAATGCCCTTCAACTGATTCGAAACAATGTTTTTAGCGTCTTTAAGCCTTTCCCTCCACTGCATGTTTATCTTATAAAGCATGAGGTTGTGCTTTGTGCAGTTAAGAAGCTCTGGAAATCTTATGCACTTTTTGTAAAGCTTATTGCCTTCTACATTGCCTGTGCCTTCCAGGCTTTCTACTAAATCAAACATACTTTTATACGTAAAATAAAAGTCTTTATCCCAGCACATTTTGTACATAGCACAATCAGTACAAGTCTTATTGGCTATTTCTTCAAAAAGATATGATATGTCCTTGTGATCTAATATCTTTTCATTGGCTTTTTTAAAGCTTTTCCCTAACTCATCAAACACTTCAGCATATTCTTTTAATTTGTCAGTCACCACTTCTTTTAGCTTTACGCTGTAGCTTCGCTGTAGCAAATTTTTATCGCCTTTTACAATTGACACAAGATGATCTAATCTCTTTTTAGGGACAGATAAAAACACTAAAGAAGCTAAGGCAAAATCGTAAGGACTGATGATCATATTTGCAAATCCATTGACATAAAATGTCATAATGGCAGCAGCGGTGAAAAATCCCAGAGTGATTCCCAATCTACCAAGTTTTTTCATGCTTCCAGACAAAAGCCCTGTAAATCCGTATAAGCCTACAGATGTAGGAGTATTTGTAAGAGCGAGGCTTCCAATAAGACCAATGGTAGTTCCTACGCTGGCACCTGTGCCAACACCACCTATGTATGAACTAATCAGTATAGTAAGTATGCCAAATGAGCTATTTAAGTTAAATCTCCACACCTTTATATTGTCAAGCCCCAAGATGAAAATGCTAAGCAATATGCACAATGATATGATTTCTTCGTTTGATATGACTTTTCTGTTTGCGCTATTTAAAAGCAAAATTGCTTGATTAAATATGAATACCATCAACATGGCTATGACAGATTCGTAAATAGACGTCATTACATCAAACAGCAAAAATCCGTACGCTTTGCTGTAGATGAGATCTACTAAAAGCAGCGAGAAAAATGTTATCAATGCCACTTTAAAGATGTTTTTGCTTTTAACTTTTAATAGATGCTCAAAAGCCAATATCAGAGCCAAAACGATTAGATACTTGATGCTGTTGACACCAGGTAAAGACAATACTCCAAGGTAGACTCCAATTCCTGACAAAAAGTACTTTCTCTTTTGCATTAAGAGGGAAGCAAAATACGCCACACCAAACGGGATAAGGTTGTCCATTATTTGCGCGCGGCCAATGACAAAACCTATCAATGCAAAAACTAAGGCATTGAATATAAATCTTACATTGTCTTTTTGCAATTTTTCATTGCTTTCTTTCCTTCCTATCCTTGAGTAAGGAAGAATATCAGCACTCTGCATATTTACCACCACCATTTTTTTGATATGATTATATCATCCAATATAAGGTAAAATTTGTAAATATATGGTGGTACCTCAAATTTTTTTGACGACATTTTATATAAATAAAATAAAAAAAGCTACAATTTTGTAGCTTCCCTCGTAATATTCAAATTTGGTGACCCCGACGGGATTCGAACCCATGTTACCGCCGTGAAAGGGCGATGTCTTAACCACTTGACCACGGGGCCTAAGACATATCATATTTTATCATATTTTGTAGATTTGTCAACAATCAAATTTATCCTTATCTATCTTACCCCGTAAAATATGTCAATAAATTCTCCATTAGAAATCTCGCCTACAATATTATGCTTATCTTTAAGATAATTTACTACATCGTAAATGTCTATCTTTGCTTCATGATGGCTTCCTCTTTGCCTGTGAGATTCGGCAACTTTCTCCTTGCCTATATCATTAAGCTCTGTTATCAATATCTTGCCGCCTTTTTTCAGTACTCTCACCATCTCGTCAATGGCAACCTTATAGTCTTTCATGTGATGCATTGCATTGTAAGATGTGACAACCCCAAAAGATTCATCAACAAACGGCATCTTATGCGCATCACCATGTACAAACAAGACTTTGCCTTCCACATCTTCATTGCTGATGATTTCTTTAGCTTTTTTAAGCGTGTCAATATTGTACTCTAATGACACCACATTGTAGCCGTATCTGGCCAATGCATAAGCCATACGGGCTCTACCAGTGCCTACATCCAGTGCAAACACATGGCCTTCACCCAGTAGATCTAAAGCCCGTTTTAAATCTGATTCTATATCAATTGACAATTGTATCACCTCTAATGTTATTCTACAGCATATCTACAGCTTTTTTCAACTTGTCAGCAACTTCAGATGCTATTTTAGACAATTTTTCATCGTTAGAAGGTAATGCCTTTAAAGGATCAATTGACGATACGACTACACCACCATCACTCTTTTCGTACACAATCACATTGCAAGGCAGCAAAAGACCTATTTCGGGGTCAATGTTTAATACTTCGTATGCGTAGGTAGGGTTGCATGCACCGAGTATGACGTAGTTCATCATGTCCTTGCCTATTTTCTTTTTTATCGTATCTTTCATATCAATCTCTACCAATATTCCAAATCCTACGCTTTTCAAGGCTTCTTTAGCCTTTTCCACAGCTTCAGCAAATGAATAAGCCACTTCTTTAGTAATGTCAAGATCCATACTTCACATTCCTTTCTGACTTTTCCACATTTCTGTACTTGCACATATAATAGCATTCCCTGTTTCTCTTTGAGTAATTACAGTCATCTATCCTTTCAAAAGTTTCAGGAAATTTGACATTCAATTCTTTCTCAAAAAATTCTACCGCTTCTTCTATTGATATCCTTGTGCATTTCTTGCAACATCTGGCGCCACCAGCTTCACCGATGCTTTTAAGGGCATTTGCAACAGCTAAATGAGCCTTAGTCCTTTTAAGAGGTGTAAGAGGTGTCGCTTTGTAAATGACAGAAATAGCAACACCGATTCCAACACCTGCACCACAGGCACCATAATAGCCGCATGCTCCGCCAGGTATCTCTTTCCCACGATTTATTGCCTCTAAGATATCCTCATCAGAAGCTTTTCCTGTCAAATTTTTGTAAGCAGTGACTATTGCTGCAGGAACCAATGCATGATGTTCTGGCCCATGCATTGGTATCCTACTGTCTGACATGATATTTTCCACGATTTCCATAGGATCTTTAGAATCCGTAGACAGGCAATAATCCTTTATGACCTCAACGCCGTCCTTTGCGTGACATTTGTCGCAAACGTAGTGCCCATCCGTACAGTGGGCAAGAGTTAATTCTTCTGTACCACAGTATTCGCATCTTTTCAATACTGGCTTTTCTAAATACATGAGCGGCTTCCCGCATATCATGCAATTTTCCATGTACTTTGTTTCGCAGCACTCCATCATTATCTCCTTTCATACTTTTAAAAAGTATGCAAAATCACAGCTCTTGTATATACCTTTCTGCGCTTATAGCAGCGGTAGCACCATCACCAGCCGCAGTGACCACTTGCCTTATCTTCTTATCCCTTATATCACCAGCGACAAATACGCCTTTCACATTGGTCATTAGATCCTCATTCGCTTTGATGTATCCGTACTGATTTAGCTCAAGGATTCCTTTAAATATATCTGTCTTTGGTGTAAGGCCGATGTAGACAAACACACCATCGACTTCTATATCTTTAAGCTCACCTGTCTTTAAGTTCTTATACGTCAGCGACTTAAGCATTCCATCTCCATTTGCCTTTACAACGTGAGATTCCCAAATAAAGTCTATCTTAGGATTGGTAAAGGCTTTTTCTTGCAGCACGTTTGAAGCTTGTAAATTATCAAATTCGTGTATAACCGTAACTTTGTCGGCGATGTTTGCAAGGTACAATGCTTCCTGAATAGCAGAATTGCCTCCTCCTATTACAGCTACGTGTTTTCCTTCATACATTGCTCCATCGCATATTGCACAATAATGAATGCCTTTTCCTCTGAATTCAGCTTCGCCTTCTGCTGGAAGTTTTCTTGGCTGTGCGCCCATAGCTATTATAACCGCTTTAGGATAGTATATTTTGTCCTCTGTCCTTACAAATTTCTCATCATCAGTAAGCTTAATCTCGAATACTTCTTTTAAATCGTCAATGATTGCTCCAAAGCTTTCCGCCTGTTTCCTCATGTTTTCAGTCAGTTTCTTTCCTTCAATCTGCCCTTCTGTTCCAGGATAGTTTTCTATATAATACGTGTTGGCTGCTTGCCCACCTGTAGTTGCTTCATCTATGACGACTGTCTTTAAGTTTGCTCTCGCTGAGTACAAAGCAGCCGTAAGACCTGCAGGTCCTCCCCCCATTATGAGAACATCGCATTCCACCTTCTCTGGTTCTTTGTCCAAAAGTGAAAAACCTATCACCTTTTCTACTGCCTTGCGAAGATCTGGCTTTGAAATATATCCATTTAATCTCTCACCAGTTTCTTTGCCATCTTTGAAAAACAAAAGCGTAGGGCTTCCTTTTACGCCAAGGCTTAACGCAAAGTCCTTATTGCCTTGCCTGTATATCTCTACAAATTCCATGTGATCTTTGTATACCTCGGCTAATCTGTGAAATATCGGTTTTAGTTGAGCACATGGTGGACAATCAGTAGAATAAAAGTCTACAACAACTGGTTTCTTAGAATTCAAAACAACCTCTTCAAATTCATTAGCATTTATTTCTCTTACCATAAATACATCCTCCTTAAAATTTTTAATCTTGAATTAAGACTTCATCCTTGTAATATTCGATACCTAATTGATACAGTTTTGTTATATCTCTACAATCAGGAGATAATACACTGCCATTTCTTTCATTAGCGACGACTCCACAGCCTCCGCCGCAAACTAAGCTTACAGGGCATTCTTTGCACTGTGGTATATTCAGGACATTTCTCTCTTTCCACTGTAATACTTTATCATCAAAAATCCTTCTCTCAGGATAAAAAGTACCTAAGCGATAATCTTTCCTGCCACAGCTTGCAGTGCATCCGTATATATCACCGTATAAATCATAAAGCCATTCTTTTTTGCCTGCTGGGCAAGTATCAAAAGTTGGAGAATACATAGTCCCTGAAACAAGGATATTCCTCATGCCTTTAAAATCTGGTTTATGGAATTTTTTCAGTATAGGATACTTTTTAGACATCTCTACAAATGTAGCCCACTGTTCTACTTGTGACATAAGGCTTTGATGGTTTAGAGAACATTCAAAAAGCTCATAATTTCTGCCTATCTGCGTCTTGAATTTATTGCCATCCAGATGGAGATACCCTTTTTTATCAAGAATTTCTGCCAACTCCGGCAGATAAGAATAATTGTCTTTATCCACCACAACCCTTAAATTCACAGGCATATCATTCTCGATTAGGCTGTCAATTCCCAATAGAATCTTTTCAAAACTATCTCCACCGCCTAATAGCTTTCTTCGCCTGTTGTGAATTTCTTTCGGCCCATCAAGAGTTACCTGTATTTCTTTCACATTTCCCTTTTTAAGGATATCTATATACTCTAATACATTGTAACCATTAGTAACTGCAGCTATCTCATAGCCGTACAGTTTGCTCTTTTCTACAATGTAATTAATGATGTCTTTTTGAACATCTGTATCTATAAAAGGCTCTCCTCCAAAGAGCGTAATGTACGGCTTTACCTTCTCCAATTTAAACCTATCATTTATATCATCAAAAAAGGCATCAACAGCCTCTTTCGTTATTAAATCTTTCTTTGTCGGTATGCCTCTTTCATAACAATAGATGCAAGAAAAATTACATCCGTATGTTGGCACAAGCAATATTTGTGTCGGCGATTCATCCATTATTTCCTTAAATTCTTCGTACGCTTCTTTTATCCTTATATCCTCATGCTCTTTTTCTTCATATATATAGCCTCTATCAATTACATAATCGAGAAAATCGATGTCGTAAACATCCTTTCCCGATTTTATGTCATAAAGTTTATCTACCTCATCTTTTGAAGCAATATCTGAACTGCCTGATAGCAGATTTAAAATAATAAAATTATTTTTCTCTTCACTAAAAGGCAGAATCATGTTATACTTACTAAAGTACAATAAAATCACTCCTTAATTTATGCGGTAGAAGATCTACCGCATTTTTTTAGTCATGGCAGCCTACAACCAGCTTCGATGACTTTGAGCAGCATTGTGCTACGCTGCTATTTTGTGTTGTGCAGCAATTTGAATTTTTATTTGTTACAGCTTTCACCTAAATCACCTCCTTTTAATGCAAGATATCTACCTTTTAATACCTTTGATCGTTATACTTGCAACAGGATAACCGTTTTTCATGTATTCACGCTTTTTAAGATATTCTATCTCTTTAAATCCAGCATTGTTTATAGCTTTTATATATTCTTCTTCCGGAATAGCCCCGCCAAAGCAATCGGCCCAAGCTTCAGGGTCATTTACAATCTCATCTGGAAGTCTGTCTTTTGATACAACGTCTGAAACAACAAATCTCCCACCAGTCTTAAGAACCCTGTAAATCTCTTTATAGACTTTCTCTTTGTCTTTTGCATGATTTATTACACAGTCGCTTATGACAACGTCAAATTTTTCACTTTGAAGTGGTATGTTTTCTACATCCCCTACGACAAATTCAGCATTTTTTACATTAAGTTTCTTTCTGTTTTTTTCTGCTTCTTCGATCATCCTCTCAGTAAGATCGAGACCTACTGCAATTGCTTTTTCACCTATTATCTTCGCAGCATTTAAAACGTCATTTCCTCTGCCGCATCCTAAATCAAGGACATTTTCTCCTTCTTTTAAATCTGCCAAAACGATATTTTTACCACCACAGCTTAAATTGTCCTCTTCTTCAGCTAATTTTTCATATCTATTTATTATGTTTTCTTTCGCTTCCATCTCGTCACCACCTTTTGCCAAAGACATATCCCCTATATAGGGGGTGGTACTAAATGATAGTATACCACAATAATTTAACAAAGTAAATACAAAACAAAAGAAAGAAAACGAATTTTATATTTAAATCTATTGTGTGGAATATTAGAATGTGGAGGTGTTTTTATGAAAATAACGGCTGTATTTCCCACTCAAGATAAGGCAAGCGCGTTAGTCGACAGTTTAAAAAAGATGGGTTTCGATCGAAAGGACATGATCATAACAGACATGAAAAAATCTGTGCAGGATATGGATTTTATGGTTGACAACGCTATAGATATAAAGTCTGAAAGAGAAGGCTTAGGTGAAAAAAGGCCTTATACAGACTTCTATACAGATGACGTTGACTCCGGAATACTCATTACAGTCGAAGCACCTAAGAAAGAACTGTCTAAAATAAGAGAGACAATGGAACAATGTGGTGCCACAAACATAATCCAAAAGTAATCTAAGGTGGGGATATGCTTTATTCCCACCTAATTTCTTTGAGATTTTATTATCATTTACGTATTGCATGCAAATTCATCATATAGTATACTATGTACAAATATGGAGGGAGTGTTTTTTATGAGTGAACAAAAGGCCATAATATCCGTAATTGGTGTCGACAGAGTGGGAATAATCTACAATGTATCAAAATTGTTAGCAGAAAACAACATCAATATCTTAGACATCAGCCAAACAATATTAAAAGACATCTTTACAATGATCATGATAGTTGATATAAAAAATTCTACAAATGACTTTAACATATTAAAAGAAGAACTTAAAAATTTAGGCGAAAATCTTGGAGTCAAAATCGACATTCAGAAAGAAGACATATTTAGAGCAATGCACAGATTATAAACCTAATTGTTTTAACTGAAAGGAATGATTGAAATGGGCTTTGCTTTTGAAGAAATAGAAGAAACTATAAGGATGGTTCAATCGGAAAAGCTTGATATAAGGACCATAACCATGGGCATAAGTTTAAGAGATTGTTCAGGAGATAATGCAAACAAAATCGCTGAAAAGATCTACGATAAAATAACAAGAAAAGCCGAAAATCTCGTAAAGGTAGCCGAAGAATTGGAATCTGAATTTGGCATCCCCATTGTCAACAAGCGCATATCTGTGACGCCTATAGCCATCGTTGCAGACAATATTAAAAAAGATGAGTTTATTAAAATAGCTTCGTCACTTGATAAAGCTGCAAAAAATGTAGGCGTAAACTTTATAGGTGGATATTCCGCTTTAGTACATAAAGGATTTACAGATGGCGACCTAAACCTTATAAATTCAATTCCACAGGTTCTTAGTGAGACAGAAAGAGTTTGTTCATCTGTAAATGTAGCGACGACTAAAGCAGGCATAAACATGGATGCAGTAGCTTTGATGGGAAAAATCATAAAAGATACAGCGTATCGAACAAAAGAAAATGACGGCATAGGTGCTGCGAAGCTTGTAGTATTTTGCAACGCGCCTGAAGACAACCCGTTCATGGCAGGCGCTTTTCACGGCGTCGGTGAAGGTGAATGCGTCATAAACGTAGGTGTAAGTGGACCAGGTGTTGTATTAGCAGCTCTTTCAAAACTTCCAAAAACCGCCGATTTCGGTCAAATATCTGAGACAATAAAAAAGACGTCATTTAAGATCACTCGTGCTGGTGAACTCATAGGGCGTCTTGCAGCACAAAGGTTAAATACATCATTTGGAATTCTCGATCTATCTTTGGCTCCAACGCCAGAAATAGGCGATAGTATAGCAAACATACTTGAGTCAATGGGACTTTCAAAATGCGGTTCACATGGTACAACAGCTGCACTGGCACTTTTAAATGACGCTGTAAAAAAAGGCGGCGTCATGGCATCATCGTACGTTGGCGGATTAAGCGGTGCATTCATACCTGTAAGTGAAGATGCTGGAATGATAGAAGCTGTTGAGGCAGGTGCTTTATCAATAGAAAAACTTGAAGCCATGACGTGCGTATGCTCAGTTGGGCTTGACATGATCGCGATTCCAGGTGACACACCTTACGAGACCATATCAGCCATAATAGCCGACGAGATGGCAATAGGCATGATAAACAAGAAGACGACCGCTGTAAGGATTATCCCAGCTCCCGATAAAAAAGAAGGTGACTATGTGGAATTCGGCGGTCTTTTAGGCCATGCACCTGTTATGAAAGTAAACAGTTTTTCGCCAAAAGATTTCATAGAAAGAGGCGGAAGAATCCCTGCACCGCTTCACAGCTTAAACAATTAATGATATAATATAGGCAAATTTAAAAAGAACATATTACAAATAGAAGTACAATACATTATATGTTTGGGTAGGGGATAGTGTTTGTAGTGATAAAAAAAGCCCAACGGCATCCGTCAGGCTTTTCCTACAAAGTATATGTTAAGCATATCTCAAAACTCCGTCATCTGAAAATACAAATTTCTGTCCATTAACATAAAATGGTCTTGAAGTATCTATCCCCATTTTATCCAAACCTGTTTTGATTTTTTCATACACGTCATGACTTAACGAAGCCATTGGCATTTGGCCATTCGCTACACGTATTAAGCAGTCTACTGCACCGCCTATTTTGGTTAAATAATCATATTCTTCTGGTCCCCCTAATTTATATATAACATTTTGTTGATTCTTTTCAACTTTCCAAAGTTGAGCGACTTGTTCTTTCGTTAATTTTGACATGTCAGGAAATCCGTATTTATCAACAGCATAATTTATCATCTGATTTATATAATCCGTGATTCTTTTGCTATAATCACTGCCTATCGGATTTGAACCCCAAAACATGCTAATAGAACTATCACCAACATGCAATACAACATCCTGCCCAGAATATTCACCAAGGCTTACTGTGGTTCCGGGTGTTAAGTTAATAGAATTTTCTTGAACTTGTGCTGATTCAATAGCTTTTGAATTTGTGTATGTTGTACCTAAAAAATTCAAAGGGTTAAATTCACTCACGTCATAATATACATTTTTAAGCTGTTTAGATTCGTCGTTTAGACTCTCTGCATATAAACTGTCTTGTGGCGCAAAGTTAGGCATTCTTTTGTTAACTTTATTGCCTTGGTAAATTATTGATGCATACGTATTATAAGCTTCTACTCTCAAAACGCTCACCTCCATATTTTTTAAAGGAATATACCATATTATTTAAACAACATATCCTCATCTTACACAAATATATTTTTCTTTCATTTGATTTTTTATATTTGTTAGTACGATTTACACCGCATTTTATATATCGGCACATTAGCGTAAATACCTACACCGTTATTGAATAATATATTTATACGCGAAATAAATATTCGGAGTCCATTTTGCGGTTGGAGTAAAAAGATGTTCTATTCCAGTTGAAATACCCCATTGTTGTTTTACAGATAAAGTATTTTCGGGAATATTTAGAACATAATCCAATCCTGGATAAGTTTCATATCGAACTCGTGTCTGTGGTGAATAAATGTACTTATGCTGTCCTGACCAACTTCCAACACCAGTACTGTCGATCTGTATATACTGTACAACAGCTGTGTCTGGGATACTTGCGTCATTGCTTAAATCAAATATCTGATATGGTAAAATTGTACCTACATTACTAGATGTAAAATTAAATGTCATATTTGTTGACCTCCATCCTGTTGTCCCGTTCTGCCATGCATCTCCTACAAAAAGTTTATAATTCGCATTGTCATCGTATCCACTATAAGGTACTACGACAACATACCATGTTCCTGTTGTTTGTACCTGTATATATATCCTTTCATCGCTATTACCAGAATTTTGTGACGCTGCATAATTGAAATTAGGATCGAATACATATAAATCATAATCACAGCCAGCAGGAATATCTTTAAGTAAAAATGCAACTATTTCATTAGGATCAGAACTGGCGGTCAAATATATCTTATACCAGTCCTCATCGCCTACGGCATCAATATTTGCAAGCATATACTGGTTATATGAAATAGATTTAGCACTGTCAGAATTATTGTTTGGTTCATATGGATCTGTTAAAGCTTGAGGCACAACACTATTCATTTCATCTTTAGAGTTTACCGCACTTTGAAGTCCTTTCTTTATAGTCTCAATGTTTACACCTTTTGAAAGCTGAACATTGTCACTTACCTCTGATAATTCAAATTTAAATTTAGCAGCAGTATCCGTATCAAAGTTTAACATTGATGTAGGTATTTGCTCCACATTTTGTGTTTTATTTTCGCTCGCAAACGCTGATAAATTCGAGCCAATTATAAACACTATAGTACAAATAACCGCTAATAGTTTTATAAAAAAGTGCTTCATAAAAAAACCTCCTAAATTTTTATTGACATCCAAAATTTTATGGTACACGCATTTAGACTATAAAGCTCTATACTTATCGTGCAAAAACACATTTTGAAAATCAAATTGCAAGTATTATAATCATTGTATTTTGAAGGTTTTCTTAAATCTTTAATGCATTGTTTGACTTTACTTTTGATGCCCGATAGCTTACCGGTAATTCTCTTAATAACTATAATAGACTATTACATAAATTTGTCAACTGTCCAAAAGTACTAATTTTTTGTGTCACAAAATTCCTCTCTGGTGTGTTTATATAGTGTAAGTTTCATGTGGGAGGTGTTCAAAATACTTGATTCATTCAAAGATATCTTTGAAAAATACTACTTTAAGATCTATCGACAAATAGCTCTTATCATAAATGATGATGACAATGCACAAGACATTGCACAGGAAGTTTTTATCAAGTTAATTAAAAACCCTCCCCACAGCGATGAAAATATAGGAGGCTGGTTGTCGAAAGTGGCTATTAATCAAGCACTAAACTTCATCCGCTCAGAAAAGAACCTTAAGTCAAGGGAAATAAAAGTATCTCAGTTTAATGACGATTTGATATCACCTGAGGACATAGCAATTGAAAAAATAGAGATAGACAAAGTTAGAAAAGTTTTGTCTAAAATGGATAAGCGAGATATGCTTTGTCTCGTGCTGAAACACTCAGGTTACAGTTATGAAGAAATTTCCATATCACTTGGAATAAAAAAATCGTCTGTTGGAGCAACTGTAGCAAGAGCCCATAAGAAATTTAAAGAGCTTTATGAAAAGGAGGTGTAGCACATGTGCTTCGATGAAGGAATATTGCAATCATACTTAGACGGTGAAATAGATGAATCACTAAAAGAACAGCTAAAAAAACATCTTGATACATGCGAAAAGTGTTCAGCCAAGCTTAATGAGCTTAAAAATTTAAATAGCTTTTTAGATAACGCCTTAAAGACGAGTTCCATCGATCTCAATGAAGCGTGGGAAAATCTAAATAAAAAGATCAATAAAAAAGAAAGAGGTGTATTTAATATGTTTAGAAAATACAAAAAATATATAGCAGTATCCGCTGCGGCAGCAGTAATTGCAGCATCAATAGCATTGCCACCTGTTCAAAAAGCAGAAGCCGAGATTTTAAGCTTGTTTAGACTTAATAATTTTAAAGCTGTAGCAATAACACCTGATGATTTACAAGATATAAAAAATAAATTCTATCAAGCAGGAAATAAAGAAATCGACCTAAAGCAGTACGGCGATATTAAAGTAATTGGTGACTATGGTTCATCCAAAGAAATTAGTAAAAACAACTTGGATAAAATAAAATCATATGTTGGCTACAATTTTAAAATCCCTCAAGATGTGGACAACTTCAAATTAAGAGACAGCATTTATGTAGAGAAAGGCCAAACTGTTGAATTTAAATTAAATGTAGATAAGATAAATAATCTAATAAAGACATTCGGAGGAAATAAGCTGCTGCCAGAGAACTTAAATGAAAAGACATTTAAAATAATTTTAGGCAATAGTGTGCATATATCTTCTATAGATAAAAATGAATCAGATTCTCCAAAAAATATAAGCTACGGACTTGATATAATGAAAACCCCTGAAATAATCGTACCAGATGGTGTCGATATTGAAAAAGTAAGAGATGCTGTCATAAATATGCCATTCATTCCAGACGACATTAGAAATCAAATAGCCAGCATAAAAGACTGGAAAACCACAATACCATTTCCTGTGTCAGATACAGATGATATAAAAGATGTTACTATAAACGGCAGCAAAGGAATTGTAATATCAAAAAAATTCCAAGGTTCCGATATTTTAGAGGTATATTCAAATCTTGCATTAAATGATAATGGTGTAATATATTTGTTCAGCGGAAACAATATTTCACCAGATGAGCTTATAAAAATAGCAGAATCAATGAGGTGATGAAATGATACTAGAGACTCAAAACCTTACAAAACAGTTTGATGGCAAAGGCGGATTTAAAGATGTAAACATCTCTATCGATAGTGGCATGGTTTTTGGATTTCTCGGTCCGAACGGTGCTGGAAAAAGCACATTTGTAAAAACTATGGTAGGGCTTTTATACCCCACCTCTGGTTTTGCTTGGATCAATGGCTTTACCATCGGCACTATAGAATCAAAAAGGCAAATCGGATTTCTTCCTGAAAACTTTAAATATCATGATTGGATGACAGGAAAAGAATTGATGAAATTTCATGCAGAATTATGCAAAATGAAAAACCCATATAAAAAAATTGAAGAACTTTTTGAACTGGTCAAGCTTAAAGGACATGAAAATAAAAAAGTAAAAAATTACAGCAAAGGTATGCAGCAAAGGATAGGACTTGCAATAGCACTTTTAAATGATCCAAAAGTAATCTTTTTAGATGAACCCACATCAGCCCTTGATCCTGTTGGCAGAATAGATGTTAGAGAGATAATAAAAAGACTAAAAGACGACGGCAAGACGGTGTTTTTAAACAGTCACTTATTAAGTGAAGTGGAAATGGTATGCGATGAAGTCGCAATTATAAATCACGGGCATGTAATAGCAGAGGGAAAGCTTGAAAACTTGTTAAGTAAAAATACCTATGTAGAGATGGTTATATCAGATTATGACAGCCAATTAATCGAAAAGATATCTAATCTAGCCTAT
The DNA here is from genome assembly GCF_055381745.1 of Thermoanaerobacterium calidifontis. NCBI lineage: Bacteria > Bacillati > Bacillota > Clostridia > Thermoanaerobacterales > Thermoanaerobacteraceae > Thermoanaerobacterium > Thermoanaerobacterium calidifontis. The sequence goes on along the minus strand of NZ_AP042436.1, from coordinate 306,930 downwards.
GACATTGTATTAAAAGGTGACAAACTTACATTTAAAGTAAAAGATAAAGACAGTATTCCTGAGATTGCAAAAATTGTGGTAGATTCCGGTGCAAAACTGTATCAATTGGATTCAAAAACAAGTTCATTGGAAGATCTGTTTATAAATATAGTTGGAAAGGATGAGGATGTATGCTGACAATAACGAAATACACCATCAAAGAGATGATTAAAAAGCGTGCATTCCTCCTAATTGCAATACTTACAGTAGGATATCTTTTTATTTATGGCTATGGATTAAGTTTAGCTTTTCATAACAACAATCAAGTTATAAACAATACGCCAAACATAGCTAAGATATTACTTGAATCACAGCTTCTCTCAGCAGGGCTTTACTTTTCAAATTTTATAATCGCATTTTTGATAGTACTTACATCTGTAGGTGCTGTGTCAGGCGATGTTGAAAGTGGTGCTATATATGCCTTACTGTATAAACCTCTAAAGAGGCATGAATACGTGCTTGGCAAATTTATAGGGCTTAGCATAATTATCACTGTATATAGCACATTGTTGTTTCTTTCAGTAATAGGACTTAATATCGCTTTTGGCACGAAAGTATACTTAGGATTAGGAAACGTCTTCCGTGCATTATTCTTTTTTGACCTTGGTCCAGTAGTCCTTTTATCATTAGTAGTCGCCTCAAGTTCAATAATGTCAACTGTAAATACAGGTGTTTTAGCTGTCATGACATACGGCATCGCAATGATAGGTGGCATTCTCGAACAAATGGGATCATTTTTCACAGATGCGACAAGTCAAGGTCTTTCAAATGTTGGTATTATCACAAGCTTAATTTTACCTACAGATGTGATATTTAGAAAGATGAATGCAGAGCTTCTCACTCAAAATACAGGCTTAAGCTTTCTTGCCCAAGGGCCTTTTGGCTGTACTTCACAGCCAAGTCCTGCCATGTTTGTGTATATCGCCTTCTATATCTGTTTTTTGCTGTATTACGGAACAAGGAAATTTGAAAAAAGGGATTTGTAATGTGGACATTAATAAATAAAAAAATTAAATTTTGGAGGGTAAAATTTATGAAAAGTATACTGTCTGTTGAAAAAGGATGTGAAGAATTAATTAATTCATACGGAGAGTCATTACTCATAAATGTAAGCCCAAATATAAAGTTCTTTGATAAAGTACTGTCTAATGAAGAACTTGCAATACGTAAAGACAAAAATAAGCACATAATCTCAATAATAGAAAATTTAATAAGGAAAAATCATATATATGACAACTTAGTAAAAAAAGGTTATTTTTTTATAATATGCGATACAGATGGTTATGTGGTTAAGTTAATATATGATGAACAGCTAAAAAATTACTTTGATGCATTGCACTTTACGGAAGGTATTAGCATGAGACTTAAAGATTGCGGTACAAATGCAATTAATTTAGCAATAAAAACGAATAAGCAAGTTGAAATAAATGGAAAAGATCATTATTGCAGATTATTCAGTAATTGGTACTGTACTGCAGCACCTATCATAGATTACTACAGTGAAAAAATAATTGCATACATTGACATGACTGTAGTAAACAAATCATACAACAAACTACGAAATATTATATTAAGTAATATCTCAAATTATATTGAAGAAATAATTATGTATAGACATGAGATTTATACTACTATCAACAGTAGACTAAGTCTATCAGATAAATTGATTTTAACATATTTAGCAAATGGCTTGAATAGGAAAGAAATTATTAAGGAAATGAATATATCTGAAGCTACATTAAGAAGGTATATTGAAAAATTAAAAATCAAGTTAAAAGCACAAAATGATATTGTTTTAATTTTAAACGCCATAAATGCCGGTATTTTAGATACTTGTGGAAATATACTGTAATAAAAATAATCACATTTTTGAACGAAATCGCTTAAACTTACGACATAGTTCGACATATATTGATAAAAAAATCGGCGAATTCAATAACTTCTCAACTGCATGATTAGAATATATAATATTAATTGAACATATGAATGGCCATTCTGAGTTCAATAATAGTTGAAGGGATGGTTTAAATGAAAAAGTTAGTATCAATTTTGCTATGTTTAGTGTTACTTATATCAACATCGGTTGCACTTGCATCGGATAATTTAAATAAAAGTACTGCAGATTCTATAATAACTGTTAATCCGCAGAAAGGAGATGTCCGACCGAACAATGCTAATTCCATTGAGCCTCAAACAGCATATAATTATTCAATACCTAACTTCTACCTAGTAAAAGGCGAAGTGGCTTGGACGACGCAAAGTGGAATTGGCTTTTATTCTGATGGATCAGATCTTCCATTTTATGAGGACGATTTCCATATTTCTTTTAAGGCAAGTGGAAATCCCGTTAATTTATTCTTAGGTGTATACAAAATAGATGACTATGTAAACCACAGGACTGAAATAGAAAAAGATCCGACAAAATATGTGATTAGTTATAGCATTATATATTCTGCTGGTGATCATAAAGTAAATTTTATGAATTTACCAAAAGGAAAATATGTATTTCTTTGGAAAAACATGAATAGCAGTAATTCTCGAATTGATATAGCAAATGCCGTACTAACTAGTGATTAAATTGTTTAATTTATGTTTCATTTTACAAAAATAGCAGATAAGAAATAACGGATATTTCTTATCTGCCTTATTTTAATACCATAAATACATAGAAAGGAAATTAATTTATGATTAAAAAACATAGAACTGCATTAATAGGAATAGGATTTGCTGTTGTTATAGCATTGTTGTCCATATTCCCAAATACTAGGAATTTTTTAAACAATTTAAGAACATATGATTACCAGACTGATTACATATCACCTGACTATTTTAATAAAATAATGTTACAATTATCTGAAGATGGAAATAAATATATTGATCTCAAACACTTAGGGTATCTAAAGGTAAATAAAGATGATAAAGAAAAAAAATATGAATATGAACTAAACGATTTATACAAGCTCAAATCTGACGTAAATTATAATTTCAAACTGCCACAGGAAAATAACATTCTGAGCAATCTTAATAAGATAGAAAGTAGCATTTATGGAAATCAAATAATCGAATTTAAGTTAAATATAGATGCTATTAATAAACTTATAAAATCATATAAAAACAATAATGTATTCCCAGAAAACTTAAAAGGTAAAAACTTCAGAATAGATTTTTATAAAATAGTATATATTCACATGGATAATAGTAATGAATATAATTTTCCGGGTTCAATAAATTTTAGCTTTGAAATTAGAAAAATTCCAAAAATAGACGTTCCAGCTGGAGTTGATAAAAACAAAGTTAAATACGCTGTATCAAGTTTGCCTTTTTTACCGTATTATTTAAAAAGCCAAATCGCAGGTACAATAGATCTAAAAAATTTATTAGACATACCAGAATCAGCAAAAAGAGAAAAACTGGATTACACCACAATTAATAAAAATAAAGGTATTATAGTGTCGTACTATTTAAAAGATGCAAATACTTTAAATAAAGACAAAGAAAAAAGCGTGAAATATCTCCAAATAGTCTGGATAGAAGATGATATTATATACCAAATGGAAGCAGCAGGCATTTCAGAAGAGCAATTATTAAAAATAGCAGAATCAATGAAGTAATCCCAGCCCTATAGCGATTATCTCTGCAATATTCATCATCAAAAAGTTTTTGACAGACAGTGGAAATGTATCTTTCTTTGTCTGGACTTTGTAAAATCTTCTTATGCTTTTATTTACAGGTACAAATGTCAACAATACAATAAGCCCCAACAAAGGCAGCACCTTTAAAATCACAAGGGCCACAATGTCAATGTATGAAATATAGTATAAAGCCTTAAACAATTTTAGGGCTTTTTCTTTTCCTATGTAGATAGGCAGTGTATAGCGCCTGTTTTCTAAGTCGTCCTCAATGTCGCATATATTGTTGGCCAGCATGATATTGGCAATTCCCATTACCGCTGGCAACGATATAAAGAAAATTTTTAGTACAACAGATATATCAAACCATACATTGAAAATGCCATCGCTGTATGTAACATAAGCTATATTTTTGTCGTATACATGGATAAAAACAGATAAAAACACAATCACAAATCCCATAAAAAAGCCCGAAAAAATCTCACCTAGTGGCATCCTGGATATTGGTATGGGCCCAAATGAATACAAAATACCAACTGCAAATGACATCATGCCAATCAAAAGCACTACTAAATTTGTACGCAAATAAAGTATAAATCCTGAGACAGACGCTATAAGAAGAAGTACAACTATAGTTATTAAAACGGTTGACTCAGACAAATTATCTCTTACAATTGCGTTGTGTTTCTCATAATTATACCCGTGAGTTTTATTTGCCTTTTTGTAGTCCATATAGTTATTAATTGCGGTAGTAACCATATCAAATGAGATGAGTGATATAAACATAATTAAAAAATTAACAACTTTGAATTCATGAAAAGCGTACAATGTATATACGGTTCCCAACATAAACGGTGTTACGCTGGCAGCCTTTGTCTGTATCTCCACTAATTTTAAAAAACTCCTTACTGTCATATTATTTCCACTTCCTCCTTTTTCCCTTGTGATTTTATTTTAACATTAAATCACAATTAAAAAAATACTAACATTTTTAATCATCTTAAATTTTTCAATCCATCCACACAATATTCATATTCTTTCCAACTACAATTACGGCATATATCATTCATAATATCCTCGGTCATAAATAACTTTATATTAGCCATAATCTCGCTATATTTCATTGATTCTCCAGGTTTTATGTGAATGCTTTCGAGCACAGCATCATCCATCTCTTTAATGCTGTCTTTATGATGTTCATTTTTGCACACACCAGAGAAATTATTTGGGCATTGCTCACAAATGTTATCCACATTATCCACAAGCTTTATAAACACATCACCGTCATTTTTAAGCTTTTTCACGATTTTATCCATGTTTTTGATAAATTCTTCATCATATCCTAAGCCTTTAAAGCCTAACATACACAAAAGATGGTGCCCTCTTATAATCATGTAAAAACCCCCTAAAATTTGCATAATAAAATAGTACACAATGATTATACTACATTTTAAGGAGTTGATATTATGATAAGAAAAAGCAAAAAATATTATAAAGAACCTATTGAAAAGCATGAAACAGCCTCATGGGCGAATATTAAAGAAAATGCCAGCAAGGCAAAAGTACCTATCCCAAATGAGATAGAAGTCATAAACGCAAAAGAATGGGTAGATGAAAACGAAAAGTAAAAGTATGGCCTCAGCAACCGAGGCCATACTTTTTAAAGTTGTGAAAGAGACTTGTAGATTTCAAATCTTTCTTTTGCGTCTTTTGAAGACTCATCATACAGCTTTTGCGCCAAATCCGGGAAAAGTGTTTCTAATGATGAATACCTTATTTCGCCTTTTAAGAAGTCTATGTAAGACGCTGTCGGTTCTTTCGAATCCAATATAAATGGATTTTTCCCTTCGTCTTTAAGCTCCGGATTGTACCTATAAAGGTGCCAATATCCCGCATCAACTGCCTTTTTCTCTTCTTTAATGCTTGTACCCATTCCTGATTTTATACCGTGATTTATACATGGAGAGTAGGCGATTATAAGTGAAGGGCCTTTATATTTCTCCGCTTCAGCAATTGCCCTCACCGTATGATTCATATTTGCACCCAAGGCAATCTGAGCCACATAGACGTATCCATAGCTCATAGCCATCAAACCTAAATCCTTCTTCTTTATTTTTTTGCCGGATGCTGCGAATTTTGCAATAGCCGCTGTAGGTGTAGATTTTGACGACTGACCTCCTGTATTTGAGTAAACTTCAGTATCCAGCACAAGCACATTTACATCTTCTCCAGATGCCAACACATGATCCAGCCCTCCAAAACCTATATCATACGCCCACCCATCACCACCTATTATCCAATGGGACTTCTTGACAAGGTAATCTTTCAGTCTGTATATCTCCTGTACTATTTTATTAGATTTTAAATTTTCACGGCTAATTATATTTATGATTTTACTTGATGCAAGTTGAGATGCTTCACCATCATCCTTATTGTTTAGCCATTCTACAAAAGCATTTTTCAATTCATCAGGTATCTGAGTTTTAAGCGCTTCAGAGATTAATTCCCCAAGCCTCTGCCTTATTTTCTTGTTTGCGAGATATATGCCATATCCGTACTCTGCATTGTCCTCAAAAAGAGAATTTGCCCACGCAGGTCCTTTGCCTAAATCATTAGTTGTATATGGTATTGATGGTGCACTTCCGCCGTATATTGAAGAACACCCTGTGGCATTTGCTATTATCATCCTATCGCCAAACAACTGCGTCAATAGCTTTATATAAGGAGTCTCTCCACAGCCAGGGCACGCTCCATTAAATTCAAAGAGAGGCTTACAAAACTGGCTGCCTTTCAATGTAGTCTTTTCCATCACATTATCTTTTGGCTTAATCTTTACAGCAAACTCCCAATTGTCAACCTGATTTTCTATTTCTCCCTCTGCTGGCATCATCACAAGTGCCTTTCCAGGTGCTGGGCACACATCCGCACAGTTGCCACATCCTGTACAGTCTAAGGGACTTACCTGAATGCGATACTGAAACGCTTCAAGCCCTCTACCTACCGCTTTTTTGGTCTCAAAAGTAGGCGGTGCATTTCTCACTTCTTCATCGTTTAACAAAAACGGTCTTATAACAGCGTGAGGACATACCAATGAGCATTGGTTGCACTGTATGCATTTTTCTATCTGCCACTGCGGAATCATTACAGCTATGCCACGCTTCTCGTATGCTGTTGTTCCCAATGGAAATGTACCATCTTCCATGCCTGAAAAAGCACTTACGGGCAAATCATCGCCTTCATTTTTGGCCATAGGTTTTTGTATTTTGGTCAAAAATTCCGGTTCATCCTTGACAAAATCTTCATTTTCGACGACATTTTCCCATGAAGCCGGAACATTAACTTTTCGCAAAGACTCCAATGTCCTGTCAACAGCTTTAATATTCATGTCGACTATGTTTTGCCCTTTGCTGCCGTAAGTCTTTTGTATAGATTCTTTTAAGTACCTAATGGCATCTTCAAATGGTATTATATTGATAAGCCTAAAAAATACCGTCTGCATTATCATGTTTATCCTACCGCCTAAGCCTACTTCTCTTGCAATAGATATGGCGTCAATTGTATAAAAATTTATCTTGTTTTTGGCAATGTACCTTTTCATAGATGCTGGAAGCTTTTCGTCAAGTTCTGATTCACTCCAAGGGCAGTTTAAGACAAAGGTTCCACCGTTTTTTAGTCCCTTCAAAATGTCGTAGTTGTAAATAAAAGACTTGTTATGGCATGCTATATAATCGGCATGATACACAAGATAACTGGATTTTATAGGCTTCTGGCCAAATCTCAAATGAGATATGGTAGTTCCTCCTGATTTTTTGCTATCATACTGAAAATAACCTTGCACATAAAGATTTGTATTATCACCTATTATCTTTATGGCAGATTTATTTGCACCAACAGTTCCATCTGAGCCCAAGCCATAAAATTTGCAGCTTACAGTTCCTTGCGGCACAGTTTCTATTAATCTGCCTGCATCTAAAGACGTCATCGTCACATCATCTTTTATTCCTATCGTAAATCTATCTATCGGATTGTACTTTTTAAGGTTTTCATACACTGCTATGATTTGCGAAGGAGTCGTATCTTTTGAACCTAAACCGTATCTGCCTCCTACGATTATAGGCTTATCTTGTTTGCCAAAAAATGCTTTCACCACATCAAGGTATAAAGGTTCGCCGATAGACCCAGGCTCTTTTGTCCTGTCTAATACAGCTATCCTCTTGACTGTGCTTGGGACAGCATTTAAAAAGTGCTTTTCTGAAAACGGCCTGTAAAGCCTAACTTTTACAAGTCCAACTTTCTCGCCTAACCCCAAAAGATAATCAATCGTTTCCTCAATTGTCTCACATACAGAGCCCATCGCTACTATTACGTATTCAGCATCTTTTGCCCCGTAGTAGTCAAACAAATGATACTCCCTACCTGTCAATTCTTTTATTTTCTCCATATAGAATGAAACTACATCTGGTACCTTTTCATAAAATTTATTTGCTGCTTCTCTTCCTTGAAAGTATATGTCAGGGTTCTGGGCAGTTCCTCTTACCACCGGGTGTTCAGAATTTAGCGCTCTATTCCTGAATTCATTTATTGCATCATAATCTACAAGCTTTTTTAAATCCTCGTAATCAATAACTTCAATCTTTTTTATCTCGTGGGATGTCCTAAAACCGTCAAAGAAGTGCAAAAATGGCACTCTCGACTTAATTGCGCTAAAGTGTGCAATACACCCTAAATCCATCACTTCTTGAACGCTGTTTGACGCAAGAAGTGCAAATCCTGTTTGCCTACATGCCATCACATCCTGATGGTCTCCAAAGATAGATAAGGCATGTGCTGCTATGGCACGGGCACTTACGTGAAAAACACCAGGCAAAAGCTCACCTGCAATTTTGTACATATTGGGTATCATAAGGAGAAGACCTTGTGATGCTGTGTATGTAGTCGTCAGTGCACCTCCTTGTAGCGATCCATGTACCGCTCCTGCGGCACCTGCTTCTGATTGCATCTCTACCACTTTAACCGTATCTCCAAAGATATTTTTTTTGCCATGTGCAGACCATTCATCTACACTCTCCGCCATTGGCGACGACGGAGTGATGGGGTATATGGCAGCAACCTCTGTAAAAGCGTATGATGCATACGCTGCAGCAGTATTTCCATCCATAGATTTCATTTCGACAGTCATAAATATTTAACCCTCCTTGTTCAAATAAAGCAATATTAAATTTTGCTAAAATTAGTATTTCATAAAAAATGATTATCATACATATTACTGCCAGTTTGTTTATAAGCTTAATACACTTTGATAGTACAATCTAAATTTTGTCATATTGACAATCTTTTCATAGTAGAATATAATAAATAAAAATGAGTGAGCACTCACTTGGAGGTGTATAAATGAAAAAAGATGATATTTCAACAGAAGAAAAGATCATAAATGCATCAATTGAACTTTTTAGCGAAAAAGGATTTGACAGCACAAAGACAAGCGAAATTGCCAAAAATGCAGGCGTCGCAGAAGGAACTATATTTAGGTACTTTAAAACAAAAAAAGATATACTTATGTCCATCGTCACAAAAGCAATCCAATTTTTTTCTGAAAAGTTCATCGTATTGCCTCTAAATAAAGTTCTTCACTCTGAAAAACCAGAAGAAGAAATTCTCGCAGATTTACTGAAAGACAGGTATGAAATGATCTCAAAAAATTTTTCAATAATCAAAGTGATAGGCACAGAAGCATTGACAAAAGAAAAAATACGCGAAAAACTGGTGGAACACGTTGCAATAAAGACACTGGAAATAGGAGAAGAATTTTATCAGAATGGCATTGAAAAAGGCATATTTAGGGATTTGCCTCCACGTACTGTTGTCCGCTCGCTTTTTGGCTCTATAATGATGCTTATAGCAGAACAGCAATTTTTCCCCGATGACAAAAAATCAAAAGATGTGGACAAAGAAATCAGCACAATCGTGGAGATCTTTATGAATGGCATAAAATCGAGAAAGGAGCAGTAGCCTATGAAGCGTTTAATGGTGTTTATAGCATTATTAGTCATATCAATATTCATCATCTCAGGATGTTCAAATACAAGTTCAAATGAAAACAAATACTCTGGAACAATTGAAGCAACAACAGTAAGCGTTCAATCAGAAATATCTGGACGCATTTTAGATTTATACGTTAGTCCAGGTGAACAAGTTAAAAAGGGAGACAAGATAGCTTTGCTTGATGTCAGCCAATATGAAGAACAGGCAAAAGAAGCAAGAGCAGCTCTCGATATGGCAAAATTAAATTACGAACAAATCAAAAATGGACCCAAGGAACAGGCCGACATTGCAAATCTTAAAGTAGAGCAAGCTCAAGCAGCCTATGATCTGTCTAATCTAATGGTTAAAAAAGGTGTCATAACATCTCCTATTAGCGGTACTATTACAGACACATATTTTAATGCAGGTGAAATCATAACTCCAGGCGGTAATATAGCTGAAATATCTGATCTAAGCAATCTTTGGATTAAAATATACGTCCCAGAAAAATACTTGTACAAAGTATCCCTTAATAAAGATGTTGCCATAAGCGTAAACTTCATTAATAAGAAAATAAGCGGTAAAGTCGTGTACATTTCTCCAAATGGTGAATTTACACCCAAAAATGCTACTACAGAGTCTTCAAAAGAGGACATCGTATATGAGGTAAAAATACAAATAAAAGACAATGTTAAAGAATTAAAGCCTGGAATGCTGGCAGATGTGACTATATGATGAAGGTGATAAAATGGACTACGTCATAGAATTAAAAGATTTGACAAAGCGCTTTGGCAACATCACTGCCGTAGATAAGCTTTCAATTAAAGTTCCGTCCGGCAAAATCTTCGGCCTATTAGGCCCAAATGGATCTGGAAAGTCAACAACGATACGAATGATATGTGGAATAATAAAACCCACATCTGGTCACGGCACAGTCCTGGGCTTTGACATTGTAAAAGAAAGTGAAAAGATAAAAAAGTCCATCGGATACATGTCACAGAAATTTAGCCTTTATGAGGATTTAACTGTTAAGGAAAATATGGACTTTTACTCCAGTATATATGGGCTTGACAAAAAAGAAAGAACCGAAAGAGAAAGAATCATAATCGACATGATGGAATTACATGACCGTGAAAACCAAATAGTCAGCACACTATCGGGAGGGTGGAAGCAAAGGTTGTCTCTTGGATGTGCCCTTTTGCACAATCCTAAATTCATCATACTTGATGAACCAACATCAGGTGTAGACCCTGTCTCAAGGAGACTTTTCTGGAACACAATAAAAAAACTTACATCAGAAGGGCTATCTGTATTAGTCACAACACACTACATGGAAGAAGCTCAAGAAAGCGATTTTGTCGCATTCATGTTTAACGGCCATCTTTTGACGTTTGGCACACCTTCAGAAATCGTCAGAGAAAACAATTCAAACAACCTTGAAGATGTCTTTATAAAATACGTCAATGAGCATGGCGGTATGGACAAATTGTAATGAAAGGATAGTAGATATGAGTATTTCAAGGCTTTTTGCCATAATAAAAAAGGAATTTATACAGATAAAGAGAGATAAACCAAGTTTAGTAATATCAATAGTAATGCCTCTTGCTATGCTTTTTCTCTTCGGATACGCCGTATCTACAGAAGTAGACCATATACCAATGGCAGTATTTGATCAAAGCAAGACGCAGGAAAGTCGAGATTTCATAAATGCATATAGAAATTCACTGTACTTCAATCCTGAATATTATGTGGATAATATTGATGAACTCAACAATCTCATTGATACAGGAAAAGTAAAGGCGGGACTTATCATTCCGCCAGATTTCTCACAATATAAAAACAAGATGACAAACGTATTGCTTAAAATTGACGGTTCCGATCCCACAACAGCACGGACTGCACTATCAAGCGGTATAATGGTGGCCCAGTACTTCTCAAACAAAAATACAGAGGAAGAATTGTCTAAGAAAGGTATGCACATACCTAATATAGGCATAGACTTAAGTACAAAAGTCGAATACAACCCTGATTTAAACACATTGACATTTACCATACCTGGACTTTTAGGATTAGTAATGCAGAACATAACGATAATATTGACGGCTTTTGCCTTAGTAAGGGAAAAAGAAAAAGGCACAATGGAACAGCTTATCGTGACGCCTATAAAGTCAGTAGAACTTATGATAGGAAAATTGATACCATATATTCTAATCGGATATACAGATTTTCTAATGGTTCTTGCCTTAAGCATTTATTGGTTCCGCGTTCCTGTAAATGGCAGCATATTTTTACTGCTTCTTTTAGGCTTTGACTTTATAATATGCGCTCTCGCTATAGGTATGCTTATATCAACAGCAGCAAAGACTCAAACGCAGGCAATGCAAGGCGCTTTCATGGTGCTTTTGCCCACAATAATTTTATCAGGGTTCATATTTCCAAGAGAACAAATGCCTTCTGTCATAAGAGCAATAAGTGATGTCATTCCACTCACATATTTTCTCGACATATTGAGGGGAATAATAATAAAAGGAATAAGCGCAAACATATTATTAAACCAAATCATAATTATGACATCTATGGGATTTGCATTGCTCTTAATCGCCGTATTAAGATTCAGAAAGAGGCTTGACTAAGCCTCTTTCTGCAATTATTTGGCATTAATAAACTTAGACGAAATATTATTCATAACTTCGTATATTCTTGATGTACTTTCAAGTCTTGGATATTTCAAATTTACAAAGTTTGATTCCTTAATAAATTTAAGATACTCATTAAATAAAATATCATATTTATTTGACATATCTTTTATATAACTTTCATCCTGTACATTAACTTTATTATTATGTATATCACTAATAACTTTATCTGTTGCTTCTTTTATGTTATGAAGGAAACCATATTCAAAATATCCAACATTTTTACTATTCAATTTACCTTTTAAAATATATAAATTATTATATTGAACAAAATGCTCTAAATTCTTATAACTATCTTCTATCAATTGTTCATCATGAAAATCCTTAAATTTCACACTTTCTAAAATTGCTCTATTTTCATCCATTAGATTTGCATAATAGTAAAGATAAACCAATTCATGTTTATAGATGAAATATTTAGAAATTATTATTGATGATAAAATTATTATCAATATATTCATCAATATAAATAAATATAGTAACTTTTTATTTTTTAATTTAATTATCATTAAATATCCACATCCAATCAAAAATCTTTACATTTTTATTTTAAAACATTTTTCAAATCATTCCAATAAAAAATTCTTGTAATCCTTAGACGTTTAATACACTTTTGTTTTAACAGCATAATTGCAACTTTAAAATATCATATAGACAATCTTATTTTTGTATGTTATAATTTTTGTAGTTTAATAAGACCCTTTAAAATTAGTCCAGTGAGGCTAAAAAGGAGGAACGATATTGCTGCATATCTATATGTTTGTCCTCCTTGAGAGGGTTTTTTTATGCCAAAAATTAAAGGAGGAATCGTCATGAAAAACAAATTTTACGGTATACAAGATGTACCGCCTATCAATGAAGCTGTTCCGCTGTCCTTTCAACATGTCTTTGCAATGTTTGGCGCAACAATACTGGTACCTCTTTTGACAGGATTAGACCCTGCCGTAACGTTGTTTACATCAGGTCTTGGTACATTAATATTTCACTTAATGACAAAAGGAAAAGTTCCTGCATATTTAGGTTCATCATTCGCATTTATCGCTCCTATAATAGCAGCGACAAAAGCTTACGGCGTAAGAGGCGCTTTCACCGGCATGATAGCCGCGGGGCTTGTGTACGTGGCAGTTTTCATAATAATAAGCTTAACCGGCATCGATTGGATTGAAAGGATTCTTCCCTCTGTAGTAGTAGGTCCTGTTGTAATGATCATTGGCTTAAGCTTGGCACCTACAGCGATACAAGAAGCACAAAAGGACTTGCCTACGGCTTTAGTTACAGCCGCACTTGTAATAATATTCAGCATGTTTGGAAAAGGATTCATGAAAGTTATACCAATTTTACTAGGAACCATCGGCGGATACATCTTCGCCATATTCAGAGGTCTTGTGGATTTTTCTCCTGTCGCTAAAGCTTCGTGGATTGCTGTACCGAAATTTTCATTTCTTATCGGTCATTCACCAGTGCTTGCATGGGGTGCTGTGACACTTATTGCACCTTTAGCATTAGTTGCAATAATCGAAGATCTAGGTCATGTCCTTGTAATAGGAAATATAGTTGATAAGGATTTGATAAAAGATCCAGGTTTTCATAGAGTCATGCTGGGAAATGGCTTAGCAACGTCAATAGCTGCACTGTTTGGCGGTCCACCAAGCACGACGTATGGAGAAAATATCGGTGTTTTAGCCATGACAAAAGTATACAGCTCAAGAGTCATAGAAGGTGCCGCTGTCATAGCGATACTTCTAAGCTTTATCCAGAAGATAGGAGCACTTATACAAGTCATACCGCAAGCTGTAATGGGCGGTGTCACCATAATCCTATTTGGAATGATTGCAGCCGCAGGTATAAGAACATTAGTAGAAAATAAGGTTGACTTTTCTGACAGCAGAAATTTGATAATAGCATCAGTAATCTTAACTCTCGGTGTCGGCGGCATCAAAATAGGATCAGGAAATTTCGTGTTTGAAGGCGTCGGTCCTGCAACACTAGCAGGTATAATCTTAAATTTAGTTCTTCCTAAAATCAAACTTACAAAACCAGAAGGCGAAAAATCGAAAGTAAAAAACGACAGCGTCATTACACAAGCGTAAAAAAAAGACTACTGCAAGACTACGCTAATATAGCTTGCAGCAGTCATTTTTTTAAACTTTTTTGCTTGTGGTGCTAAGCCCCTTTAGATTTAATACGTAGTTCATCTCAAACACAGCAGCTTCAATTAATTTGTCTATTTCTTCATCCGTCAGCTTGTTTCCCACTATCTTCTTTATAAGGTTTACCGCTTCTGCTTTTTTATCAGCACCATTTCCCGCACCAAATTCCTGCTCTACTCCTCTTACAATCATTTTCGCTATCTCGAAATACCTTTTTGTCTTTTCAGTGCCTATCTTTGAATACAAATAATTTATGACATAGCCTAATGTAGCAAGTATCACCAATTGCAGCCCTGCTGTCAATATAGTCATGATTAGGTCTTTCATTTTCTTTAACCCCCTATAATTTTTAATAATGCACCTGCAATATCTTTCCACTTTACATAACTTTCTGGATCGTAGTAATCAGAGATTATGCCCATTTGATGAAGTTTTTCTATATCATTGGAACCATTCGTCTGCTTTAAACCTACAGTATTTAATATTCCATTTGAAATAGATGCAGCATACAGATTTTGTTTATTCAAAAGAAGATCTAAATCATCCTTATTTGTTATAAACCCTAATTCAACTAATATTGATGGCATATTTGTATGATGTAATACATAGAAGTTAGCTGTTTTTACACCTCTATCTGCTGTTTTTAAATTTGTCACAATAGCTTGCTGCACGCTTTTTGCCAATTTTGCTCCGGAAGTGCTTCCAGGATATGAATAAGTTTCTGTCCCCTTCGCAGAAGAATCTTTAAAGCTGTTACAGTGAATTGAAACAAAGTAATCTGCATTGTTTTTATTGGCAATATCGCACCTTTCGCTAAGCCCCAACGTTATATCTTTATCCCTTGTCAAAATTACATCTACATTGTTTGCTTCTAAAACGTCCCTCAATTTAAGAGATACGCTTAAGTTTATATCTTTTTCAAAATAGCCATATCCTATAGCACCACTGTCAGAACCGCCATGGCCAGGATCTACAACTATTAACAATTATTCATCACCTCCTATTGTATTTGCCTCTCCTTATAATATGTTTTTCTCAAAAAAAATTTATATAGAAAACATAAAAAAAAACGGATGTATATTTTGTGTATACACCCGATAATAACTATTTTTTAAGCTACGATTATGAGTTTTTGGTAATTTTGAATTATGTTATATATTCTTTCTTCCTCTTTAATAATCCTATTGCTATCATAGTCATAGGCATAGCACGCACCATTTACGACCTTTGTAGTCAGCATGCCACTTGCGCTTTTATTTCCTTTAAGATGCGGTGCGTCTAAAATTCCCAATTTTATCGCCAATGATAGTGTATGTGGATCTGACAGCGGATCACTGCATAGTGTATTAAGATCCTTTATGGCATTGATTATTACCATCGCATCATTTATTAGTTCCTCTTTCCTCTTTAAAAAATCTAAATCTTGAGTAAAATCAAACATGCCAGATAAGGTATTTTTTATTACAGCTTTTACAATCTTCACACTTTCTATTATATCATCTGGCGTAGCAGCATGATGTGCTTCACAAAAACCTACAACATGATATATGTGAGGCTTTATCGCCATGGAAAGATATGCGCTGGAAGCAAGCTGCCCTTTCGCCTCAAAAAGATCCTGCGGCATACTTGCAAGCCCCGCCCTCGCCTGTCTCAACACTCTAAAGTTATCATCCTGAAGGCTTTCAACAAGTTCTATAGATGCCAGCATTTTAGCAAGGTCCATTTTAGGAGATGTAGCCGGCGGAACGTTAAACATAAACTGTGCTATATATGTCTTTACACCCATTCTCTTAGCATTGTACGCTGCAAGATAGCTTGCCGCCACATAAATGGCATCATGTGCACCTCTAAGCCCCCAGTGATGTGCTTCATTTACCTCAACGGGTATGTTTCTGTCGCCGTGCCACTTCATCAACATCTGGTTCTCTCTAATGGATTCTTCTACTTCTCTTGGCCCCCTGCCATCTAGTACATTGTACCAGCAAAGGGGTATAGCTGCCCAGGCATTGTTTATCGTGTCTTTTAACACTTTTGCCATTTTAAAGACATCATTCGTTCCACTGTAACATCTAAGCAGCGGATAATTTCCACGCCTTGACTCATCGTAAAGTCTTTTGAATTCTTCTTCAGTCCTTATAGGCACACCACCTGCCCCATCAAGCGATGCTTTATACTTTTTATCAAAAAAGTGCTCTTGCGTATTTTGATCAGGGGCTATAGATATCACATCGAGAATTTTTTCTTCCGCAATCCTCCTTACACCTTTAAGCGTATCATCATACGAAGGCAACCCAAAGTGATGCCTTATTATAGGATAAGGATAGCTTTTCTCAATCCTTTCAACCACATCTTTACCATATTCTATTTCGCTATGTGAAGCTTTCTCTCCTCTTAGGTATGAAATTGTGTACTCATCACCAAAAGTTCCATCAAAAATTTCCTCAAATATTCCTGACTCTTTTGCAACTAAGCAATTGGGCTCTGTGCCTCCAAATATCCATCTAATATTGTTCAAACCATATTTTCGTATTTTATCTTTAAGCTCATTCAATATGATTTTCAGTGTTTCTGGAGTCAGTCTATAACTTACACCTACTATATCAGGTTTCTTTAAAGTCACTGTATCTACCAACTTATCAATAGATGTAGCAGGACCTAAAAAATCCACTTTATACCCTTCCTGCTCTGCCATATTTAAAAATCTATATACTCCCGCAACATGGACGTCATTTTCTATAGAAGCTGCAATAATATATTTTTTCATGCGACAGTGATCTCCTCCTTTAACCCCTCTATCATTTCCTTTATTTCTTCTACGCTTTTCCCTTCCAATCCCAGTTTCCCTACTGTGCGCCCGATTTTCCAATAGTTCACCTCATGCATACACGATGCCAAATGAATTATGGAATCTATAGTATAAGTAGGAATGCCTAATTGTTTGCCAATCGATGAAATAGGCACCAAGCTCATTGGCACATCTTCAAAAATGTACCTACTATTAAGATTTTTTGGCGCAAGCAAGCCTCTATAAGCATCTGTCTTTTGAATCGCATCATACAGATTGTCTGCAATAACGCCGTATGCATCTTTAAGCCAATCAAGCGCTGTAACAGCATTGACACCTAAAGCGTGGGCAACTGCTATTCTCTCCCTGTCCATTCTTTCCAATATTTTAGCCACCGAAGGTGATATGCCTTCCAGATAATATTGAAAATCACCTTCTGTAGTCTCTATTCTTGCAGAATTCAAAAGTGTAGGCGCTGGATGAAAGATAGAACCTATATTATTTAAACTAGTCTCTAAAACATTTTCAGCAGGTACTATCTGCGAATAAGCCAATCTCAATAAATCAACAACATAATCAGCCTTCCAAGCCGGTATAGATGCCAGTGAAACCACATCTTTTATCCTGAAAATTTTTGAAATGCCATTATTCGATCTGCAAGCATATATAAACGTATCAGTCTCTGCTACTACCACATTTATATCGTCTCTAATTTTAACAATGTTATAAAACTCTATAGCGCCAAAAGTTCTTCCCGGATTCAAAACTATTATCTGATCATTTCTTAAGTGTGGTAACATTTCATAAGCTATGTCACTGTGTCCAGACGCAGGAACAGTCACCATGATTATGTCTGCATCTTTTATAGCGTCTTCCATATCGTCAGTGACCATATTAAGCTTTGCAAATCCATCTACGACACCTTCAAGATAGATACCACCATTATTTAAAATAGGAACTAATTTCTCACGAGATCTGTTGTACAAATTGACTGTAAAACCCATCAACGAAAGATGTGCCGCCATCGCCTGCCCACCATTGCCAGCACCAATGACAGAAAAAATAGGTAATCTCATTTAAAAACCTCCTTCTATTTTAGAGTATTAAAAAAGCCATAGAGAAAATCTATAGCTGAAACCCGGCAACTAATAGAAGGTAGTTGTACCAAATATATTCATGCTACTTCCTCCTCTTTCAACGCTTACGAGGTTAGCTGACGGGTTAGGGTCGAAAGATAACCCCTCCATACAAATGGATTCACCCCAAAATTGGTTTCCCCGTTTCATACGAATTCAGCGTTATAGCATATTATTAAATTAATTAAATTATACCATAGCAAAATTCCATTTGCAAATATATTAAAAAAATGTAAATTTTGTAACAAAACTGTGTCTAAATTTATAAACACTCTGGTTGCAGTGGGCGGTTATTTTTTTGGTGAACCTACTCCATCCTATAGAGGGTGGAGCTTCCTACTTCATAGACCGTTGCCTACTGCTATTCACAGCAGGTCTTACACAATCTCCATAGGCGTAACTTCGGGAGGAACCTTCCCTACAAAATTATTACTCTTATGCTGCTATGCCTAATTGTTTTAATCCTTCATATAGTACATTCATTGCTGCATTTACATCTCTGTCTATCTCTAATCCGCACTCGCATTTGTGTATTCTTACTGATAAGTCTTTTTCTACTACTTCCCCGCATCTTGAACATCTTTGTGATGTATATGCTGGATTTACTTTTACGAAGATTTTTCCCTTCTTTTTCTGCTTTATACTGGAGATATTTGTCTAACATTCCCCATCCTGCATTTGCTATTGATTTTGCAAGTTTATGATTTTTCATCATATTTTTTACTTGCAAATCTTCAATGCATATGATGTCATTATGTTTTACTATGTTATAGCTTATCTTATGTAGATAGTCCCTTCTCTGATTCGCTACTTTTTCATGAAGTTTCGCTAATCTTTTCTTTTGCTTTTCTCTGTTTTTGCTTCCTTTCTTTTTTCTTGAAAGTTGTCTTTGCAGTCTTTTTAGTTTCTTCTCTGATTTTTGTAGCCATTTAGGATTTGAGTATAATTCTCCATCTGATGTTGCAGCTATTGAGTTTATTCCTTTGTCTACTCCTATTGCTTTTTCTCTTATGACTGTTTTTTCTTTTTCTTCTTCTACTTCAACTGATAGATTTATATACCACTTTCCTGCATGGTATTTTATGTTTATTGTTTTGACTTTTGTTGGATCAAAGTTCCTATGTGCTTTGATTTTTATATGTCCTATATTTTTTATGTATACATATTCCCAAAGTTTCTTTTTGCTTCGCATTGCGGAAGTGTTATGGATGTATAGTGATATTTATCTTTGAATTTAGGATATTTGGCTCTTTTGTCAAAGAAGTTTTTATATGCTCTATCTAATCTTCTCAACACATCCTGTAATATTTGCGACTGTACTAATTTGTATTCTGTATGTTCTTTTTTATATTTTGGAAGCATGTTCTGCTGTTCTTTATATGTAAGTCCTTTGCCATATTGTTTGTAATGTTTTATTCTTTGATCCAGTGAATAGTTGTATAATTTGCGGCACAAATACAATGTATAAAAAAGCTTTTCTTCTTGTTCTTTTGTTGGCTCTATGAGAAAATGCTGACATATCATCATCTTTTCTCACCTTGGCTTTCTATATACTGTTTTATAACTTCTATAGGTGCACTACCAGTTGTAAGAAGGCAATAACTTCTTGACCAAAAATATTCTTTCCAAAGTTTTTGTTTTATCTGCGGATATTCTTTTTTTATGAGTCTAGACGATGCACTTTTATAAGCGTTAATGAATTTAGATATTTCAGAGTTTGGCTCTGCTTTGAAAAGTATGTGTACATGGTCTTTATCGTGATTCCATTCTTGCAGTGATATATTATAATTAGGTGATATATTCTCAAATATCTCCTTTAATCTATTTGATATGTTATCGTCTATTACTTTTCTTCTGTATTTTACAACCATTATAAGATGATAATACAATAAGAATACTGAATGATTATTATTATCTAATATCAGCATTATATCACCACTTCACTCTTTTACTCCTGATAATATTATAACATATAATTCCATGGTAGACAATAGAAATTCATCTCCCACCTAAAGAGAATGGGAGACTTCTTTCAAGTTTTTATTAAAATAATCGAATCATTATGTTTACCAGAAGATCTATCAGAAGAAATTTTGAAGTAGAATGAAATACATCTTTCATGCTTTTAGAGTTCAGTCTAACAGTATGCTTAAAAAATATTTTTTATCTTCTCTGATATTTGTTTGATAACAGCAATTGATAGAAGCAAATTATTGCCTCTATAAAAATAAAAGCACTCCTGCAAAATAAGCAGAGGTGCGCTATAAATTCAGATTTTTTTCTTGAGCAAATCGAAAATAAAAAATCCACACTGCTTTTATAATCCTATAAATTCCTTGCTAATTCTTCTAAAAGTTGAGAAGTAGCGCTTAATTCTTCTATGGATGAACTAATTTCTTCAAAAGCAGTAGCTTGTGTCTCAAAAAATGAACTTGATGCATTTATTTTGTCAGAAATACTTTTAATAGATTCCTGTATTTTTTCCAATATTGAGTCTATTCTACTTATTGATTCACTGCTGCTATTAGATAGCTTTCGTATCTCTTCAGCAACTACAGTAAAGCCCTTACCTTTTTCACCAGCTCTTGCGGCCTCAATGGCTGCGTTCAATCCCAATAAATTAGTTTGTTTAGAAATATTCTGAACAAATTTTAAAATATCATCAGTGCCCTTTGTATTTTCAATAGCTTTATTTACTTCTTCCAATATCTTAGTATTAGAATTAACCACAATTTCGACTCCAGAGGAAACCTCTTGAATGGCCGAAGATATTTGCTCAAGCGATGATGCAAGATTTTCGGATAGTGATAATACTTTGTGTCTTTTTTCTAAACTTTTCCCCATAAGTAAAACCCCAATTACAGTATCATCGTAGTCTTTTATAGGGATAGCATATGACTTAAACGGCACTCCATACACTTCTTTCGGTACATCTTTTATAATGTAGTTTCCAGTTCTAATGGCTTCAAAAGCTGCACCACCTTCTGGAATTGCATCACCTACTTTTGCATTAATAGGAAGCTCATCACAATTTTTTATCTCCAAATATTTTTCTCTATCTACAATGGCAAAAGATACACTGTCCTCAAAAAGTAATGGTAAAAAAGTTGTTAACTTATTAAAAAACTCAAGCATTTCATCTTTAGATACAGTTATCAATTTTAGTCCTCCTTAATTCGTTAATTTTTTAACTTCTCATAAAGCGCTATAATAAATTATATAGAATTAACGACTTTTGTCAAATTTAGCTAATATTTTTCGATCCTTCATAGGTAAGCTAAAAACATTTATTCACATCTTTTGTAAAATTGTAAAATTACTTTCTTCTTATGTAAATTAGGCCAATATCAATCAATCATTCTTGATAATTTTAAACATCCCACCTTCCTATAAACCTTAAAAGTAATTTCTAAAATGTCTCGATATCCTGTGCTTTTTGCCTTATCCAATGTAGACGACAAATTTAACTTTATATAAATATATTCTGCATAATTCTTCTAATTCCTTCTTTGTAAATTAAATAAAAAAACAATTGATTACTATTAGTCACTTTCATCATCAAATATGTCAAAATTTTATTGTAATCTACACCGAATAATATGGCATAAAGGTATTGACTAATAGTCTTTTATGTAATATAATTAATGATGTCGCTGGTTGATGTGATTGCCGGAGTGGCGGAACTGGCAGACGCACAGGACTTAAAATCCTGCGGGCCTTTAAAGCCCGTACCGGTTCGATTCCGGTCTCCGGCACCAATTGAATAGTACATCGCGGGGTGGAGCAGTTGGCAGCTCGTCGGGCTCATAACCCGGAGGTCGCAGGTTCAAGTCCTGCCCCCGCAACCAAACATGGCGGCGTAGCTCAGTTGGCTAGAGCATGCGGTTCATACCCGCAGTGTCGGTGGTTCGACTCCACTCGCCGCTACTTCCAAAGAACGGAAATCATCACCTATCCCGAAATAGAATTCACATTTTATTTCAGTTGGATAAACGGTGATTTTTTTATATATTTTTTCAGCACTTCCTTTATTTTTTTGGATCGCTTAAAGAATTAATTACCTCTCTATCTGCATTGAATATTTTCATGACTATTTCAGGAGTAATAAAACTTGTTTCTTTCTTCCTTTCTATTTTTTTACAGATACCATGAATCTTCGAAAACCAATTTATCCTAATTCTTCAATTTTTTTATCTACTTTTTTGGTAACTCTGTAATTTCTGCTATTCTATCTATGTCCATACCTTCTTTTAATAACTTTTTTGCTATTTTTATGTTTTTTCTTTTTCGCCTTTTTTAATTCCTTTTTCTGTGCCTTTTTCTATTATCATTTTGTACATTTCAGATTATTCAATCCTAAACATCCTTATCATCTCCAGAAAAACTTTCTCAATAACTTCTCTTTTATAAATTATGCCCGATAATATTTCTGCCTTAAACGCTATGTCTTTCTTTTTGTTTATGTCTAATGGAATATCTTTTATAGCCTCACACATCTTTCCAGATATTTTTCTCCTTCTTCTTTCCTTTTATTTTGATCCATCATTGAAAGAAGCGAATACAAGTCATAATAGTCTGTTTCTACAACATCAGTATATTTTATGTCGCCGACATTTATTATTTTGTATTTATAGTCTAATGTGTTTTGTTCTTCAAAGTCGTAGTTTAAGCTATTTTCCATGTTTGCATTATCTTTGCCTATATAAATTACTATCTAATATGGTAAGAGATTATGCTTTTCCATTATCTCCAAGGAATATCTAAGCATCCTGTAAGGCATCTTTTCGTCATTTTCTGATTGAAATTCTATATGAACAGCCACTTTTCCTTTGTCTGTTGTACATTTGAATATCATGCCACTGTCTCTGCGTTCTACTCTTGCAAATTCTATATTTAGTTCATCGATTTTCGTATATTGCAGTCCTAAAAAATAACTCATTATGTCATCAGACATATCAGAAAAATATTTTTCATCGTTATATCGTATTTTCGGCTCATACATCTTCCTTCCATTTCTCTGCTTTCTTAATATATAAAGACCATAAAAATATACAAAAAAATAAAAGCACTTCTACAAAATAAGCAGAGGTGCACTATAAATTCGGATTTTTTGTTTTGAGCAAAGCGAAAACGAAAAATCCGTACTGCTTTATTTGATTTTATTTGACTTATTATATCTCCCGGCAGCAATAATCCCTAATATTTCCAAACCAATACATACACCTATAAAAAGTCCTCTTGAAAAATCTCTAACTTTGTATCTTATGATAATTTCTATAAAAGAAATAAGTAAAGCACCTGCAAAAATAAGTTGATAGCCTAATCTACTATTTTTTAACCGCTTTCTTAAAAGCATTTATAAATCCCACCTTCATTATACAAGAACGAAACTTTAAAATGTTGTTTACTTTATTCTCATCGTGTTATAATATAAGTGAGAGTAATCGGCACCACAAAGTGCGGTCGCCCAGCGTAAGTTATAAAGTTATAACCACTCTGGTTGCAGCAGGGTGGTTATTATTTTTTTGTTAAAACTAAGAATTGCTATGACGAACATTCCAAACATTATCATTAGAGATAATGTTTCATATGTATTCATCATAAGCAACCACTTCCCTTCGTGGGAAAGTTGCAACCACACCCTGCTATATCCGATTACTCTATCCATATAATACTACAATTATATAAATTCTACAATATAGAAAGATAGAATATATAATCTGCTTCTAAACCAGTAACTTTCCAGATAAAACTCTCTTTCTTCGTCTATTAGGCAATACCAGCTTAAGTAGCTTTAAAATAATCGAATCATTAAGCCATTCTCTTTTTGCAAGAAAACATATCAATGTCAATCTCTCTTGCTTAATAATTTAATAATCTCTCATTCTTCCTGATAAAAGCTAAAACGTAAATTCCTATATTATCATCGATGTCCTGCACTTTTTGCATTATCTAAGGTAGACGACAATTTACTACACAATCTAACAACTTTATATAACATAATTCTACATAATTCTTCAAATTCCTCCTTGCACTATAAATCTTTTAAATCTTTTATTATTTGTTTTATCAATTCTACAATCAGTACACCTATAATCGACCATTGTATAATGTTAAACTGAAAATGTAGAAAAACTCTTAAGAAATCTAATACCGTCAAAACCGACATTATTTCTATATATTGTTCTAAAGACATTTTGTAAGCAGCTTCTTTTGAATAATTATAATATTTTATCATTATTTTATTGCTAATATATATAAACAAAATACCAAGTATGCCTGCACTAATTAAAGGTACAACAAAATGCAGTAACTCTCTTACTATTAATGGCATCTGATCACTCCTGCCTTTAATTTTAAAACAAGCACTCAAATTGCCACAACCTCTCTTAAATTAGAGAGGTTGCTTATTTTTGATGATAAAAATTTACTCATAAGTAAATAAAATTTTAAAAACTATTTAGTTTTTATTAATTTACCTTTAAAAAGTTGGTAATTTCTTAAGTTCTCTCTATTGATTATTTTACTCCCTATGTTTACAAAATAATTTGCATTTAAAATTCTAGGCGTATTTTGACTAAAGTCAGATTCTATAAGTAATTTGATTTCTCCTTCAAAATTTATCATATTGGAAAATTTAAAAAAATGTTTTAAAGTTAGATTATCTTTCTCATTATATAAAAACAAATAACCATTTTCATCCAAATCCCACTTTTTAAGTTCTTGATTTACATCTCCGTCTTTGTTATTTAGTTCACTGATTTCAATTAATTTCAACTCTCCAAAGCCATATTTAGCATCTCCGCCAATATATATCTTTAAAGAACTTTTAAAAAAACTTTTAATATTATCTATCATATCATCTTCTAGTCCAACTAATCCTATCCAATAAAGCTGTTTTGGTTTATCCCTATTTTGCTTTGATACTGGCAATATAAATTCAAATTCATGAATGCTTTCATCTTTTGCTTTCCTTGATAATGGCTCTATTGCAGTTGATACAATAGTATCCACAAAATCAAATTTAAATTCATCCTCAAAATAATCTCCTATGTAAAAATTCCCCTCTTTATATTTAGGAAATAGCGGTTCTTTATTTAAACATTCATCCCTTTCGTATTTTATACATGGATAAAAATTAGTTATATGCTCAAATATTCTTTTAGCCTTATCAATTTCGTTAAATCTTTTTGCTCTTAAATACTGATTAGTTAAAGCCCCCCACATAGTCCAACCAGGTATAAAAATTTCAGTTTCGTTTATAACTCCCCATTTAATTGAACCAATATGTATAGGCTGGATTTGCTTAAAAATCAGTTCATACCACTTCATTCTTATTCCTCCATAGCCTTTGCATGGTAACGAGCATAAATTAATGTTTTTTCTAATAAATCTTTGAAGAAGAGAAGTGTGTCTATTTCATTTGCTAAATTAATAAAATATTCATTTAGCTTTTTTCGTCTTTCTTTCTCTTTTTTTTCTTTTAATTTTTTCATTTCTTCTGATCTATTATTTGTTGTATCCGAATCTATTTCCTTAATTTCTTTTTCTAAATCAAAAATTTCTTTTCCCAAGCCAGAAATTTCTTTAATTAAATTCTCATAATTTAAAGAATTCGTTACATACTTATCTAACTCTGCAATTTTCTTTAACAATTTAAAAATACGCATACTTTCCAAATTTATGTTAGGAGAAAATTCACAACCAATTTTATATAAAGCATATACCCACATAGCATAAACTCCATCATTAGAAAGTACACCTAAAAATTTATTGATTTCATTTGCATCTAAAATTTTCTCATCTACAATTTCAAAAGCAATTTGACTGATAACACTTTCTAAGCTATTCTTTCCCACCATTACTCCCTCCTGTATTTTATGAATCAGAATAATTGAACTTTAACTTTTCAATTTCAATCTAATTCATTAATTCTTAATCTTCCAAAACCTCTCGTTGTCATACCGCCGATACCTAAGGTTTCAAAAAAGTGTTTGGAATCATTTAAAGCGTCTTTTAGCATATCATAATCAGGTAAATCATTTGTTTTGTCTAATCCTACAAAAGTTGATTTATCAAATATTCTCAAATTGCCGTAAAATATCGTTCCCCGCGGAATTGCTTCTGAAGTAAATAATGCTCCTTCTTTTGCAGCACCAGTTATCGGATCTATAGATACGGATGTCCTAACCTCAAGGTTAGAATTCACAATTTGTGAAAATATCTCTTTTGATACAATAATAATATCTTCATAATTTAACATAAACTTTTCAATTTTAATTTTATTTAAGTCTATCGACATATTTTCTATTTTATATGGCAAGTAAAGCCATCCGATATTTATATAACCAGCTTCTTTATCTTTTTCAATTTCTTTTAATGCATAAACATACTCATGATTTTCATCATTATTAACTTTTAACTCACCATTAAATAAATTAGCATTTTCCAATATTTCTTTTGTAGTAATCCATTTAGTACCTAACATTGTAAATACAGGAAAGAACAAAATATTTAAGTCACTAAAATACATCATACCTTGCCAACTCATATCTCTTTTTGAATAACCAAAACCTTTGCAAACTATACAATGTCCACAATGACCAGTTTCTTTTTCCCTGCTTTCCTCTAAAGTAGCAGTAGATAAGTCATCATGTCCTGCACATTTTATTCCTGCATATCTATTGCCTTCAAATTTCACAACCCATTCTGGTGAATTTTGAATAAAAATTTCCTCTAACTTCTTATCTCTTCTTTCATTTTTTTTAATTCGCATCTCGTCATCTTCAAAAAATTCATGGATTTTTAGAGCCACATAATACCTCCAAGTCCCTGCTATACTTGAACCAGGAATTTTAGGAAGTCTATTTATTGGATCCCTCACAATTGTATTATCAACTCGTCCTATTGTATATCCTCCTGTTCCAACATAAATTGGGTCCATCGCCATACCATAAATTTTAACCTCTTTATCAAATTTATTTGTATTTTCACACATTGTTTTATACCTCCTTCAATGATTTATGCCAAAAATCAAACATATCTAAAATTAACATTAAATTTTCTTCAGTCATTTTATCTTTTAATTCCTTATAAAAATCGCTATTATCTGTATTTATTCCTAAAATATCAGCAATACCATTTTTTAACTCAACATCTTTCTTTAAATCAAGAATATTTATAAAACTTGAAGCAAGATGCTCCTTAAATTTTTCACAATCATTAATCTTATCATAAATTATAGAAATTAAATTATGCAATTTAGTAGTTCTAATACTTTTGTTATTCTTCCCTCCAAATAAATCCCTAAATTTTTTAAATTTGCTCCAATATTCTTCAATACTATATGGTCTTTGTTTTTTAATATATAATCTTCTCTTTCCACCTCTCTCGCTACTTATATCACTATTCTCCGCATAGTAGATATCATTTCTTCTAACATTTGCATCTAAAAATTCAAAATCAAAAGTATTGGGGATAATATTGATTTCTTCACTTTCTCCAATTTCGTCAATATCTAGTATACAGTGCATACCTCTATCTTCGGGGTTAATATAAAATTTGTATCCTTTGGAATGATTACCATAATATAAAGAGTAATATCTATGAGTATTGTTTAGCGATTCCTCAATCTTTTGGCATTTTAATATATCCTTAACTTTAGACGCTTTCACTTCCGTTATTAGTTGTTTTGTGTTCTCTAAATCCCTCCTAATTTTCCTTAAAGCTTCTATACCAACATACAGAGGATTTTTATAATTCTGTACTACTATACCTATATGAAGTGGTAGTTTTCCATAAACAAATTTAAAACTTTCATTATATTTTTTCATAACATTATCAATCAAATTTAGTACATACTCAGCAGGTATAATAAACTGCCAACTAATTGGAGTAGGGTCTATAATTGATAAATAAGGTCGATAATCTTCTGTTTTTGCTGCGCTTAAATCAAGTGACACACTTATATCTTTCTTATCCTCACATCGTTTTAAATTAAATTTTGTATCATTTGTCAAATCCTTAATATAAGATATCAAATAAACTTTGCCTTTATTAGCCCAAAAAACTGCTTCTCCATCATAATACTCTCCATCTGGGATATCTTCATCTTTACCGTTAATTTTTATATCTTTCCAAAAATATCTTTTTATCCTCTTATCTGGGATATCCGCATAAGCACATATATTCTTCTTTATATCTTCAAAAAACTCCTGAGTACTCTCCCATATTCTTCTCAATCTCGCTGGAGAAGGATTTTTCCGAAGAAGAAATTGAAGAATAAGCATAGATAAAAATTTTATGTCATCATCAGTTAATTGAGCCCACATTATTTTTCTTTCATTAAAGTCTATTTTTTGTTTTAAAGGTTTATTGTTGTTATCATCCCAATCAGATAGTTTCTTGCATATAAATTCTTCCCATCTGTCACCTATAGAACGTTCAAGTAATAAACTTTCTATAACATCATTTTTGACCTTGCATTTATGAAGAGATTTATCTGTATAATTTTTCAAAACAGTATCTGCAACTTCTTTGTCTTGATTATTTCTATAAATATCCTTAAGATCGTCTTTCAGCTTATTAACTTCTTTCATAAAATCAATGCCTTTTTGCAACGTTATACTATTTAGCATATCTCCATTTAACCAGTCATGCAATTCAAACTTAATTGTCACCAATGCAACTTTATCATTCTTATCTTTCAATTCATCCATCCAAATAGTTTCTTTACTCGTATCTTCAAGCCATTTATCAATCCTACCTTGCGTTTTTTCTTTTAGACATATATCACATATATTTTTATTTTCGCCACTTTTATCTTTTTCAAACACAAATCTTTGTCCACAAACCTGACATATACCAATTGCTCTCCTACTTTCTGATTTTTCTATGCATACATCAGTTTGTTTTTTGCTCCAGTCTACTCTTAAGAAATTTTCTCTTGCTTTCTCAAGAATATAACTTAAATTCATCAGGCCTCTTGAAGCTTTAGTAAGAAAGATTGCGGGATAAAACTCACCAAAAGATTTATCTTCACAAATTGCCAATATTTTATCTTTTATTTCACCTATATGTAACTCCGCAAGAGTGTTATCTTTTTGTGAATCCTCAACTAAATCTTCTCCAACTAATAAATATATTCCTGTTTCATCCCTGTATATTTCATTTCCAATGGGATATTCATATTCCAAAAGCTTCTTTATTTCCTCATCTATTTTTCCTACAGTTTCTCTATACCATTGTATTTGTTGAGGTTTGTAACCTTTTTCTGCTAATCTGAGTTTATCGTACTGTATACCAAGAATACGCCATTTGATGTTACTATAATACTTTTTATAATCCTCCACCTTTTTCTTGCTGTCTTTAAGAATAGTTAAATTAGATAATACGGCCTTAAACATTGTAGCAGTCATATAGGCTTGATCCCAAAGGGTAACATCATTTATTGGAAAACGAGAGTCACTTAAGAGTCTCGAATACCAATTTTTAATCTCCGTGAAAATAAATTTTCTTATTTTTTGCCAGTCAGGATTTGTGTAATAATTGTTACTAGATAAGAAGTTGTTAAGCTTATTGTAAAAGCAAATTCTTTGATCATCTAAATCATGCAACTCTACTTTTTTCTTAAAAGAACCAAAAGCATCCGAAATCCATAAATTACCTTTTATTTGTTCTCCAAGACTGCCTTTATCTATACCGGAATTTATGTTTTCGCATCCACGAAAGAAAACTTTTTTAACAAATTCTGAAGAACTTTTGCTACCTTGCATTATTTCTTTCAGCTTTAATGATTGAAAACTTAAGTTTACTTGTACAGAATCTATAAAATCTTTAAGTTGTTTATTAATTTGTTTAAGTTCGTTATCCAGATATTTATCAACATATTCTTTGTATGTCGACCATATACAATTTGAATTTGGAAAATATGGTTTCCAAAATGAAAATCCCACATGTGTTTTACCTAAATTAAATAACAATGCACCTATTTCCGCTTTTAAAATCTCATCTTTATAATTTTTTAAGTTTTCCAAATTCAATTCTGGCATTTCAACCACCCTTTTTCTTTAAGTTCCTCTTTTATCTCTAAATCTTCATTTACATAATAATATTTTTCACTAAATTCAAAAGTTCCCCATCCAAGTTTTGTTTTTGCACCTACACCATTTTGGGATATTTTTTCAATTGCCAATAAAATATTATTCAAATCATTTTCCGCTTCGCTTTTTAATATGTCATTTTCATTTAACATGCCATCAAACGGAATGTATATAATCTGTAATATCCCTTCTGTACTTTCAGGAACCACTTCATAATAAATAGGCTGTGTACCTGCTCTTTTCCTTCTATCATGAGGATTAAACACTTCCAGCGATAATCTATCAAAGTATGTAGGATAGAATATAGCTCTTCCTTTATGAGTATTTATAGATTCAATTTTCGCAAAATATTCATCATTTAATATATTAAAAATTTCTTCCCTAGTATTGGCTTTTCTTATATTTTCTAACATTTCTTTTGTTAATTTAATGCCAAATTCAAAAAGTAATAGTCTAAATAATGAATCTTTTAAATATTTAATAGTGTAAGCCTCATTCTCTAATCTTTTCTTATAATAATATTCTAAACTTTTCATATATTCTGATCCTGTACCAAAAATTCTAATATAGCTTTCTATTAAAGTTCGATTTCTCTCCTTGTCACCTATATCAATATTTTCATTAATTAAGTCCTTGAAAGCATTAGCCAAAGTACCTTTCCATCCACTTCCTCGCACCATTGGCACTTTAAAAGCTTTTTCTTTTAATACAGGATTTGAAATTATATAAAAATCATCATCATCTTTTGAAAAATATGGCTGTTTTAATTTAAATTTTGACCAAATAATAAATGAATACGGAAAAAGTTTTTTAATATATACGCTAACATTCTCACAATTATCTAAAATTCCTGATATATTCTGTATTTTGTTTTTATCCCCTATACAATAAATTTTATTGTCTTTTTTGAAATTCTCCAATTCATCCTCTTTGCTATTAACAAAACCATATTTCAAAATTATAAAAGGCTTTATGTTTTCTTCGCATTCACTTAAAAATTTATTTTTATCATTTTTATATTCTACAAAAGAATCATATGTTGGCATCTTACTACACTTCCTTTTTATATTCATTAAGCTGTTTTTTATATTTATCAACTATCCAATCAGGAATAGATAAACTGTCATATAAATTATTTAAAACAATAAGATATACAGAATTATTATCTTCTTTTTGCAAATGTGATACATAAACTTTAGAGGCATTACCTTTACTGCCAAAATTCTTTTCTCTAAACTTTTTTTCCTCATTTTTTCTTAGATGATATTTAAAATTATAGCCCAAAACCTTTTTGCCTGTGTGATAATTCATTCCTTCTATTTTATCTACTAACAGGAAGTTATTAATACTGCTATTTCTACCAATACTCTCATCCTGTTCTTTCACATCCTGTAATTCTTCAATTTTGATTTTTGCAAATCCAAATCCAAAAGAAAGTTTACCTCCAATAAGAATAATTTTATTTCCAAAAAAACTAATAAAATCCTTAAGATATGTATCCCACCAATATGACATAGTTTTAAGCTTAATCTTCAATCTATCATGACCATTGATATTATTCATGCTTTGAAAAAGAATCTTTTCTATCCAAAATTTGCTTTCTACGTCATTTGGGAAATTAAATTCTATTTCCTTCAAATTCAACTTATTAGTACAATACTCTAAAATTTCTATATTTACCCTACTATCCCATCCAGTACATCCAAATATTCGCGAAGGAACAGGCAATTCTAATTCATTTAATACATTATCAACTTCCTTGTCAAAGTTAAAATCATCACCTATATTACCATCCCGTATGTGTTTCAATAAAATATCCGGAAAAGTTTTATAATCTTTACTTAATAAACTATCTATAGGAATACCATTATCATCTAAATTTTCAATTTGACCCCTTTTGATAAATTTCCAATATACAGAAAACCAAAATCTCAAATTCCCTATTAAAGCTGAAGGTCGAACCTTCTCATTCTTTTGCCAAGCATCACCGAACCATAAAGGAGTTATTGTCTCAAAACAAATCTCAACTTCTTTCTTGCCCATTATAAAAACACCTTCTTTTCGTTTTTAATTACCTTATCTATTTTAGGAGGAGGAAATCATTTTATGTTTCAATCCCTTATAGGTAGGCTAAAAACGAAAAGCGTCCACCATTGCCACTGCATATGGCACATAGTTTCAATTCCTCGTAGGTAGGCTAAAAACATGTAATACGCCTTCCAGAGCGTACAGAAGGCTATGGACGTTTCAATTCCTCGTAGGTAGGCTAAAAACTCAATGCACGTTTTTTGACGAGCAAGGTCCTTTAAGATTTCAATTCCTCGTAGGTAGGCTAAAAACTTAAAAGTCCTTTATTTTTTTGCTTATAACAGAAAAATTTCAATTCCTCGTAGGTAGGCTAAAAACCTTTGATACAACAACGCCTGTTGGACGTGCGATGATGAATTTCAATTCCTCGTAGGTAGGCTAAAAACTTATAAAAAGATTATGTTTTTATTAGAAGTTACTGTATTTCAATTCCTCGTAGGTAGGCTAAAAACTTTTAAGACATTAATATTGCCACAACTAATGCCATTATTTCAATTCCTCGTAGGTAGGCTAAAAACTAAAGATCTCACATATTTTTTTAATATCGCTTTCTGATTTCAATTCCTCGTAGGTAGGCTAAAAACTCGAGTTCTTCTTTATTGTTTGTGTCAACTGCTTTATTTCAATTCCTCGTAGGTAGGCTAAAAACGACAGCAGAAAGAAAGAGGCAGAAAGCACAGAAAACAAATTTCAATTCCTCGTAGGTAGGCTAAAAACATATGGTAGGTATCTGGAAGAAGGAACACCTCCGCATAATTTCAATTCCTCGTAGGTAGGCTAAAAACGCATGGTTGGATACTTTTATAAATTTTATTCCAAATTAATTTCAATTCCTCGTAGGTAGGCTAAAAACCGATAAACCAGCAAGGACTTCCAGAATTATACGTAAACGATTTCAATTCCTCGTAGGTAGGCTAAAAACACGTTCACTTCCTCTTATTAAGCCATTCTCTTTTTGCAAGAAAACATATCAATGTCAAGCTCTCTTGCTTGACAATTTAGTAATCTCTCATTCTTCCTGATAAAAACTTAAAACATAAATTCATACATTGTCGTCGATGTCCTGCACTTTTTGCATTATCTAAAGTAGACGACAATTTACTACACAATCTAACAACTTTATATAATATAATTCTACATAATTCTTCAAATTCCTCCTTGCATTTTAACTTTTTATACCTATATTGTATATTTTTATTTTGTTCACAATTTGTTTACAATTTTGTA
This sequence comes from Thermoanaerobacterium calidifontis, assembly GCF_055381745.1. NCBI lineage: Bacteria > Bacillati > Bacillota > Clostridia > Thermoanaerobacterales > Thermoanaerobacteraceae > Thermoanaerobacterium > Thermoanaerobacterium calidifontis. The sequence continues at coordinate 273,058 of NZ_AP042436.1, read as the reverse complement.
GTACAATTTAAAAAATATCTATAGATGAGAAAATTCGCATCAGAATTCAGATAAAAGACTTTGCCCAATATATTGAAAAGGACGAAGTTTGCCTCGTTACAGTAAACGGTTCTAATTACTGGGTATATCGCTACGAAGGAGCCTTAAATGGTATAGATAATGCTTCAGTAGTAGTATTGGCCTGAGAAAGCTTTTAAAAATGAAAATGCTCTACATGCATTTATAGTACTGATATATATTTTTCTACTAAAGCACCTTCTAGATTGTCCCATTCGCTTACGGTAATTGAAGTGCAGTTCAAAAGTTTTAAAATTGTATAGACTATTATTGTGCCAGCAACGATAATATCAGCTCTTTCAGGCTGCAAGCCATTTAAAAGTCTTCTCTCGTCCAAGCGCAACGACATCATTAAATCCAGCAATCTATTTATTTCGCTTTTACTAAGTACATATCCATGAACTAATTCTCTCGAGTAGATTTCTAAACCCTGTGACATGGCAGCAAGTGTTGTTATTGTACCACCTATGCCAACTACATCTGTAGGTATTTCTTGATTTTCGCTTATAAATGGCGTAAGCATATCTGTTATATAAAGACTTATATTGTTGTACTCATCGATCGTAATAGGATCATTCTTTATAAATTTCTCAGTAAGCCTTAAAGCACCTATATCAAAGCTTTTTTTCACAAGGTTTCCGTTAAGATAAGAAAATTCTGTACTCCCTCCACCAACATCCAAAACCAATACATTTTCTCTTTTTATTCCGTATGAGGCACCAATATATCCATAAAGACTTTCAGTTTCACCATCTATTATATCAACGTTTATGCCAAGTTTTGAAAGTTCATTTATAAAGCTGTCAGCATTTTTAGCATCTCTCACTGCAGATGTAGCAAAAGCATATATATCTTGTACCTTGAGATTTTCAGCATCATCTAAAAAAGCTTTTATTGCACTTGCTGTTCGTTCAATAGCATCGCTGGCCAATCTCCCATTTTTTGATACAGAATCACCAAGCCTCGTTACTTTAACATCCTTCTTTATGTGTTTAATTTCTTTCCCATCTACATCGCACATAAGATGGCGGACAGAATTTGTTCCTATATCGATAACAGAACACCTCATAATAGTCCTCCCATAAAAAATCTTCGGGCTTGCCCGAAGTTTTAATAACTAGCGTTTCTTTTGTAGCCGCCGCCTCTTCTTTTTGAATCAAAATTCTTTTTAAGCTGCTGCTGCCTTTCATCAGAATCCTTTAAAAATTTTGATATCCTTTCTTCAAAAGATATATTATTATTCCGATTGCTATAATTGTCACTGTCATAGCCTTTGTTGCTTTTTGCTTGTTTTGGCTTTGGCAAAGCCTTTTTTATTGATAGGCTTATCCTTCCGCCCTTATCCATAGAAAGAATCTTTACCTTCACCTTGTCGTTTTCTTTCAAAAACTCGTTTATGTCTTTTACATACGTATTAGCAACTTCTGATATATGGACTAGCCCTGTTTTGCCTTCTGGTAATTGAACAAACGCTCCAAAATCTGTGATATTTAGAACAGTTCCTTCAACTACCTCTCCTACCTGAAATGGCATATAAATGTTTATCCTCCCTCTTCTTATTTGATTACTAATATGTTTAATTATATATTAAAAAGTCATTTCTATCAAGCATATTAAAAAAATTCGCCTTAATTCGAGGAATTTTGTGCATCCTTAGCAGTATCTATAAACATTATCTCTCCTTTTTTGATAAGCCCTAATTTTTGCCTGGCTTCATTTTCGATAAATTCATCTGTCTTTATATATTTTATCTGATTGTTTAATTTTTTATTCTCCTCTTCAGCAGCATTTACCTGTGTAATAGCTGCATTCAATTTTTTATCCAACACATTTAATGTTATTTGTTGCTTTACAAGAGTAAATAATATGTACACAACAAAAAGAATCAAAAGAGCAGGTTTTAACTTCATTTTTCTCCTTTGTTTCATGGTTAACATACCTCTCACACATTTTTAGTCTTTTAAATATATTCGACATTTATTAGAAAAATCCTTTATTTTTTTCTCTTAAAAATATTAAAATGTGATATTGTGTTATTGATTAACTTACCAGGAATACCCAGTATCCTTGAAATATATCTTACCGGTACCGATAAAATTTTATAAATAGCAACAAATGGATATGACCCAATTTTATATACCCATATGACAGTATTTCTCATGACCTTATAAAAAAATAGCAACAATTTCATCACAATAGGACTTAGAAATATGTTGTACAAAAGTATTCCAATTAAAAGTCCAAGAAATGAGTAAAACCTTATTTCAGCATAATTGCTTACATATAAAAAAAATATAAATACGATTGTAGCCAATATCCAATAGATTATATCCCCTATGTCAGTTCCAATCCTCTTTGGCCTTAGTATAAATCTAAACAATTTATATACATCGTATAAAATAGCGATTATTATGCCACCATATAACATGACAAGAAAAGAATAAAGTTGACTCTCAACATTCATTACCATTTACATTATACCTCCTCATATTATATTATATTTATGTAGGAAATTGATATGATTCATTTAATGCGCCAACCGATATTCATTGATAATCTTACACAATCTTCCGTATTAAACTATTTACGAAGTTTAAAAATCTAAACAAAGGAGAAATTGAATATGAGTATTGTATTTGTTTCAGGACATAAAAATCCAGATACTGATTCCATTTGTTCAGCAATTGCATACGCTAATTTAAAGAGAATAGCCGACAAAATAAATGCGGTACCAGTAAGGCTTGGTCCTATTAACAGAGAAACGCAATTTGTTTTAGACTATTTTAATGTAAATGAACCACTATTGATAGACAATGTATATACTCAGGTTGGCGATATCGCTTATGACAAGCCACTTACTATAAGTGAAAAAGCACCAATGTATGAAGCTTGGAATATTTTATTAAACAACAATTCCAAGACGATTGTGGTAGTAGACGATGAAAATAAATTAAAAGGCATCGCTACTATGGGAGACCTTGCAAAAGCATACCTGACATCATCACACGAGCTGTCAAATTACACTATTCCCGTTGAAAACATCATAAAGACATTAAACGGAAAGCTAATATTAAAAAATGAAGAATTTGTAAGAGGCGACATAATTGTTGCCGCCATGCAAACACAAAGCGTAGTAAGCAGAATAGAACCCGGTATGACGTTAATCGTAGGCAACAGAGAAAACATACAATTAGAATCAATAAAAAAAGGCGCAAAGACTATAATAATCACCGGCGGCGAAGACCCATCTTCCGCAGTCATAGAAGAAGCGAAAAAGTTTGGCTCGACTTTGATAGTAGTCCCTTGCGACACTTTTGATACCATAAAGCTTATAAATCAGTGCTTACCTGTGTCATTGATAATGATCAAGGATGACATTGTCACATTTAAAGACAGTGATTACATAGATGATGTAAGACAGACGATGTTAAAATACAGATATAGAAATTTCCCTGTAGTTGATGATGAAGGAAAAATATTGGGTCTATTGGCAAGACGCCACATATTGGACTATGAAAGAAAGAAAATAATACTTGTTGATCACAACGAATTGTCTCAAGCTGTTGACGGGATAGAAGATGCTACTATCCTTGAAATCATTGACCACCACCGAGTTGGCGGCATTGAAACAAATCAACCTATACTGTTTAGAAATCAGCCTGTAGGATGTTCTTCTACAATAATCAATAAGATCTATGAAGAGAGAGGTATAACGCCAGACAAGCGTATTGCAGGACTCATGTGTGCAGCCATATTATCAGACACCCTTGTATTCAAATCTCCAACATGCACACCAGAAGATATAAGGGCAGCAAAAAAATTGGCTGAAATAGCTGAGATAGACATAGAGTCTTTTGGCAAAAAGATGTTTGAAGCTGGCACATCTTTAAAAGGCAAGACAGTTGAAGAGATATTTTACACCGACTTTAAAGAATTTTTAATCGGCAACTTAAGAGTTGGTATAGGACAAGTCAATACACTGTCAAGCATTGGAAATCTTAAAGATGATCTTCTCAAATTTATGGAGGAGGAAAGAAAAAACAAAAGCTTTGATATGCTTTTGCTGATGCTGACAGATATAATCAACGAAGGTTCTTTGTTTTTGTTCGCAGGCAATCACAAGGAGTTATTAGAAAGGGCATTTAACATAAATATCGATGACAATCATTTTTACCTGCCATACGTCATATCGAGGAAAAAGCAAGTTGTGCCTCCAATAGCAAAAGCGATAAACTTAAAATAGTTTATCGCTTTTTTCTAAATATTCTATGATATCTTTAAAATCTTCAAATGGAACGAATGGAATGCCATTGTCTTCACAGTATTTTAATAGCACACCTTTCGCAAACAGCAAATCGGCATATTTTGAAATGCAAATATCGGAGTAACCATCACCAATATAGATAATACGCGTGTTTTTATTCTTATATTTTTTTAAGATGTCCAGCTTGCAAGAACCACATTTATCGCAATCATCAGATGTATTAAATGATGCCACAATTTTGCCGTCGCGAAAATCAAGCTTATTGCTAAAATACTCTATGTCAATATTGTATTTATCTAAGACAGTCCTTATGTTGAAGTCATAACCATCGCTGGCTATTATAACTTTATAGCCTCTATCTTTGCAAAGCTCCATGAAATCTTTAAAATATAAATCTATTTCCATCGTCAAAAGCAATGATTTCAATTTTTCTTCATCCATGTCCATAAGCTTAAATGTCTCTAATGCACATTCTTCTGTAGTTATCTTCCCTTCTTCCCAATCTTTCTCTATCTCTTGCCAGCCATCTTTAGCAAAAGCCTTTACCATCGCATAGCACGTATCTTCTTTTGTTATTGTTCCATCAAAGTCTACAAGTACATAAGTATCCATAAAGCATATCCCCTTTAAATCATCTACTATTATAATACACGATTTAAAGGGACACATCAATTCTCAAATTCACCTAAACATCCTGCTTAAAAAACCGCCAGATTTACCCATTAATCCGCCTCTATCGCTGTAAACAATACTTATAAGTTCTCCATCTATTGATACATTTCCATCGTCCAAATTCAGCTTATTTATGTGAAGTTCTTGACCTTTAATCGTGAGAATCCCCATTGATGTTTCCAGCACAACAGTTTCATCATCAAAACTTACAACGTTGTCTACGCCTGTTATTTGCATCTTTTCCCTATTTTGAACAGAGATATTTTGCGGTTTATTGATGTTTGTCCCTTTTCTATCATCCATCATAACACCTCCTCTTTTAGAATAATTTTATGTCCACATCAATTTTTTAGAACAAAAAAAGAGAGCTTTTGGCTCTCTTTAATCCCAGAGTTTCACAATATTTATATTTTTGAAATAATGCATTATTATGTCACTGGCTTTAGCTCCATTTTTAGCCATCTGATATGCACCCCATTGAGACATGCCGACACCGTGCCCAAATCCCCTGCCCTTTATTGTAAGATTATTTCCATCGTATTTGACGCTGTCTAACATTGTAGACTTCATCTTTTCACTTCCAATGGCAATCCTGAAATCTGGCGCATTTACAGGTATTTTATCAAAGTTCAGAAGTACCGTCCTGCCAGATATTCCTTTTGCTCCTATCTTCACTGTTTTAAAATCGCTTATTTCTATGCCCATCTTGTTTAAAGCACTTAAAACTTCCTGTTTTGTAAAAGTATATGACCAATTTCTTATATTAGGAGGAGCTACTTTAATGTCATCTGATTTTACACTTTCTGTATACGGCGGTTCACTTTTTTTATAATTAAGCCCTTCTTTAGCCAATGCCGTTCTACCTGCGGCATCTGAATGAAACCATGCTTCGATGTATTTTCCATCGTATACGGCTACTAATCCTCTCGTATCATTTACTGCTTTCTTTATATTCGAATTGATATTTGATGGATTCCACGCTTGTGCTTCTTCGAAATCGGTTGATATATCAGCGTTTGTGTATTTTGATTTTTCATTATCGACAAAATTTAAAACATAGCTTCTCGCCAATATTGCTTGTGCCTTTAAAGCCTCCATAGGCCAATTGTTTTTTATCTCACCTGCGACTGTCCCCATGACATATTGTTCCAAAGGCATTGTCTCTATTTTCCCCGTCTGTGTAATGTAGACTTTCAAGACAGGCTCTTTATTATATCCACGGCTTATTTTATCAGGTATCTTTGGAATCATTGTTTTCTCCTTTGTTGGCTGCATAGGCTTTTTGGCTGGAGTGCCACATGACGTAGAAACCAACATAAAGATAAGAAAAATTAAGATCCACTTTGTCTTATTCATAAAAAATCCCTCCCATTCAAAATTCACTCCTTATCTTAGTATGGGAAGGATTGTCGTATTTAATTCTTTTTATAGTAGCCTGTACATTTTATCAGCGTCATCTTTAAGGGCATGATCTTTTATATCTAAAACTTCTGCTTTTATTACTCTATTTCCAAAATTAATCTCTACAATATCTCCTACTTTTAAAATATCGCCTGCTTTTGCCACTTTTCCATTTACAAATACCATTCCCTTGTCACAAGCTTCTTTTGCCACTGTCCTTCTTTTTATAAGCCTGGACACTTTCAAAAACTTATCAAGCCGCATGTCCATCGTCCTCCAAAAAAACAATCAGGTCATACGACCTGATCTTATGCATTTACTAAATCTTTTAATGCCTTTCCTGCTTTAAATACTGGTGCTTTTGAAGCAGGAATCGTAATTTCCTCTTTTGTCTGTGGATTTCTGCCCTTTCTTTCTGCTCTTTCCCTTACTTCGAATGTTCCAAAACCTACTAATTGAACTTTGTCTCCTTGTTTTAAAGCTTCTTGAACTGCATCAACAAATGCATTTAATGCCTTTTCTGCATCCTTTTTTGTTAACTCACTTTTTTCTGCAATCTTAGTAACAAGATCTGCCTTATTCACCATAATACCTCCTTAGTAATTTATACTACACTTATTTATTCTTCACAAATCTTAAAAATCCTGCTAGTTTAAGCTTATTTTTGTGCTTTTTTATTAAATTTATTCATTTTTGCCTCATTCCAGAGGCTATCCATCTCAGATAATGTCATGTCTTCCAATTTATGTCCAGATTTCTCTGCTGCATTTTCTATGTAATTGAACCTCTGGATGAATTTTTCAATGGTCTTATGAACAGCAATTTCGGGGTCTATTTTCAAAAATCTAGCAACATTTACGACAGCAAAAATCAAATCACCTAATTCTTCTACTTTATCATTTTCGTCTTCCCCTTTATACACCTCCTTAAATTCATTTAATTCTTCATAGACTTTTGCCATTGCGTCGTCTACATTGTCCCAGTCAAAGCCTACTTTTGCCGCTTTTTCTTGCACTTTATAACCCCTAATCAATGCTGGCATAGACCTTGGAACACTTTTTAACTCATTTGTGTGGGATTTATAGCCTTTTTCATCTTTCTTTATCTCATCCCACCTTTTTAGAACATCTGCTGAAGTAGCTATTTCCTCCACTCCAAACACATGAGGGTGCCTGTAAATCATCTTTTTGCACTCGGCATCACATACATCATGAAAGTTGAATGCCTTTCTCTCATCAGCTATTTGAGAGTGAAAAACCACCTGCAGCAAAACGTCTCCAAGCTCTTCCAATAAACTTTCGTCTGAATTGTTCTCTATTGCATCGATTACTTCATAGCATTCTTCAATCAAATATCTTTTTAATGTGCTGTGATCCTGCTCTTTATCCCAAGGACATCCACTCTCACCTCTGAGCTTTGCCATTATGTCCAGCAAGTCATCTACATCGTACCTTGCTTTAAAAGTGCCTTCGACAGGCGGTATAAATATAGATGTAAGGTAATCGATCCAATCTATCATGTCAATTTCATACAAAGGCATGGTTTCGATTCGCTGTTCACCTTTTACACCAGCACTTTTTACAACCGTCACCAAAAATTCATCGCCGTAAATGTCCATAAGCTTAAGCTTTACTTCTGAAGCTACCCTTTTATTGTAAACCTGTGTTACTAAATTATTGCACCTTTTGTCAGGTTTTATACTATCAAGAGACAGTCCATCGATGATTTTCAATCCATAAATAGGATCTATTTTTAATTCATTCACGACAACATCGACAAAGCTCATAGCAGGAACAACTTCTACTTTTATATCGTCACTGTCATTTAAAAACTTTAACAGATACTCAACAGTTTTTTCCGCAACTAAAGGATTGCCTGGAACAGCATAGACTACATTATCGTATTTTTCGGCAATTTCTACTATTTCCCGAGTAATATTATCATAAACTTCCTCAAATGTCGAGCCCGTTTCATAAATTTTATCGAAAGTTTCAAAAGACAATCCCATATCCATTAAATATTTTACAACAGGGTGCTTTTCCGTCCTTAAATACAACTTGTCTGCATTCTTCATCTTTTCAATAGTTTCAATTGTCATGTGTTCAAACCCGCCAGGTCCAAGCCCTACTATGGTTAATTTGCCCATTTTTACACCTCCGACTATTTAATTAATATTATACCATTGAATTCACACAAAAAAACAAATTTCTACAATATTAAACCAGCAAAAATTTCACTTTGCTTAAAATATATTAATAGCACAAATAAAAGCGATTGAAAATTTCAACTAGTTAAATTATAATATATTTTATAATAAAAAGGGGGAGGGAGGCCAATTTCTGATGGATGTAGTTAAATTAGGGAAGAAAATCAGAGATGAAAGAAAAAAACTCCTTTTAAAACAGGGTGATATTTCGGGTGATGAATTTTCAAAAGGCTATATAAGTTTGATAGAAAAGGGGAAGATAAATCCTTCGCTAAAGGCTTTAGATTTTATTGCAAAGAAATTGAACAAACCGCTGGTGTACTTTCTTGATGACGATTACAAAGACAAAGCAGAACTTATAGATGAGATAAATACTTACAAAAAAGTATTGAAATTAGTGATAGAAGGAAGAAAGTCGCTTGACAGTGGAAATTTAGCCGATGCCATATCTTATTATCAAAAAGCTTTAGAGCTTAATGTAGATGAATACACTTTAAATATAATAAGCTTTTATTTAGGCAGGACGTACACAAAAATTGAAGATTACAAGTCTGCTTTAGATTCATTCAATAGGTGTTTGACTTACTTTTCTCAAAATTCTTTACACGAAATTCTCGTTGAAATATACTACAACATAGGTTTGTGTCATGAAAAATTGCAAAATCCTGATGCTGCGCTGACTTTTTATTTGAAAGCTATCGACGAATTCGAAAAAAGCAGTATAATTAATTATGAACTTAAATGTAAGATGCTTTATAGCATGGGCGATCTTTACAACAAGCTAGGAGAACTCATAAAATCGAGGGATTACTATTTAAATTGTTTAAACTATGCCACGATGACAAACACTATTAACTACATTGCAAAGTGCAACAATGGTCTTGGACTTATAAATTACAAATTAAAAGAATACAACGATGCACTAAATTACATAAGAAAGTCTTTAGTAATAAGTAAGGCATTAAACATAAAAGGCGACATTGCCAGCGAATACAACTTATTGGGATTTGTCTATACAGATCTTAGGAAATACAATATAGCAAAAAGATATTTCCTCAAAAGCTACTCTATGTACAAAGATTTAGGCAACAAAACAGGCATGGCATGTAATCTGACTGAATTAGGCAGAATAGAATTTTACTTAGAAAATTATGATAAAGCTCTTGAACACATAAATTCATCTATGAATATATTGAAAGAGTTAAATGCGGAAGAAGAGATTGGCAGGTTGTACACTTTGCTGGGCACTATACATTTAAAACTTAAGGATTTTAAACAATCTGCATCAGAACTGAATAAATCATTGGAAATATTAAAAAAGCTGGGGCTTAAAAAGGAACTTTCAGATGCTTACAAAGCTTTAGGCAACCTGTATATATCAATTGGCAAGCCTGATTTAGCCAGTGAAAATTTCAATAAATCCATTGAACTTTTATGTGACTATTACAAATAGGAGGCATTTTAATTGAACTCATTCTATATTTTTCTTGATAAACTGACTGACAGTGTTTTTCCTGCATTAAGGCATAGAAATTTCAGATTGTTTTGGTTTGGACAAATGATATCCCTCATAGGCACATGGATGCAAAATATTGGTCAAGATTGGCTAGTCCTTAAATTAACCAATTCTGCATTCTTGTTGGGTGTTGTAAGCGCCCTTCAATTTCTGCCTATGCTTTTTTTATCTCTGTTTGCTGGTGTCGTAATAGATAGGTTTCCAAAGAGAAAGATCCTTATATTTACTCAGACAAGCCTGATGGTGACAGCTTTGGCTCTTGCAACGCTAACTGCATTAAACATAATAAACTACTGGGAAATACTCGTTTTAGCAACCATCGTCGGTTTCATAAACACCATCGACAATCCTGCAAGGCAATCATTTATAATCGATTTAGTTGGCAAAGAAGACTTGATGAATGCAATATCACTTAATTCTTCCATATTCAATGCAGCCAGAATCATAGGACCTGGCATAGCAGGCGTACTTATAGGCCTTTTAGGTTATGCACTGTGCTTTTACCTCAACGCATTAAGCTTTATTGCAGTAATCACTGGTTTAATCCTTATTGATGTGAAAGTAAGCAAATCAAGAGCAATGTTAAAAAGGGAAGATGTGATATCAGATATAAAAGAAGGGCTTCTCTACATCAAAAATACTCCGATAATATTCGCTACTATACTTATGATGGCGGTTTTAAGCACGTTCGCCATAAATTTCAATGTTTTAGTGCCTGTGTTTGCAAAAAACATCTTAAATCAAAATTCCACGGGATACGGCTTTCTCATGTCATCTATGGGCGTTGGCGCATTAATAGGTGCTCTAATACTGGCATCATTAAGCAAGAAAGGTGCGAAACCTTTCTATCTCATATTAGGTGGAGTGGGATTGTGTGTCTTCCAAATCTTAATCGGTTTCCAAAGCTACTATTGGCTTACAACGATTCTCCTCGCTTTATCTGGATTTTCTATGATTACTTTCTCTGCATCGGCAAACACCACCGTACAGCTTAACTCCAGCAACAGATTTAGAGGGAGAGTCATGAGCGTATACTCTTTAGTGTTTGGAGGCGTCACGCCTATAGGTGCCCTTTACGCAGGAAGTCTTGCCGAAAAAGTTGGCGCACACATGACATTTATAATAAGTGGTATTATAGGCATCGCATATATACTGTATGTAGTATTATTCAAGTACAAAAAGAGCTTTTCTTTAGACATTGTAGAAGACGAGTAAAAAAGGACCAGCTTCAATATTGCTGGTCCTCGTCATATATAAGCTTCGCAGACGGAAACATCTCAATTGCCCGCGGCAAAATCCCTTGCACGTACGCAATTAAAAGCCCATAATTTACAATCGGAATTTCTTTGCCTTTTGCATAGGATATTCTGTACATCATTTCTCTCTTGTTAAGCATACACCCACCGCAATGAACAATAAGCTTGTACTGCTCCAGATTGTCTGGAAACGTCATTCCACTGGAAAAATCAAATTGAATATCACCGCCTACAATTTGGCGTATCCACCTGGGTATTTTTACTTTCCCTATATCATCAGATTGCCTGTGGTGTGTACATCCTTCGGCTATAAGAACCTTGTCACCGGGTTTAAGTCTTTCTAATGCTTTAAGCCCTTTTGTCAATTCGTCAAGGTCGCCTTTGTACCTTGCAAAAAGAATTGAAAAAGATGTTAAAGGTATGTCCCGAGGTGTATCTGCACTTACTTTTGAGAAAACCTGCGAATCAGTGATAACTAATGCCGGTTTCTTCCCTAAATTCTCCAACGTCTCTTTCAGCTCGTATTCCTTTGTGACAATAGCGATAGCATCACTTTCAATCACATCTCTTATCACCTGTTGCTGCGGCAGTATAAGCCTTCCCTTAGGTGCAGCCTTATCTATCGGCACTACCAGCACCACGAAATCACCAGGATTTATCAGATCAGACACCAAAGAAAGCTCTTTATCATCGTATGGAGCCTTTTTTATTATTTGCCTTTTAAGCTCTTCTATGCCATAACCGTTATTGGCAGACGTCTCAACAAGCTCTAATTTCAACTTCTTTTCCCAATCAGCTTTTTGATTGAAATGAAATTGAGCTAAATCCGCCTTGTTTAAAACACCTACAACCGGAATGTTTTTTTCTCTGATCTTCTCTAAAATTTCCTCCTCAAACTCTGACGGCCCCACCATGCCATCTATCACAAGCAAAGCAAGATCCGTCCTATTTAGCACTTCATACGTTTTTTTGACCCTTAGTTCACCCAGTTCTCCTGTATCGTCAAGTCCTGCAGTATCTGTTATCACTACAGGGCCTATCGGCAGTATCTCCATCGCCTTCTGCACAGGGTCTGTTGTAGTACCTGCTACATCGGAGACAATAGCGATGTTTTGATTAGTAAGTGCATTTATTATGCTTGATTTTCCTGCGTTTCTTCTGCCAAATATTGATATGTGCAATCTCGATGCATTTGGCGTTGTATTCATCTATTTTCCCCTCTCAATCTTTTTAAACCCGGTATGCCAGGTTTTGTCATTTCGTATTCATTAAGTATGGCGTCAAGCTGTTCTTCTTTTAAATATTTTTTGGCAACCTCTCTTATCGTCTTTCCTTCTTCTTTAGCCTCTTTTGCTATCATAGATGCTTTTTCATATCCCAAATGAGGGCTTAACACAATCGCATAAGATAGGCTCTTTTCCACCATCTCTTCAAGGTGATGTCGATTTGCCTTTATTCCTTTTATGCATTTATATATAAACATGTCTACTGCATTTTTAAGAAGATCAATCTCATTGAAAAGATTATAGGCAATAAGCGGCAATGTGAAATTAAGCTCAAATTCCCCAGATTGCGCTCCTAATGTTATAGCATAATCGCAGGACAATACTTGATATGCTGCCTGTTTTACTGCCTCAGGTATTACTGGATTTATCTTGCCCGGCATTATAGACGAACCAGCTTGTACTTCCGGTATGGTTATCTCCATAAGTCCACATCTTGGACCTGATGACATAAGCCTAATATCATTAGATATCTTGATAAGATTTGTAGCTGCAGCTTTCAACATACCTGATACTTCCACAAAAACATCGTTATTTTGAGTAGGATCCATCATGTACTCAGCTCTGGCAAGTCCAATTCCTGTTATGTCTCTTAAAATCTCAATGACGCTGTAGATATACCTTATGTCAGCATTTAACCCTGTGCCGACAGCAGTCCCACCTATATTCACCTGCCTTAGCCTTTCCTCCACCTTGTATATCCTCCACCTATCCCTTGCGATTGCCTGTGCATATGCTCCAAACTCCTGACCCAGCATCACAGGCACAGCATCCTGCAGTTCCGTCCTACCCATCTTAATTACGTCTTTAAACTCGTCTTCCTTTTCTTGAAGTGCTACTTGTAGATTAGCAAAACTCTCACTTAAAGGCTTTAAAAGTTTAATAGCTGCTATTCTTACAGCAGTAGGAAAAACATCGTTTGTGGATTGGCTTAAGTTTACATGATCAACAGGACTTACTAAATCATAATTTCCTTTTTCGCCGCCAAGCAGCTCTATCGCCCTGTTTGCTATGACTTCATTCATATTCATATTTGCAGATGTACCTGCTCCACCCTGAAGTGCATCAACAATGAATTGGTCGTGAAATTTACCTTCGATTATTTCATCACATGCAATAATTATAGCATCTGCAATTTTTTTATCAAGCAATTTTATGTTTCTATTAGCTATAGCAGCCGCCTTTTTTACTTGCGCCAGTGCTATTATAAGCTCTCTATGAATTGGTTGACCTGACAAATTGAAATTTTCATGAGCTCTTAAACTGTGAATGCCATAATAAGCATCATTAGGCACTTCCATATATCCTAAAATATCGTGTTCTATCCTGTAGCTCATCTTTTTCACCTTCTTAACATGTATTCCAAAAACATCAAAGCTTTCATACAATATATTAGCATATTTTTATCAAAAATATATTATCATAATACTACTTGATTTTAATTTATATGAGGTGTATAATATTTACAAAAGATAATTTTTATCAAAAGAAATAAATTATCTTTAAATTAAAAGGAGGTTTTCTTATGGCAAATTTATTTGGAGTTTACAAATGCAAGGAGTGCGGAAATGTTGTAGAAGTTTTAAACGCTGGTGATGGAACATTGACATGCTGTGAAAAGCCGATGGAAGAGCAAATAGTAAATACAGTTGATGCCAGCAAAGAAAAACACGTTCCTGTGATATTAAAAGACGGTGACACAGTAACAGTAAAAGTTGGCAGCGTAGAACATCCTATGGAGGAAAAACACTACATAGAGTGGATTTCAATTTTAGCCGACGGAATTTACATGAGGAAGATGTTAAAACCAGGAGATAAACCTGAAGCAACATTCAAGACAGATGCAGCAAAGATTCAAGCTTGGGCATATTGCAATTTGCACGGCTTGTGGACTGCAGAGATTTAAACTTTACTCCTCCTATTTTTGCATTTGTTTATGCATAAAAGATGTCCTAATGAGGACATCTTTTTGTTTTGTTCACAACATTCCTTGAAAGGTTGTATACAAAAGTATTCCGTTTAAAAGTATTATAAAAATCGAAATTCCCCATCCTGCAATTGTAGCAGCCAAATTGTTTACAAATTCACCCATGTATTCTCTTTTAGAAGTTATTAAAAGCAGTGGTATTATAGCAAATGGAAGGGCAAAGCTTAAAACGACTTGGCTTAAAATAAGAGCATTCATTGGATTTACACCCAAGAAAAGGACTGCCATTGACGGTATTATCGTAATAAGCCTTTTTAAAAGCGGTGGAAAAGTTTTATTTAAAAATCCATCCATAACTGTCTCCCCTGCCATAGTCCCAACTGCAGACGACGAAAATCCCGATGATAAAAGGGCCAATGCAAAAGCTATACCTGAAAAAGAACCCAAAAGAGGTTCTAATGATCTATGAGCATCTTCTATAGAATCAACATTAATACCATTTTTAAAGAAAACTGCCGCTGACACAATTACCATAGCCGCATTGACAATAAAAGCGATATTCATGGCTATCACAATGTCCAGCCTTTCCATCCATAAATGGTGCTTTTTCTCTTTTAAGCTTAAACCCTTGTTTCTACTTTGAACTAATTGAGAATGCAAAAATATGACATGTGGCATTACTGTAGCTCCCAGCATACCAACTGCTATATACAAAGCATCTCTATTTGCAATCGTTGGAGTCAAAGTGCTAAGTCCAACCTTCAGCCATTCTGGCTTTGCTAAAAAAATTTCGAATCCGTATGCTAAGCATATTACACCTATTAATATTTCAATGACTGACTCCACCGCTTTCTGCCCAAATCTCTGTAGATGCGTTATGAAAAGTGTCACAATTCCAGTTATGACACCTGCATAGGCCAATGGAATCTTAAAAAGAAGGTATATTCCTACAGCACCACCTAAAAATTCTGCCATCGTGGTTGCAATAGCTGCAATCTCAGATACGACAAAAAGCAATACATTAGTCTTTTTTGAAAATACAGCTCCACACATTTGGGACAAATTTTTTTCAGTAGCTATACCCAATTTAGCCGATAAATACTGGAGAAAGATTGCAATCATATTGCTCCACAAGATGACCCACAAAAGGCTGTAATTGTACTTAGCACCTCCAGTTATATTTGTGGCAAAATTGCCAGGATCTATATAAGCAACGCTTACTACAAATGCTGGACCTAAGTACTTTAAAAAATCAGCAATCTTCTTTACAATCAGGTTTCCTGAGGCTTTTTTGTTTGTTTCAGCGAAATCTGCCACAGCCACACTATTTAAATCTTTCATATTATGTCACACCCTTTTTCACATTGGCAACATTATTAGCCAATCCTAAAATTTAAAATTCTAACATAGAATATGTTAAACGGATGTATTTCGTTACATTTAAAAAGAAGGTGAATAAATTGCAGGATAAATTTCGCACTTTTAGCGAATACATGAAAAAAGAGAATAACTCATTGACAGCGTCTATGGAAGACTATCTTGAAATGATATGTAGATTATCAGCCAAATCAGGCTATGTAAGGCTGCATGAATTGGCAGATGCATTGAATGTCCAGCCGCCATCCGCCACAAAGATGGTTCAAAAGCTTTCTGAGCTTAATCTCATAGACTATGAAAAGTACGGCATCATAACTTTAAGCAATGAAGGCAAATCAATCGGAGAAGCTCTTATAAAAAGGCATAATACAATCTTAGAACTTCTAAAAACACTTGGAATAGCAGAAAATAATCTTCTTGAAGAAACAGAAAAAATAGAACACACTGTAAGTACAGAAACACTCCATTGTTTCTTACGTTTTATGGACTTTTTAGAACAAAATAATGACATTAAAGAAAAATTAACTCAGTACATGAAATCAAAAAGAGATTAAAAGTGGATTAAAATTTACAATTCTGTAATAATTGCAATTTTTAATATGCTATAATTATAAATGTACACTATTTTGCAAAAAGGAATGGGGATTTTAATGTCATTATTGAAATTGGGAATTGATGTAGTTCTTCATCTCGACAAGTATTTAGGCACCATAATACAAACGTATGGTACCGCCACATATTTACTTATATTTCTCATATTGTTTTTTGAGACAGGCATCGTCATAACGCCATTTTTGCCTGGTGACTCGCTAATATTTGCTGCAGGTGCGTTTGCTGCCATAGGTTCGCTAAATGTATTCACCTTATTTATAGTAGTCGCGTCGGCTGCAATATTAGGTGACACTGTAAACTACCACATAGGAAAATTTATAGGCGAAAAAATATACGAAGCTGAAAACCTAAAATTGATAAAGAAAGAACACCTTTTAGAAGCCAGAAACTTCTATGATAAATACGGCAATATGACAATAGTATTAGGAAGATTTATACCTATCATAAGGACGTTTGTGCCGTTTGTGGCAGGCATAGGTGAGATGAATTATATCCACTTCCTCACCTACAACGCATTAGGCGGTATAATCTGGGCAGCATTGTTCTCGTTTGGCGGCTACTACTTTGGAAACCTCGAGATTGTCAAAACACATTTTGGATTCGTCACAATAGCCATAATCGTGATTTCTCTGATACCTGCTTTGGTGACTTTCTTGAAAAAGAAGTAAGCGAGATATAATCTCGCTTTTTTTATACCTTTATTTGATAAGGCTTTATCATAATTCTTTAATTGAAAAATATTTTTAGTTAAATTATTGACAATAAAATTAATATATTGTAATATTAAGATATAATAATAATAATCTTAATAGGAGGAAGAATCATGAAAGTTGTAATTGTCGGGGGCGTTGCTGGCGGCGCATCTGCTGCGGCAAGATTGAGAAGACTTGATGAAGACGCTGAAATAATACTCTTTGAAAAGGGAGAATATATATCTTATGCCAACTGTGGTCTGCCGTATTATATAGGTGAAGTCATAAAAGAACGTGAAAAATTAGTCGTTCAAACACCAGAAGCTATGTCAAAGCGCTTCAGCATCGACATAAGGACTCTATCAGAAGTCACAAAGATAAATCCTGATGAAAAAACCGTAGTCGTTCATGATATAAAAAATGACAGAACCTATACAGAAAGCTACGATAAATTGATACTATCACCTGGCGCAGAACCTATAAAACCACCAATGCCAGGCATAGATGGCAAAAATATTTTTACGCTTAGAACTATTCCAGATACTTATAGGATAAAAGACTTTGTCGACAACAACAAACCTAAAAAGGCTGTTGTAGTAGGAGGAGGCTTTATTGGTCTTGAAGTAGCAGAAAATTTAAAAGAAGCAGGACTTGATGTGACAATCGTAGAATTAGCTGACCATGTAATGGCACCTCTTGATTACGAAATGGCTGCAATTGTACATCAACGCCTTAAAGATAAAGGTGTAAATCTCATATTAAAAGATGGTGTAAAAGAGTTTCACCACAAAGAAGGCATAACGACTGTCGTATTGAATAGCGGCAATACGTTAATCACTGACATGGTCGTATTAGGCATAGGCGTAAGGCCAGACACAAAATTAGCAAAAGACGCAGGCCTCGCAATCGGCGAAAGAGGCGGCATAAAGGTCAATGAATACATGCAGACATCAAATCCTGATATATACGCTGTAGGCGATGCTATAGAAGTAAAAGACTATATAAACGGAAGCAATACTTTGATACCATTAGCCGGACCTGCAAACAAACAAGGCCGTATCGCTGCAGACAATATTTGCGGAAGAAAAAGCAAATACGATGGTACGCAAGGTACTTCTGTTGCAAAAATTTTCGACTTAACTGTGGCAGCAACAGGAAACAATGAAACAATCTTAAAAAGAGCTGGGATAGATTATGAAAAAGTCATAATACATCCAAATTCACATGCCAGCTACTATCCTGATGCACTGCCTATGACCATTAAACTCATATTCAAAAAAGATGATGGAAAAATCTTAGGCGCTCAAATAGTTGGATTTGACGGCGTTGATAAGAGAATAGATGTCATCGCTACTGCAATACGCAGCAATATGACAGTTTACGACTTAGAAGAACTTGAATTGGCATACGCTCCACCATATTCATCAGCAAAAGACCCTGTAAACATGGCTGGTTTTGCAGCTTCTAATATATTAAAAGGTGATATAAGCGTATTCCACTGGGACGAAGTTAAAGATATAGATTTGTCTAAGTCTTTAATACTTGACGTAAGAACGGATCTTGAGTATCAGCTTGGAAACATTAATGGTTCTATAAACATACCTGTAGATGAGCTAAGAGAAAATCTTCACAAGATTCCAAAAGACAAAGATATATACGTATACTGTCAAGTAGGCTTAAGAGGATATATAGCTTGTAGAATATTGATGCAAAATGGCTTTAAATCTGTCAAAAATCTAAGTGGCGGTTATAAAATATACGAAACCGCAACATCGGATTTCACAGATATAACAGTAAGGTACGACGATGAACAGACAGAGTGCGGCATGTGCGTTACAGATAAAAAAAAATCAGATGACACAGTGGCAGCGGCAACATTAGAGATTGATGCGTGTGGACTTCAATGTCCTGGTCCTATAATGCAGACATTCAACGCAATAAAAAATCTAAAAGATGGAGACATACTAAAGATAAAGGCTTCAGATCCTGGATTTGAAAATGACATTAAGACATGGTGCCAAAGAACTGGAAATGCGCTTCTTAACTTATATCACGAAGGAAAAATCATTGTAGCAGAGATAAGGAAAAATGCAGCTACAAAAGCAGTTGAAACAAAAACATCTTCTGATAAAAACGACAAGGCTATCATAGTATTCAGTGGAGACTTAGACAAAGCCATAGCAGCATTCATAATAGCAAATGGCGCTGCTGCAATGGGAAGAAAGGTAACACTCTTCTTCACATTCTGGGGTCTTAATATACTGAGAAAGCCAGAAAAAGTGTCAATCAAGAAAGACTTCTTCAGTAAGATGTTTGGCATGATGATGCCAAGGGGTTCCAAGAAGCTAAAGCTTTCGAAGATGAACATGTTTGGCATAGGACCTAAAATGATAAGGTACATCATGAACAAGAAAAACGTATCTTCGCTGGAAGATTTAATACAGCAAGCGCTTAAAAATGGCGTAAGGATTGTGGCATGTAACATGTCGTCTGATATAATGGGTATAACTAAAGATGAACTTATAGATGGTGTTGAGTTAGGCGGTGTGGCATCATTTATAGGTGCAGCAGAGCAGTCAGACACCACACTCTTTATATAAAATTTGGAGGGATTTCCGCTGAAAAACAGTGCTATAGACATCGAAAAAGATTTTAAAAAGTATGAAGCGATAGCAGAAAAATTAAAAGCCATAGCGCATCCGTACAGGCTTTGCATCGTAAGAGGACTTCTATCAGGAGAGTGCAACGTGACTACAATACAAGAATGCTTAAACTTACCTCAATCAACAGTGTCGCAGCACATATCAAAGCTAAAATCTGCCGGCATAATAGAGGGAAAGCGAAACGGACTTGAAATCTGCTATCGAGTTGTAGACGACGACATAATAAATGTAGTCAAGCTTTTATTTAATGATTAAGAGATAGGAAAAACATCCTATCTCTTTTTTTGCGTCTAACTGTACTATTCTTCATCAAACAGTTTCGGAGATCCTATAGTTTTCTTATTTTTTATGCTGTTCCTCAAATCAATTGCTTTATAAACATCTACATCTATCACATCGCAAAACGATTTTAAATCTTTAATTGATAGCTCTTCTATGGCACAATTTTTATCTATGGCGTACAACACGACTTTTCCGGTTATCTCGTGGGCTTTTCTAAATGGAATTCCCTTAGATACAAGATAATCAGCAAAATCTGTAGCATTCATATAGCCATATTTTGCTGCACTTGCCATGTTATCACTTTTTACCTTCATTGTTTTTACCATGCCATTAAAAACCGCAATTGCCATTTTCAAAGTGTCTATTGCATCAAAAAGCGCTTCTTTGTCCTCCTGCATATCTTTGTTGTATGCCAATGGAAGTCCCTTCATGACTGTAAGCAAAGTCATTAAATTCCCATACACTCGCCCTGTCTTACCCCGTATAAGCTCTGCAGCATCTGGATTTTTCTTCTGAGGCATCATGCTGCTTCCTGTAGAATACCTATCATCTAACTCTATAAAGTCAAATTCTTTGCTGGACCAAAGGACTATTTCCTCGCAAAAGCGGCTTAAGTGCATCATCATAATTGAAGAAAAGCTTAAAAACTCTATCACAAAATCCCTATCGCTAACTGCATCGAGGCTATTTTTAGTTATATCGTCAAACCCAAGAAGCTTTGCCACGTACATTCTATCTATATTGTACGATGTACCTGCTAATGCACCCGATCCTAATGGCATCACATTTACCCTTTTTGCCATATCATTAAGCCTTGATAAATCCCTTTTAAACATCTCCACATACGCCATCATATGGTGCCCAAAAGTGACAGGCTGAGCCCTTTGCAAATGGGTATAACCTGGCATGATCGCATTCTTATGTTCAAAAGCCTTATTTTTAAGCGTATCAATTAGAGTTTCAATGCTGCTTTCAATTTCATTTATAACATCTCTTAAATAAAGCCTCACATCTGTCGCTACTTGGTCATTGCGGCTTCTTCCAGTATGAAGCTTTTTACCAACATCGCCTATTTTTTCAGTCAAAAGCCTTTCAACGTACGTGTGTACATCTTCATCATTGGGTATAAAACCCGTATCGGTTTCCTTTAAAATCTCATTTAGCCCATCTACAATAAGCTTTGTTTCATCGTCCTTTAATACACCCGCTTTATTTAAACCCTTTGCATGGGCTATGGAACCTTCTACATCGTATTTGAAAAGTCGTATATCGAAAGAAATGGAGGAATTAAAATCCTCCATAAGTTTGTCTGTGTCTTCTTTAAACCTACCGCCCCACAGCTTCATTAAAATCTTCCTTTCTGCTTATATCCATAAGCGCTTTTATTTTAAGCGGCAATCCGAATAAGTTTATGAACCCTTCTGCATCCTTTTGATTGTAAACTTCATCTTCGCCAAATGTAGCAAATTCTTCACTGTATAATGAATATGGGGACTTTGAACCTGCATTTATCAAGTTTCCTTTGTAAAGTTTAAGCCTTACAGTACCAGTCACATTCTGCTGTGTCACATCAACAAACGCATCTAAAGACTCTCTAAGCGGTGAAAACCACAATCCATTGTAGACAAGATCTGCGTACTTTTGCGCCACCAAATCTTTAAACCTCATGGTTTCTTTGTCCAAAACCAAATACTCCAATTCCTTGTGGGCTGCGTAAAGAACCGTTCCTGCAGGTGTTTCATATACACCGCGAGACTTAATGCCTACAAGCCTATTTTCTACAATATCAGCTATGCCTATACCATTTCTTCCGGCAATCAAATTAAGCTCTTCTATCATCTTCGAAGGACTTGCGTATGACTTTCCATTTACTTTTACAGGTATCCCCTTTTCAAACTCTAAGACGACGTACTCTGGCTCATCTGGCGCATCCTCCGGTGGAACTACCATATCGTACAAGCTGTTTTTAGGCTCATTCCATGGATCTTCCAAATCACCGCCTTCATGGCTTATGTGCCATAAATTGTTGTCAACACTGTATATCTTTTCCTTTGTTACAGGCACAGGAATGCCTTTTTTCTTAGCATAGTCTATTTCCTGTTCCCTTGACTTAAAGTCCCATATCCTCCACGGCGCTATTATCTCTATTGATGGATCAAGGGCCTTTATTGACACTTCAAACCTTACTTGGTCATTTCCTTTTCCAGTAGCGCCGTGCACTATCGCCTTTGCACCTTCCTTGTGAGCTATCTCCACAAGCTTTTTAGCAATGAGGGGCCTTGCAAATGAAGTACCTAATAGATACTTACCTTCATACACAGCTCCTGCTTTTAATGTAGGAAAAATATAATCCTTCACAAATTCATCTTTTACATCTTCAACGTATATCTTGCTGGCGCCGCTTAATAATGCCTTTTCTTTTATGCTGCTAAGCTCGCTTCCCTGTCCTACATCTATACACGCAGCTATTATCTCACATTCGTAATTTTCTTTAAGCCATGGTATTATGACAGACGTATCTAAACCGCCTGAATACGCCAAAACCACTTTTTCTCCTTTTAACATATAAATCTTCCTTTCCAAGTTAATTTTATAAAGCAGATTTCTTTAAGTTTTTAGACTGCAGCTCATGATACTCATTTAACGACAGATAATTAAGTCCGCTTATTTTCACCTTCTGCACCGCTTGGAGAGCTGCCTTTGCCGTATCAAGGGATGTAAACAGCGGAACTCTGTATTCACATGCAGTTCTCCTCAGTATAAATCCATCATTGTCTACTTTCTTGCCATGATTTGGTATATTGATGACTAATGAAAAATACCCTTCTTTTAATAGCCTTATGGCATCTTTTATATTCACATGTTTCACACTGATTCCAGCAGAATTAAAATGTCTGGCTGTACCGGATGTGCCAAATAGCTCATATCCAGCATCATGATACTTTTTTACCGTACTCATTGCATCGTTTATGCTTCCACTGGCTATGGAAATTAAAACCCTTCCACTGGCAGGTATATCTAAGTTGGCTCCTGCCATAGCCTTGTAAAGAGCTCCTTCGTAGCTTAAATCTATGCCCATTATTTCTCCAGTAGATTTCATCTCAGGTCCCAACATCACTTCAACATTGGTAAGTTTCTCTGTTGAAAATACAGGTGCCTTTACGATTGTGTGTGTCGTCTTAGGCCATAAAACATCTTCGTAGCCTAAGCTCTTTAATGTGTCGCCTAATGCGATTTTTACGGCTATGTCTATCATAGGGACTCCTGTTGCCTTGCTTATTACAGGTACTGTCCTTGAAGCCCTTGGATTTACCTCCAAGACGTAGACGATGCCATCTTTAACTACAAATTGAATATTGATAAGCCCTTTTACTTTTAAGGCACACGATATTTTCTTTGTGTACTCTACAATTGTAGATATTTCATGATCAGATAAATTTCTCGCAGGGTACATGGAAAAACTGTCACCAGAATGTACGCCCGCTCTTTCTATATGCTCCATTATCCCAGGAATCAATACATCAATTCCGTCGGATATGGCATCTACTTCAACTTCTCTTCCCTCAATGTACTTATCAATCAAGACAGGCTTCCCTGGAGATACCTTCATGGCATTTGAAACATAATCTATTATCTCTTGAAGTGTGTTTACTTTTTCCATTGACTGGCCACCTATTACGTATGAAGGTCTTACTAAAAGAGGGAATCCTATTGTCAGCGCTACATCTTTTGCATCACCTACTGATAGCGCATATCCGCCTTTGGGCTGGTTTATATTTAGCTTTTTAAGAAGCTTAGAAAACTTTTCTCTGTCTTCACTTTCATCAATGCTTTCAAATGAAGTGCCCAATATATTTACACCATTATCAGATAGTCCTTGTGCCAAGTTTATAGCTGTTTGGCCTCCAAACATCACCAAAA
Organism: Thermoanaerobacterium calidifontis; assembly: GCF_055381745.1. Taxonomy (NCBI): domain Bacteria; kingdom Bacillati; phylum Bacillota; class Clostridia; order Thermoanaerobacterales; family Thermoanaerobacteraceae; genus Thermoanaerobacterium; species Thermoanaerobacterium calidifontis. The sequence goes on along the minus strand of NZ_AP042436.1, from coordinate 248,929 downwards.
CGCCAAGAGGTTTTTCTTTTTCGATGATATTCAATACATCTTCCAGAGTCAGTGGTTCAAAGTACAGCCTATCGCCTGTATCAAAATCTGTGCTTACCGTCTCAGGATTGTTATTTATTATGATTGATTTGATTCCCTTGCTTTTAAGAGCCCAAAGTGCTTTTACTGAGCAATAATCAAATTCTACGCCCTGCCCTATTCTAATAGGTCCTGAGCCTAAAACTATGACTTTCTTTATGTCGTGATGAATAGGCACTTCATCGTATTCTCCGTACGTTGAATAAATATACTGCGTAACAGATTCAAACTCTGCCGCACATGTGTCCACCATTTTATATGCTGGCACTATTCCGTAGCTTTTCCTTAATTCCCTGACATCTTTCTCATCTATTCCTCTGATATTGGCAATTTCTCTATCGGAAAAGCCCATTCGCTTTGCCTTTTCTAAAACCTCTTTTGCCAAGTCGTTTATAAATATCTCTTTTTCCATTTTTACTATATCTAAGAGCTTATTTATAAACCACTTATCTATCTTGGATATTTCATTTATATGATTCACAGTGACACCGCGGCGAAGTGCCTCAGCTATATAAAATAGCCTCATGTCATTTGGCTTTTTAATGTTATCGATGATCTCCTCATCGCTTAATTTTTTTATGCTCTCATTTGTAAGTCCATAGGCTTTTATCTCTAAAGACCTTACGGCCTTTAAGAGTGATGCTTCAAAACATCTGTCTATTGCCATCGTCTCTCCTGTAGCCTTCATCTGTGTGCCAATCTTTCTGTCTGTCTCATAAAATTTGTCAAATGGCCACCTTGGAATCTTTGTAACAACGTAGTCAAGCGATGGTTCAAACAAGGCTGTAGTCTTTCCTGTGACAGGATTTTTTATCTCATCAAGCGTAAAGCCAACAGCTATTTTAGCAGCTATCTTGGCTATAGGATAACCTGTAGCTTTTGACGCTAAAGCACTTGAGCGGCTAACCCTCGGATTTACCTCTATAACGTAATACTGATGGCTATTAGGGTCCAGAGCAAACTGAACATTGCAACCGCCTTCAATCTTCAATGCCTTTATGATTTTCAAACTGGCAGTCCTCAACATTTGATACTCGTAATCTGTCAATGTCTGTGACGGTGCTACGACGATGCTGTCACCTGTGTGGACGCCAACAGGATCAAAGTTTTCCATATTGCATATTGTTATGCAATTGTCGTTGCTGTCCCTCATGACTTCGTATTCTATCTCTTTATAGCCATAAAGAGACTTTTCTATCAACACCTCATGTGCCATGCTTTTCTTTAAGCCTAAGTCAACTATAACCTTAAGCTCATCTACATTGTTTGCTATGCCGCCGCCAGTTCCACCTAATGTAAAGGCAGGCCTGACTATAAGTGGATAGCCACACTTTTCTGCAAATTTAATCGCATCATCTACATTATTTACAGTGGTGCTTTCTGCTATAGGCTCTCCTATTTCTTCCATCTTCTTTTTAAACAATTCCCTGTCTTCAGCCGTTTTTATTGATTCAATAGAAGTTCCCAATACCTTTAGATTGTACTTATCGATTATTCCGCTTTCTTTAAGTTTTACAACTACATTAAGCCCTGTCTGACCACCGATTGTCCCTAATATCCCATCTGGCCTTTCTTTGTCTATGATGGCTTCCAGTACATCGACTTCTGGGTTTTCTATATACACAACATCGGCGATCTCTGTATCTGTCATTATTGTAGCAGGATTGTTATTCACTAAGATAACTTTTAATCCTTCTTCTTTCAATGATTTGCATGCTTGTGTTCCGGAATAGTCAAACTCTGCAGCTTGACCTATTACGATAGGCCCTGAGCCTATAACAAGCACCTTATTCACTCCTTCATATTTCGGCAAGATAAGACCTCCTCCTATAAACACAAGTTATATCCATGAATTTATCAAAAATGTACATCGAATCATGTGGTCCAGGACACGCTTCTGGGTGGTATTGGACGGAAAATACCGGCAGGTATTTATGTTTTATTCCTTCCACCGTATTATCATTTAAGTTTACATGAGTGATCACTATTTCATCGCTATTTATAGAGCTTTCTTCTACAGCATATCCATGGTTTTGAGATGTTACAAATGACTTTCCTATCATCAAGTCCTTCACAGGCTGGTTTGAGCCTCTGTGACCAAATTTCATCTTTATGGTATTGCAACCCATGGCAAGAGCGATTATTTGATGTCCTAAGCATATACCTAAAACTGGTATCTTGCCTATGAAAAACTTTGCAAGCTCTATGGCAGAAGTTGCATCTTTTGGATCCCCTGGACCATTTGAAAAAAATATGGCTTCAGGCTCAATCGCCATTACATCTTCTGCGCAAACATCGTAAGGAAACACGTATATATCAAATCCTACATTTCTCAGCATGTTTAAAATATTCTTTTTGGTACCAAGATCTATAAACGCCAATTTTGGCCCTTCCCCTTGTATGTGATACGGCTTTTTTGTGGATACTTCTTTAAGCAAATCCACTTTGATATCAGGCACTAAAGCATTGGCATCGTCAGTTATGATGCCTCTCATGGTACCATTTGATCTCAATTTTTTAGTCAATTCCCTCGTATCAACACCTACCAAAACCGGTATGTTATTTCTGTCAAGGTAATCAATCAATGAAGAGTCTGAGAGAAAATTGCTGGGGATATCGCAGTACTCCCTTACAACATACCCTCTAATATATGGCTTTTCTGATTGAAAGTCGTACTTATTGATGCCGTAATTTCCAATAAGCGGATATGTCATGACGACGATCTGCCCCGCATAAGATGGATCAGTGATGATTTCCTGATATCCTGTCATGCCTGTATTAAAGACAACTTCCCCAAAACCTTGAAAATTCTTGCTTATAATATTGCCTTCAAAAATGCTGCCATCTTCCAGCTTCAAGTACCCTTTCATCTTAAAACCCCATTTCATGTAATACATCGTCAAGAATTATCGTAGCAGTATCAATTTCATCTTTATTAACGATAAGTGGCGGTACAAACCGCAAAACATTATGGTTTACACAGTTTATGAGAAGTCCTTTTTCCAAGGCTTTTAGCACTATCTCACCTGCATCATCCAAATCAACTTCGCATCCTATCATAAGACCTTTTCCTCTTACCTCTTTTATGACTTTGTACCTATCTTTTAATCCATTAAGTTTTTCCTTAAAATACTCTCCTTTTTTCACTACATCATCAAGAAAACCTTCTTTTGTAATCTCCTTCATGACTGCAATTCCAGCAGCACATGCAAGTGGATTTCCCCCAAACGTTGATGCGTGATCGCCAGGTTTAAATACTGCCACATTTTCTTTTGCCACAATCGCACCTATTGGCACACCGCCACCTAATGCCTTTGCCAATGTCATAATATCTGGTTCTATGCCAATGTGCTCATATGCAAAAAGCTTTCCTGTCCGTCCAATGCCTGTCTGGACTTCATCTACAATCAATAGAACGTCATTTTCATCACATATTTCTCTGATCTTTTTTAAATACTCAAGACTCCCCTCATGTATGCCGCCTTCCCCTTGTATGATTTCTATCATGATTGCACATACATCATCATCTAAAGCACTGTAAATATCGTCAATGTCGTTGTACTTTACGTACTTAAATCCCTCCAATAGCGGTCCAAAACCTTCATGGTATTTCATCTGACCTGTTGCTGTAAGAGCACCAAATGTCCTTCCATGAAATGAATTTTTCGCGCTGATGATTTTATACCTTTTGTCACCATATTTAATCGATGCGTATTTTCTTGCAAGCTTAATTGCTCCCTCATTGGCTTCTGCACCGCTGTTGGCAAAAAACACTTTATCGCCAAACGAGTTTTCCGCAATCAGTTTAGCCAGTTCAATCTGATTTTCATTCCAATAAAGATTTGAACAGTGTATCAAAGTCTCCGCTTGACTCTTGATGGCATCTACTATTGGCGGGTAACAGTGACCAAATGCGTTTACAGCGATGCCTGCCACAAAATCGAGATACATATTTCCCTCTGTATCCCAAACTTTTGTGCCGTTGCCTTTTGATAGTGTAATGGGATAGCGTCCGTAAGTATTCATCACATACTTTTTGTCATCAGAGATTGTCATCGTCAAAGCACTCCTTTCCTATCATAGTTCCAATCCCTTCGTCAGTGAATATTTCTAAGAGAAGCGAATGTGTCAATCTTCCATCGATTATGTGTGCCCTCTTAACACCATTTTCTACTGCTTGAATGCAGCATCTTAATTTAGGTATCATGCCACCTGTAATCTTTCCTGTCGTCATAAGCTCTTTAGCCGCATCTAAATCAATTCTCGATATAACGCTACTTTTATCATTCACATCCGACAGTATGCCTTCCACATCTGTTAAAAGTATGAATTTCTCGGCTTTTAAAGCTTCTGCTATTCTACCTGCTGCTGTATCAGCATTTACATTGTAAGTCTTCCCATCTTTGCCTACAGCACATGGAGCGATAACTGGTATAAATCCTTTATCAAGCATCATCTTTATCACATCAATATTGACTTCTTCAATCTTTCCAACATAGCCAATATCTCCATTTGCAGTATCTTTCTGGGCTACAAGAAGCTTCCCATCTTTTCCGCTTATCCCTATAGCTTTACCGCCTATCTCGTTTAGCATTGAAACTATCTCTTTATTTATCTTGCCTGTAAGGACCATCTCAACTACTTCCATTGTCTTTTCATCTGTAACTCTCAAACCGTTTATAAATTTTGACTCAATATTAAGGCTTTCAAGCATCTTGTTTATGTCTGGGCCGCCTCCATGTACGACAACTGGATTTAACCCAACGTATTTTAGCAAAACTATATCCTGCATTACCATTTTCTTTATATCGGAATCTATCATGGCATTGCCACCGTACTTTATCACAACAGTAGCACCGGAAAACTTTTTAATATAAGGTAGGGCCTCTATTAATATTTTAGCTTTTGCGATTTCATCGCCGTATTTTTGCCTCTTTATCATGTTCTGTAACTCCCGTTTATTTTTACATAATCGTAGCTTAAATCACAGCCCCACGCTAAAGCTTCATGTTTTCCGGCATTTAAATCAACTACTATCGAAATCTCTTTTTCACTTAATATCTCTTTCGCTTTGTCTTCGCTAAAAGGAACATAACCGCCATTTTCACAAACTTTTATAATTCCCTTGTTGCTTTTCAAATATATATCAACGGCGTCTTGCGAAAAATTAGCTCCTGAATAACCCAAAGCTGCAATGATTCTCCCCCAATTGGCGTCTTCTCCAAATATAGCCGTCTTAACCAAATTTGAATTGACAATAGACTTAGAAGCTAAAATCGCATCATCTTCCGTAGGTGCATTGACTACACTTACCTCCATGAACTTAGTAGCACCTTCGCCATCTTTGGCTATTTGCTTTGCCAAATGCTTATTTACATATAAAAGGGCGTTGTAAAAAATCTCATACTCATGTGTATCTTCCTCTATCGTAGGATTGCCTGCCATACCGTTAGCCAGCATTATGGCAGTATCATTTGTGCTCATATCTCCATCGACAGATATCATGTTGTAGGACCTCTTTACAGTCTCTTTCAATGCCTTATCTAAAGCCTTTTTCGATATGTCTGCATCTGTAGTAATAAAAGACAGCATTGTAGCCATATTTGGAGAAATCATGCCAGACCCTTTAGCAATACCACCTATATAAACTTCATAGCCTTTTATGTTCAACTTTACGGCAACTTCTTTTGTAAATGTATCTGTGGTAAGAATCGCTTCTGCAGCCTCTTTTCCGCCATCCTTCGACAGTCCTTGAGAAGCCAATTCTATTCCTTTGGCAATTTTGTCCATAGGAAGTGTCACACCGATAACACCTGTTGAGCAGACAAGCACATCGCTGCTATCTATATTTAGATATTTGGCCGCCATATTAGCCGTAGATGAAGCATCTTCATATCCTTTCTGTCCTGTGCACGCATTGGCATTGCCACTATTTACGACTATTGCCTGCGCTTCACCATTTTTTATTTTCTCCATGTCTAAAATCACTGGAGCCGCTTTCACCTTATTTGTAGTAAATACTGCAGCAGCATTGGCCTTTTTCTCAGAGTATATCATGGCAAAATCCTTTTTCGCTTTCTTTATTCCTGCAAACACACCTGAGGCTAAAAATCCTTTAGGAGATGTGACATTTCCTTCAATCACCTCAAAATCCTCCATTATCATATCCTCCTTAAGCTTATCATTATGGAAAAACTGGCACCATCTTTAATCCTTTAGCTTCATTGATGCCAAACATTATATTCATGTTTTGGACAGCCTGCCCAGATGCACCTTTCACCAAATTATCAATGACAGACATGATTATCAATGTATTAGAATGTCCATCAATTTCTAATCCGATATGGCAAAAGTTTGAACCATATACGCTTTTTGTAGATGGATACTCACCAATATCCAATACTTTCACAAAATATTCATCTTTATAGAACTCACTGTAAATCTTGTGAATGCTTCCTATTGAAATATCTTTTTTCAATCGGCAGTACATAGTGCTTAATATTCCTCTTGTCATAGGCGTCAAATGTGGTGTAAAAACGACTTTTGTATCTTCGTGATTTAACTTTGAAAGCTCTTGCTCCATTTCTGGTATGTGTCTGTGCTTTGCCACGTTGTAAGGCTTTATGCTTTCATTGCACTCTGCATACATATTTCCCTGCTTTGGACTGTGGCCTGCGCCAGATACGCCGGATTTGGAATCTATTATTATATGATTTTCTATTATTCCGCTTTTTAAAGCTGGCGCCAAGCCGAGAATTGCAGATGTAGGATAGCATCCTGGATTTCCTACAACCATCGCGTTTTTAATCTCCTGCCTATGAATCTCTGGAAGCCCATAAACTCTGCTTACGCTGCCGTAAACATCGCTACTTACCCCATACCACTCCTTGTAAGTTTTGAAATCATCAAATCTAAAATCCGCACCAAGGTCAATTAGCTTTACTCCACTTTTGCATAATTTTTCAGCCATATTCATTGCATATCCAGATGGAAGTGCTGTAAATACCACATCACAGCTTTCAACAATATCGTCAATATTCAGTTCCTGAAGCTCTACTTTACAAAATCCTTTTAAAGAGTTATACACATCTTCAATTTTTTTACCATTGAAATTTTGAGATGATAAGTATTTTATCTGGACATCTTCGTGATTTGATAAGATTCTAATGAGCTCTACGCCTGTATAGCCTGTAGCTCCTAATATGCCGACCCTCACCATTGAGATCCCACCTTCAATATTTTATATATATTAATTTTAACTTATATTTATGCATTAAACATTAAAAAAATAATGCGAAATATGTATAAATAGTAGTTTATTTTTATATTTATTCACCGTTTTTATTATTATATCACCTTCTGAAATTTTTTCAAGTATTTTTTCGCAAAAATATAGTTAAATTTTCATCCATTTATAGTAAAATATAAATGAAAGCCAAAACTTTTCAGGAGGTTTAATCATGGGAAAGAAAATAATCGGAATCGTACTTATATTGTTAGGACTTATCTATCTAAATGACAACCTGGGCTTACTATCAAGATACGGAATAACATTGGATATGTCTAATATATGGCCTCTTTTCATATTGATACCAGGAATCATGATGGAAGTAAGCTACTTAAAGCAAAGAAAAAATCCTGAAATCTTAGTTCCAGGCGGAATACTTACATCAATGGGCATCATTTTTTACTTTGACATCTTCACAAACTGGATTTACTCTGAATACACATGGCCTCTATACATTCTATCTGTAGCAATAGGCCTTTTTCAGCTTTACATCGTAAGCAGAGATTTTGTGCTTATAGGCTTAGTCATGGTAATTACCGCTGCTGTAATATTAAGCTATACGTCAATTTTGTACAACCAATTTTCCATCGTATGGCTTAATCCAAACTTGATAATCTCAATCATGATAATCTTATTGGGACTTGCTTTAGTCATAAGGGGCCGGAAAAAGTAGTAGTAAAAAAGACTATTTTTCACTTGCAGCAATATTATCAATAACCGCACCTTTCATGTTCATTATTTTCCCTTTTTTATCAAGAGTACTTTCGATTTTAGCAGCAATATTTTCGTCATCTGAATTAAATCCATTGCCAGTATCTTTTAAGTATTCTATAGATGGGACTGATAGCCTTACTATTTTCCAGCTTCCATCTTCCTTTGTGACAACAATAACACGATGGTTTGTACCATTATATAGCCATTTATCTTCTTTATCCACATTGAAGTTAATTTCGGCATAAAAAACACGTGTATCATCCAAATTTAAGTTTTCTCCAGATGAAATACCTGCAGCTACTACACCTACTTCCTTTGGAAGCTCTTTAATTTGGATCAACTTGGCTTCCTTCTCTTTAAAGAATGATTCTGATTTATTACTTGAAAGAAATTGTGTCATGGCTGTGCGATTAGAATTGGTAAAATAGTTCATATACTCATAAGGATCCTGATCGTTAATTGCTTGAATCATCCCTTTAATTACTGCAATAGGGTCATCAAAATTTGTTGTATTGCTCAGACTAACCGATTCTTTTGAGCTTGCTTTCGGTATTGAAGTAAACCCTGTAATCACTATACCTATTAAAAACGTTGTTATAAGCAGTACTGCTGTTAATCTTGTTTGATGTTTCATAAAAGCTCTCCCTCCCGTATATAGCTTTTCTTAAAAAAATTTATGGTGATGAAGCAATATAACTTATACACCAGCCACCATATAAAGGCGACTTAGAAACTGTAATAAATCTGGTGAAGTACCCTTCCTCAGGAAATTTTTTAATATCATTCGATTTTTGCATATAATAAACGCAGTAAAGCTTAGAAGATTTTCCTATACTTTCGCTGTCATTCTTTTTTATCGTATCTGGATATACTTCTATTGATTTGATGTCAATTTTCTTTATATTTTTCAAATATTCTATATGTTCATTATACACATAACTGATATCTTCAGATGATTTATTTGCTGCATTATTTAAAAAATTAGAAGCACAAACAACGGCGAGATTATAATTCTTATCATTTATGCTATTATAATAGATATTTATTATTTCTTCCGGAGACGCCTTTGAAATTTTAATTTTATCTTCCTTAGTCAGCATATTAAAGTACTTTTGCGCTATTGAATTATTTCCCTTTTCTTTAATGACACTATTATTGCTTTTAGATGAACATCCTACCACGATAAAGGCAATAAATATCAAAAAACACAAAACAATTTTTTTAAATAATACCATTACCAATCACCTATATTTTCTGTATTACCCCTTCTATATATATAAAAGCTAAATTTTTCTAAAAATATTCCACATCATAAAATTATTTTTACCATTTTTGCATATTATGCTCTTAACCTCCCATGCCTCACCTCTATTATAAAATTTAAAATTATAAATTTTATTAATTATTCCTTAATTTTCTATTACAATCTTGTAACATAGTTAGCATAAAAATTTTTTACAAAAAATTTACTAATTCACCAAACTTGCCAGATAAACACCTACATCCTGATTGCATATGCAAAATAAAAAATAAAAGACACCAACTATTTTTGATTGGTGTCTAACATAGAATTTTAATATTTCACCTTAGATTCGCTTATTTACTTATAACTGTATTTTCGTTTTAATTTAACAAAGTAAAAAATTGTTATAAAGGCAATAAAAATTGTCAACGCAATTAAATAGTATACTTGATTGCCAAGATATTTCCCATTAAGCGACGGACGGCCTGTTGTCATTCCTGTATCATTCAAACCGGCTTTAAGAGTAGGACCAACAGCGGAAATTATCTCATTTTTTTTATATATTTTTTTGTTTTTAAGGCCATAAAGTTCACTTTTACCTTCGCCGTGAATAATAGGGATAAAATATTCCCCACTATTTGCTTCAATATAAAGAAAATCGGAATGCAACGAAGGTACTCTGAAATGGATAAATGTTTTTGCCTCTTTTAAATTATTGTCATCAAGATATGAAGTTATACCATCAGGGTTACTTACAAAATCAATGGAATCAGGCGAAAGATAGCCGCCAATTTCACCAACATTCCATCTATTGTCCAAAAAAGATACCGTAATTGATGCTACACTTTTATTATTAAATTTTACAGGCACTTCCCACTCATAAGGTGCATTTAACAGAGCATTAGAAATATTTTTCCCTTCTATTAGATCTTGAACAACTTCTTTATTAGTAATATATACTTTATATGCTTTTCCGTATATTAAATCGTCAGGATTACTTACATCCATTAACTCTTTACGTCCCAGCTCATGTTTGTTATCGACTAAAAATTTTTTAGGATTTGACTGGCTATCGCTAATTGCACGTTCTACTTGATCTTTTTCTTTAGCTAAATCTAATTGTTGTTGAACCAGAGTATTTATTGGAGTAGCTGCAAAAGCCGGAAAAGTTGATATTAATATCAGCATGACAATCACAACGAAAGTAAGAACCCTTTTCAAAATAATTCACCTCATCATTCATACTATTCCCAAAATAGAGAATCTGTCCAATACCAGCTACTGTTACTTACATAATATGAGTAAGTTGCGCCGTGCCCATATCCATCCCAAGGATCGTTATAAATAACATAGTTTGTGCTGGTATCATAACCTTTAATAACCATAGCGTGTCCTCCTCCGGAAGTCCACTGTATTCTCGTATAGATAGGTCCTCCGTGATTTATTTGATATTGCACCGCTGTATACAACAATGAATTATATTGTATAGAACCTGCTTTACTGGTGTATTTCTTTACGTAGTATTCTGCATCAGTTGTATATCCTGGTTGATTAAAGTTCGTACCATACTTATCTTTTGCAATTTCAATTGTACGATCTGTTGTGTCACCTTTAAAATATGAAATTATCATAGAAGTACTAGTAGCCCAACAAAGATTGTCATAGCTTCATTTTTTCTCACCTCCATTTCCCGTATTTCCCCTTCTACATATATAAAAGCTAAATTTTTCTAAAAATATTCCACATCATAAAATTAATTTTATCATTTTCGAATGTTATGCTTCATTTTATATCAAATTTCTTGATCGCTTTTATTATTACCTCAACAATATCCTGACTTATATCATCTTTTATGTCCATATCAACATTCCTCATGTTTTTCTTTATAAGAGGCTGAAATCGCAATATTATCTCTTGTATAGCATCTTTATCCCCTTCTTTAGCCTTTAAAATAATTTCAAAAAGGCTTTTATCTTTGCTCATACTTTCAAGAACCCTCCATAAACTTTTTTATTTTCTTAAGGGCTTTTTTCTTAATCTTGCTTATAGATGATTGTGTTTTATTTAACATTTTAGCTACCTCTTTTTGTGGTATATCTTGTATTATATTTAGCGTTACAACATTAAATTCTTCTATTTCCAGTAGTTCCTTACATTTTGAAATCATTAATCTATCTATTATTTCATCTTCAATTAACACATTATCGTATATCGTACTGTCAATAATTTTCCCATCATTTTCGATATTGCCATTGTAATCTGCTAAGTCTAATGTCAAAAGCTCTTTCTTTTTAATGTTATTATATTTTTTTATTGCTTTTACTGTTTCATAATTAATAGACTTTTCAATAAACTTAATGAATGCAAATTCTACATCGCTCTCTCCCATGCTCTTAACCTCCCATGTTTCACCTCTATTATAAAATTAAAAATTATAAATTTTATTAATTATTCCTTAATTTCCTATTACAATTTTGTAACATAAAAAAAGCATGGCAAATGCCATGACAAATTAAGCAATCAGACTATCATTCATTTTTAACATAATAAATGCTGGATTTTTTATAATTTACATATACAGTTAAGGACTTTCCTTCTTTGTCAATACCCTTTATTATCCAGTAAACGGAGCAGGAGGATTTTTCCATAAGTTTTGGATCATCGAAAAATTTATCCAGATCAACTTCTAAATTTTTAAGTTCTTCTGATTTTACTTTAGTAATTTTCACTTTTTCTTTAGCTACTTTCAAAGCTTCTTTATCTGATATTCCACCTACCGCATCTCCTTGTTTTTTTATATTTGAACATCCTGTGAGAGCCAAAATAAGTAGTATTGTCATTATCCATTTTTTTAATATCATAAATCTCACTCCAATATGATTAAAAAGCATTCAGTAATTTCATTCAATCTAAAGTAATCCACTCTGATTTGCACTTTTCTCCTTTGACGTACCACCACAGTATATTACCTGAAATATTTCCACCGCTTGTAATACCTGAATCTTTTAACTTCAATGTTTCTCCCTTTTCTATAGAGTAAATGTATAAACCATCACCGTTTGTATTCCATGAAATAAATTTATCATTAAGTGAGCTATTCCAAACGCCTGTCATACCCCAATTTACAATAGTTTTTTCTTCTTTTGTCTTTATATTGTATAATTTTAGAATAGAATCGCCTGAATTCCATACTACATATGGATATTTAATTGATGCACCGCTAACTTTTAATCCTTCATCTAATATTCTTTTCTCATTATTCTTAAGATTTACAAGGACCAATTTCCCATTTCTCGCCAGTGCTTTCATATCGATTTTTCCAATATCATATACAAGCCAATCCCCATCCAACCCTGGCTGCCCAAATTCTCCGTCTTCAGCATTTAATTTATCAACGATTTTATAAGTATTGTTTTCAATATCGTATAATTTGACAATTGCATTAACAGATTTCTCATCTTTTTCAAAAGCTGTCCATACAATTTTGTCGTTAGATGCAGATATCAACGCTCCTAGCAAAGTAGGCGTTTTTACTTTTGCATTTACAACTTTTCCCTTATCAATTTCTATGCGACGATTGTCATCTATATTCTTGGCATACAAAGCCCAATCGCTTTTTGTCATATCGTTGCTGGATTCAACATACACGATCCAATTTCCCATGACTTTTGCATCATAAATATTTTTAGAAATTTCAGCATTAATTTTAAGCACTATTGAGCCATCGATTGAAGTGACAAAAATACTGTTGTCTACTTCAGGATTAACCTGCAAAAACACTTTTCTGCCATCATCAAGCACAGCTATTGGATGTGCATTTTCAATCGATGAGGTTTTTTTAGCTTCTAACTCATCAAGTATATTACCATTTGTTTTATCAATAATTATATTCTCATTGCTTAAGTCTGTATTTGTACTTTTAATACTACAGCCACCAATTATTAAGATTACGATAATTAATAAACATAGTTTCACTTTATTCATAATAGCCTCCTAGACAAAGTAACTTTTACTTTTATCTATATAGATTATGCTCTTAACTTCCCATACCTCACCTCTATTATAAAATTAAAAATTATAAATTTTATTAATTATTCCTTAATTTTCTATTACAAACTTGTAACATAATCAGTAAAATTTTTTACATAAAAAAAGCAACTGCCTTAATCGACAATTGCAAATCATTTAATCACATTGCAAAAAGCTCTTTTACTTCTTCTTCACTCAACTTAGTTATAAAGGTCTCACCTGGGTTTATGACAGAATTTATCATCTCTTTTTTTCTCTCTTGCAGCTTTACAATTTTTTCTTCAATTGTACCCTGCGTTATAAGTTTTATGACTTGTACTGTATTCACCTGCCCAATCCTGTGGGCTCTATCTGTCGCCTGATCTTCTATAGCTGGATTCCACCACGGGTCAAAGTGTATGACAGTGTCTGCGCCTACTAAGTTTAGTCCAGTTCCACCTGCTTTTAACGAAATCAAAAAGACATCCGAGTCACCTTCATTGAAGGCTTTGACTAATTCCCCTCTCTCTTTCGTTTTTGTATCTCCGTCTAAATACAAGTATGAAATTTTTTCTCTTTTTAAGTTGTCTTCTATAAGCTTAAGCGCTGTTGTAAATTGGGAAAAAATCAGGGCCCTGTGTCCGCTTTCTTTCAATTCTTGAATCAGTTCCATCAAAAGCTCCATCTTGCCGCTGGTGCCTTTGTAATTTTCTACAAACATTGATGGATGGCAGCATATCTGCCTTAACCTCGTTAAAGCAGTTATTATCTTTATCTGGCTCCTTTCAAAGCCTTTACTTCGTATCTCTTCCTCTATTTCAGTCTTTGCATTCTCCAGATACGCCATGTAAAGCTCCTTTTGCTCTTTCGTAAGTTCAGCAAATGATGTGGTTTCTATCTTATTTGGTAACTCCCTCAAAACATCCTTTTTTAACCTTCGCAGTATAAATGGCCTTATATGCTTGCTTAAGTCATTAAGCGCCTCTTCATTTTTGTATCTTACAATTGGCTTCTCATACTTCTCCACAAATTTTCTGTGAGACAAAAGGTATCCAGGCATTAAGAAGTCAAATATAGACCACAATTCAGTCAAAGAATTTTCTATGGGCGTACCAGTAAGCGCAAAATATCCTTTGGCTTTTATCCTTTTGACAGATTCTGCATTCTGAGACTTTGGGTTTTTTATATGCTGCGCTTCATCCAAAATGCAATAGCTAAATTCAATATTTTCATAGCTTTCTATATCCCTTCTGATCAACGGATATGAAGTTATGACGACGTCAGATTCCTCTATGCTTTTAATAAGACTTCCTCTTTCGCTTTTACTGCCAGATACCACTAAAGTCTTAAGAGTCGGTGCAAACCTTTGTATTTCACTTTCCCAATTATAGATAAGAGTTGTCGGACAGATGACTATTGCAGGTTCTTTATGCTTTTCTTTTTCATCCAGCAAAAATGCTATAGTCTGTATCGTCTTTCCTAATCCCATGTCATCTGCCAGTATTCCACCAAAACCATACGATGACAATGTTTTAAGCCATTTAAACCCCACTTCCTGATATTTTCTCAGGACACCATTTAACTTCTTAGGCACTTCAAATTCAGTCTCCATTGGATTTTTTATGGCTTTGACTAAACTATCTAATTTTTCATCCTTATCAATCTTTAATCGATCACTTTCAAGTTTTTCATCAATATAAAGGGCTTTGTATTTTGGAATCTTTACGATTTCTTTCTTTAAATCTTTGCTACTTAAGTCCAATGAATCGACGAAATTTGCTATTTTCACCAATTCATCATCAATAGGCAGAAAAGAACCATCAGGCAGCTTGAAAAATTTCTTCTTCATTTTTATCGAATCAAATATCTTTGGAATAAGATCTCTATCTATATCGTCAATAGAAAAGCTAAATTCCAATAAATCATCGTCTTGAATCCTAATGCTGCTGCTATACGATCTTTTGTAGAATTTCATCCTTTTAAATGATTCAGAATAGTACACATCAGCGTATTTTTGAAGCACTGGCAAATAATTTGATACGAAGTTAAATATGGAGTCTTCATCATCTAAGTAAACCGATTTATCTTTTACCTTAAATTCACACTTTTCAAAGATATCCAATATGCGTTTTTCTGCAGCTTCGTCCCTAATTAAAATGCAGTCATGCATAATCTTCGTCTTTCCATCATCGTACAGATTTATGTTATACTCACCATAAGTAAAATTTATATCAGCAGTTATTCTTTCTCCTTCTCTGTCAAGGTAGATTTTCGTCTTAAGTGGTTCGTTATAAAATTCTGATTTTACATCGTCATCAATCACGACGCTTCCTGCTTTATCTATATTCGGAAGTATTACTTCTGCAAACTTCTGTTTATCCTTCTCAGTAAATACAACACTATTTGTGCTATTGGTAATGTACATATTGTAAAATGGCGCTAAAGCAAAACGCTGCTTATCAGAAACCTTGTATATTTTCCCATCATACACAAAAAAATTACCTCTGCTGTCTAACGCCTTTACTTTTTCAATTCCCTCAACGGTAAGTCTAATGTTTTTGTCGTTATTTGCTTTCTCAAGTTTGAAGCTAATAGGAAGATCATCAAAAACCACGTCTATATCATAATAAGTTTTTCCATCCAAAACTAAATTAAAGTGACTATCCTTCATAATTTCAATAAATTTTTCTAAATTCGATGGCGTAAGCCTTACACACTTTCCAGAAATAACCGAGTCAACTCTGTAATAAGAATTTTCAGTATTGATTTTGTCAATCTCGTATATCTCCCTCAAAAACCTTATAAGCTTCATATCTTCTTCTTTAAAAGTATTTACGCTTGGATCAAATGAAAATCCTTTACCAAATTCAACGATCATTCCTTCATCAATATCGTCAAAAAACTTCTTTATGCTTTTAACTACATACAATTTGTCAATGCCCATTCTAAGACTTAAAGATGTATTAAATTGATAAGATTCTAATGTAACCTCTATGTTGACAGGCTGCTTTAATTCGTCAGGTATGTATTCTCTTTTTTGAAATTCTTCAAATAAATCATAGGCAACTTTATTTCTTAGATTGTCCTCTATCTCAGCTTGATTATTTTTTATATACATTAAAACTGCCGAAATATGTTTGCAATCGCCGCCGTATCTTGCCTTTGCAGGGCATGTACAGCTTGTGTACAATTCACCATGATACTTTTGTATCATCACCCTGTACAACGATGTACCCATTACAAAAGCTTGAAATACAGTACCGTCTTTGTTATACATAAAATTGTGTATCCTACCTGACAAGTAATACTCAAGGCCTTTTCTATAGACGCTATCATTTTCGCACCTGCTTTTAATCTCCGCATCAGTTAACTGAATCATAACTACCATCCCAATCAATATAACTTTTGTTATTAATAATTATAGACAAATAAATGTTTAAAACGACACTATATATAATTACATATATATATTAAGCTAAAATGTGATTTTTTACAATACATTACAATACTTTTAGTAAATAATAAGCAATACTATGTTATTTAATATAATGAGGTTTACCTATAAAGTCAACATATTTTTTGAAAATTTTTTAAATTCTATTGATACCCGAATATTATTTATGTTAATATATTACAGAGGATACTATGGATAACCACCATGTACGGCATGAAACACCCGAAAAACTTAAAGTAAAAATAAATGCTGTTTATAAATGAAAGGAATGAGAGTTATTTATGAGAAATATGATTTTGACGAAAAGAATTATTGTATATTTGGTTTTTGAATTCATATTATCAATTATTGTTATTCCTGTATTGATATTTTATGGACCATTCGCAAATATAAGAAATACTTTAGTTACATCTGCAATGACAACTTTTAGTCATAAATATATAGTTACATTATTCTTGCCTCAGAGTAAAATAGATGAAATCATGAAAAATTCTAATAATATCGCTACAGGAAGTAGCAATAAAAATATATTAAATTTTGCAAATTCTCATGATAACACAATTGAAGTATACGACATATCAAGCAATAGATTTAAAGGCAAAGTAATATTAATACATGATCCAACAAGGATACAAGTTGGTATATCAAGCAAATTGCCTAAAGAAGGTGAAACAGTAAGTACGATTGCTAAAGAAAATAATGCTGTAGTTGCAATTAATGCAGGCGGTTTTATCGGATATGTAAATGGAGCATGGACAGGCAGTGGTGGAATACCATGCGGCATTATTATTCATAATGGGAAAATTTTATATGATAATGCATACAGTACAGATGGTAAAATAGATCTTATAGGATTTACCGATGATGGTAAATTGCTTGTTGGTAAATACACATTAGATGAAATAAAAAATGCTGGAATAAAAGAAGGAGTTAGTTTTAGACCTGCACTTATTATTAACGGAGAGCCTATGATTAAAAAAGGCGATGGTGGATGGGGTTCAACATCAAGAACAGCTATAGGGCAAAGAAAAGATGGTACAGTAATATTCTTAGTAATTGATGGAACGTTTATCAGAGGTTTAACTGGTGCAACTTTAAAAGATGTTCAGAATATAATGCTAGATTATGGAGCAGTTAATGCCGCAAACCTTGATGGTGGTTCTTCAACAACACTCTATTATAAGGGAAAAGTAATAAATAATCCAATAAATCCACTTGGTGAAAGAATGGTTCCAACAATCTTTTATGCCAAGTAATATAAAAATATTAAGAACCACTTTTACAACATTATAAGTGATTTAAAGCTATTTTTATAAAAGTAATCAATTTTAATTCTCAGAAACTACTATTTTAAGGAGGATTTTTTTATTTTTTGCAGAATAAAGTACATGTAAAGAAGTAATAAAATCAATTTTATTAATTGCAAAGCTCAATAAAAGATTTCTAAAACTACTCTTTAAACAGAATAAAAAATTAAATTTTTTGCGTCTACTGTATTGACACAAGTCTACAATCTACAGATTATTAAATAGCTTAAATATAAATTTATTAGTCTATCTGGAGGCGGATATTTTGGATGATAGTATAAAAATAAGATTTCGTATATTAGGATGGGTAATAGCTTTGATGCTTGTTACCCTTATAGGAAGATTAGTTTATCTGCAGCTTATAAAAGGTGACTACTACAAAGAGCAGTCATTAGGTAATGCCATAAGATCCATAATCATCACAGCGCCTCGAGGAGATATAGTAGATAGAAACGGAGTGAAACTTTCTACAAATAGGCCCAGCTATTCTGTAGAGCTTCTAAGAAGCGATGCTAAAGGAGTTAATCTAAATGATGTCATTTTAAAATTGCTAAACATTCTCAATAAAAATGGTGTAAAGTATAAAGACGATTTGCCTATATTTTTAGACAGCAATAACAATCCTTATTTCAATTTTCAAAATCCTGATGAAAGCAATGTGTCACAATCGGTTTTAAGACAAAGGGAATTGCAGTGGAAGAAAAATAACAACATTCCTTCAAATGCTACAGCCAGTGAAGCATGGCAGATGTCGATAAATAAATTCAAAATATCAAAATCGCTGTCTCCACAGGATATTCGAGGCATAATGGCTGTTCAAGAGCTGATGTTAGAACAAGGGTATACACAGTACAAGCCTGTAGAGATAGCCACCGATGCCAACCAACAGACGGTCGCAGAGATTGAGGAAAATCATTTGGATTTGCCTGGAGTTATAATAGAAGTTAAGCCAATAAGATTATACCCATTTAAGACGCTGTTGTCGCAGACATTAGGATATATAGGCCGCATGACTGCTGAGGAATGGAAAAAATACAGCCAAGAAGGCTATCAAATAACAGATCTTGTTGGGCATTATGGACTTGAAAGCTATTTGGAGAAATACCTAAGGGGAACTGACGGTAAACAGCAAGTGGAAGTAGACAATTATGGCAGATTGATAAAAAAATTAGATGAGATCAGTCCTAAACCTGGAGATACTGTGTACCTTACGATAGATGAAAAGTTGCAGCAGGTTGCCGAAGAATCATTGCAGAGGACCATGGAAAGCATAAGGCAAACTAAAAGAGGTCCACATGGTGAATACCTACCGGCAAATATCGGTGCAGTAGTTGTTACGGATATAAATACAGGTGAGATTTTAGCTCTTGCCAGTGTGCCAGGTTATGATCCAAATATATTTGCTTCAGGCAATCCGCCCAGCAGCATTGTAAATGAACTGTTCAAGCCGAGGAATGCCACTATTGACCCAAGTCCTATATTTAATTACGCCACACAAGGTGCAGCACCTCCTGGTTCAACATTTAAAATGGTAACGGCGTTGGCAGCCTTGGAATCTGGTGTAACGACTGTAAATGAAAAGTATGTTGATACAGGTATATATGCTCCTACAGGCCAAGAAAACTGGCTGTACGGCGAATACGGAAGGACGCAAGGTGCAGTAAATGTATCAGACGCAATACAATATTCCACAGACACGTATTTTTATGAGATGGGCCGTAGAATGGGTATAGACAAAATTGACGAGTATGCTCACATGCTGGGCTTAGATCAAAAGACGGGCATAGAACTCTATGAAACGACTGGAATAATTTCCAGTAAGAAATTTAAAAGAGATTACAATTTGTCGATTTTAAAATCGATGGTTAAATCTGACTCAAATCCAAATGGCAAGATAACACAGGAACAGTACGATAAGATAGTAAGCTTAATTGACAAAGGCAATTTTAGCGATTACTCCACATTTTTACAGCTTAAGAAGATGGGAATAACAGATCCTAAATTGCAGATGACCATATGGCAGTTGATGGATGCGACTAAGTGGACTTTGGTAGATACTACCAACGCATCCATAGGTCAAGGTAGCAATCAATTTACGCCTATAGAGATTGCAAGTTATTTATCAACATTGTTAAACGGAGGAACAAGATACAGATTGCATTTGGTCGACAAAATTGTCTCCCCTGATGGGAAGGTAATCGAAAAGGAAAAGCCTGAGGTATTAGACAAGATAAATATACCTCAGAAATACTTGGATGCTATAAAGTTGGGAATGAAACGTGTTACAGAAGAAAATGGTACCGCTAGTGCGGCATTTGCTAATTTTCCAATACCTGTTGGAGGTAAAACAGGTACTGCTGAAGTAGGATCTCATGGCACGAAAGTTATGCAGAACTATGCATGGTATGTTGGCTTTGCCCCATACGACAAGCCGCAGATTTTGGTAACAGCACTTATATACCAAGGTGGTTCTGGTGCATATACTGCATATATTGCAAGAGATATTATGAAAGCATATTTTAAATTAAATTGAATTATAAAAAAATTGAAAAAGATAGGATATGGAAATAATTAATAATTATATATATTTAATCGCCTATCATTTCTATATAATCTCCATCCACCCAACCAGATAGAGTCTTGTCCAAATCTTCTACAGGATACCACAAAGTTCCGTTACTATCTTCTTCTGCAAAACCGGTGATATTAAGTATAGTATGATATGGATATGCTCCTTTAATGGGATAATTTGTTCCAGGTCCTGTCCTTACATTTAAACCTGACGAAGCAGTAACAATAGCCATGCCAAACTGCATAGGTTTTACTACGTCATCTTTAATTTTTGTTATATTTGTTTTATTAGTATCCTTTATGTTAACATTATTAATTGTCTTACCATAAGCTAATGGCATTGCGAATATAGTTGTTATTATCAACGTAGAAGCAAATAATAAATTAATCTTTTTTACCATAAATATCAACTCCTATTACTTTATTTTATTCCATATCCTATATTTGACATTATTATAGGTCTTAATCTAAGATTTGTGAAGTTTCTAAATTCGGAATATTTTTTGTTAGATTTTATTAAAATGGTTCCGGTTTTCGGCACATCAAAATTTTAATATTTACAAAAATTTTATAATATATTCCCATCAATATCTATAATTCCGATTTTTATAGCAGCTCTAACTATTTCTAAATCATTATCTACCTTAAATAAATTGCTAAGTTTATTTAAATGTTTTCTCAACGTTCGATCTGATATGCCTATATCTGATGTTACTAATTTTCTTACCCCATTACGTACTAAAGATGATAAAATTAACTTATCTATATCATCAAGTTTAGAACTTATTATTGGTAGATTTTTATTTCTATATGATAAATATTCTTCAATATAGATAGCTATATTTTTAAGAATAGCACTTTGGTCTTTAATGCTTGGAACATTAATCCGCGACACATCAAGATATGCGACTACTTCTCCACAATAATAATCAATTATTGGTATAGCATTGCAATACCAATCTTTGAACAATTTACAATAGTGATCTTTACCACATAATTCAATCTGATTTTTATATTTCATAGCCATACTAATCGCATTTGTGCCACAATCCTCAAGCCTTAAGCTACTACCTTCTACAAAATGCAATGTGTTGAAATAATTATTAAGTTTATCATCGCAGATAAGTTTGATTATATAGCCGTTTTTATCACATAGAATAAAAAAGTATCCTTCCAAAAGAAGACATTTATACCTTAGACTTTTATCTATGAGACTATTAAACAATGACAATAAAAAACTGTTTTCTTTTTTTATGTTTATTAGCTTTTCATCACTAATTGCTTTATTAAAAATTTTCTTATTTGGATTAACATTTATAAGTAATGATTCCCCATGTGATTCAGCAATTTCTTTTTTAATGGTCAATATATTACTCATAAATACCAACACCTTCATTAAAACTTTATTATTTATCCAATAACATTTCTTAATATATTTTCTGCAAAAATATAGAAATTCCTTTTAATTTCAAAATTTTTTATAAAACTTTGAAAAACAAAAATAAAATACACCCAAGATTTAGACAAAAGTCTAATACTCAAGGGTGCATTTTTTATTGATTGAATTGAATAATATCATCTGAATATTTTGCGTATATAGTTAAATATCCCCGAACCCACAACATGTGTCAATTTTACAAAGATTATTATAAAACTTAAAATCAAAACACATCCTACAATAACAGTTAGCATAACAACACCTCATATACTTTTATTTATATCAATTATATATTTATCAATAAACCTTTTTAGCTGTATGCTAATAAATTCCATGATAAATCTAAATATTTCATAAAATGCGCTGAGTGATCTTCAAAATTTCAATCTTGGCTTTGTAAAACTTTAGATTAATTTTCTTAATACTATATCGCTTTTACCATATTGCTTAGATCTATGAAGTGTTTTATCTCTTCATTCAACAATGTTATTGCAACTTTTTTAGTAGAGTCAAATTTAGCATCTTTGACTATTTCATCGTAAAATATTATAGAATCTTTTTCTGCTCTTATTGCCAATTCTACAGCATCTTCAAATTTATTTATTTTCTCTAATACTTCGTCAACAGCATCTTTTGATGGAAATACAGATGTATTGTAAAGCAAAGTTAAATAAATAGATGCCTCTATGTCAAAGTACAGGCTATCATCGCCTTTTTTCTCATTTAAAAGCTTATTATAAAGCTCTTCAAATTTAGATTTATGTATAATCTCCTCTTGTGCCATGTCATCAAAAAACTTTCTCAATTTCTCATCGCTGGAAAATTTCTCTGAAGCCTTTGTATAAAATTCGTATCCTCTTTCTTCTATATCTATAGCAAGCCTTGCAACTTCTAAATCAGTCAAATATTTTTTCTCAATATTGTTTAACATAACAACACCTCCCGAAAATTATTATCTTCTACTAATCATTTTATCATTACAAAATTTTCTAGTCAATTGGCTTTTAAAAACTTTAATAATTTGTTTTTGTAAAAGCCAAAATAATTCAAGGTGATGTTATGTGGTACATAATTTTTTCAATTTTTACGGTAATTATATCGCTTTTTTTGATAGATAGAAAAAAGTTAAAAGTGCTGATACCTGCTTATCTGCTTTCATCTGTGATAGGTTTCTCTTTGGATGTGATATTTGACTTTACTTTGAAATGCTATTATTACACTGATGCACATATCCCAAACGGTGTTCTATCGTTCCTGATGGAAACATTTATAGGACCACCTTATGGCATGATTTTTATACAATACATGCCAAAAGGAAAAATACGCTACATCATATACATGGCTGCATGGATATTGTTTCTGACTGCCGTTGAAGCAGTATTTCACATAAATGGGCTTCTTATTTACAACAGATGGAATTATTTCTTTTCAGTCATAACGTACATCTTCACATTGTTAGCTATAACTGCTCAATATAAATACTTGTTTAAAGAATAGGCAGCATCAAACCATACATATGTGTTATATATGAAAATAAGATGCCAACTGTAGAGCCTATTATGACATCTGAAGGATAGTGCAGCCCCATGTAAATCCTCGAAAGACTCACTAAAATAGCCAGACTGACTAAAACAATCGTCAAATCAGGAAAGAAGAATGAAAAAGAAACTGCCAAAGAAAATATAGCCGTGGCATGACCTGACGGGAAGGAATAATCTCTAAGCAAATATTTGAATGTATTGGCTTCAGGCAAAACCATGTAAGGCCTTGGCCTCGTGCATATTCTCTTTAAAATCTGCACAACCAAGTGGCTACTTGTCAAAGTAGTAAGGGCTTGAATGGCAGAAAGCTTAACGCTGTTTTTCCCAAACAAAATCAATAACAAACAAGATAAAATCGTAAAATACGGTCCTCCTATATGAGTTATTTTAGGCATGATCTTATCAAGAGTTTTGCACTTTATCCTTTCATTTAAAAGGAAAAATACATTTCTGTCCTCCGCAATAATCAATTTCTTCACTCCCGACACAAATGAAACCTCCTTACACCTTCAAAGCATCATTCTTTATATGATTTATTACTACGCTGCACACCTTGTCTGCTGAATTGTATATGCCGATTTCCTCCATACGCTCCTTCATCTCATCTATCTTTTTCTTATCAGACAAAAGATCCAATATCTTTTTATCTAATTTTTCTATGTCTTTAATTCTCAAGGCAATCCTCTTTTTAAGCAAAAATTCGAGATTTCTCTCTTCTTGTCCCGGTATAGGATCAAAAATTATCATAGGCAATTTCTTAATTATAGCTTCAGTGACAGTAAGACCACCGCTTTTAGTTACTAAGACATCAGCAGCCTCCATAAATTCATGCACGTTGTCTACATGACCATACACAAATACATTATCGTCTGATATCTCCTCTATTTTAGCCTTTAAATTCTTATTAAATCCGCATATTACAGCAATCTGCAAATCTTTATGCCTCTGTATAACATTGACGGCTTTTTTTATGTTTCCGAGTCCAAGTCCACCGCCCATCACCATCACTAATGGCCTGTCTACCTCAAAACCTAAATTTCGTCTCATCTCGTTTTTATCTTTTTTGATGTAAAATTCTTCATCAATAGGTATGCCTGTCACATTTATCTTGTCATCAGAAACACCCATTAAGTTCATCTGACTTTTCATCTCTTGTGAACCGACAAAATACCCATCTATCTGGTGATGTATCCAATACGCATGGACATCGTAATCAGTCAATATGGCAAATATTGGAATATTGAGATCTCTCTTTATATGAGACAGAATAGAACAAGAAAACGGATGGGTGCATATTACAGCGTTAGGCTTTAAGTTTAATACGTAATCTTTTATAAATGTATAAACAGATATGCCTACCAGCTTATTTATGCGCCTTTCTATCTTGTCCCTTTCCATCTCATAGAGATAACCCCATAATTCAGGCGTCAATTTTAACGTCTTTAGATAAATCCTCGTCGTCAAGTAAGACAAGCTGGGAAACTTCTCCCCAAGTGGATTTTCAACGAAGGCTTCAATGCCATCTCTTTTTTCGAAGGCTTTTTTTAAAGCCATCGCCGTTCTTTTATGTC
Source organism: Thermoanaerobacterium calidifontis (assembly GCF_055381745.1). Lineage (NCBI taxonomy): Bacteria > Bacillati > Bacillota > Clostridia > Thermoanaerobacterales > Thermoanaerobacteraceae > Thermoanaerobacterium > Thermoanaerobacterium calidifontis. Next base: position 223,716 of record NZ_AP042436.1, on the reverse strand, counting down.
CAGTTCCTATATCTTCATAAAGTATTAAAATCTTTATTTTATCCATCAAAAAGACCCTCACAATCACTATATTGATTATCGCATTTAAACATTAAATTTAAATTAAATTTGTATTAAAAATGCGTTAAAATCTATCCATCAATATAGTTTATTTTTATTTGCTATCTAATATTATACCATCAAAATCAATTTATTGTATAAAATTTATAAAAACCCTCTTCCATTAAAAAGAGGGCTTTAATAAATTTTACGCTAAAGCTTTTTTCTTTATCATCTCAATTGCATTTCTAACTTGCGGGATAATAGAAACTGCAAAACAAATCAAGACTTCCACACCTACTAATATACCATTTACAAGAAGCGAGTAGACGACAGGATTCATGCCTTTTGGCGCGTAGCTGGCAAAGAAGAAGACACCTGATAGAAAGTGTGAGAAAAATCTGCCAAAACCGCCAACCAAAACACCAATGCTTAAGTTTTTCTTGAAAAATCCTGCAAGCCCTAAGGCGCCAAACGCCAATGGATAATCTAAGAGAAGCTGTATCCAATGCACAACATAAGGGTCTTGTATTAGCTGAAGCATTCCATAAGCCATTCCCACCGCTATGCCTGGACCTGCACCGTAATAGTATGCAAAGACAAACAGCGGAAGCATACTGGCTGGTGTTATAGAACCACCTTGAGGCCAATGATAAAACCTTATATACGATAAGACAAATGATATAGCTATTGCCAATCCACCGTACACAAGCATCTTTGCGTTAAATTTCACGCTGTTTCTTAAAATGTAAAACAAAAACGCAGCGAATAGAATCGCAATTATGATGGAAAGTGTGGCAGGCTTTATTTTTGTAAAGTCGGAAAAAATGCTTACAATGTAGGACATAAAAATAACCTCCTTTTGAGGCTATGTACCGCTTAAAACAAAAAAACCGCACACCGATGCGGTCTTTTGCCGCATTCCCTTCGTAGGTATTAACCTAATCAGGTTCTAGGGGTTTGGCATCTGCCATCTCAGCTAAAAGCACCCCCAGCGGACATAGTCTATTGATTAATTTATTATCTAATTATAATAAAATTACTTTTTAAATGCAATACCTTCATGTTGAAGCAGTAATGATTTGACACTAAGCCCACCTGCAAAGCCTTTTAGCGTCATATCTGAGCCGATGACCCTATGACACGGTATGATAATCGGAATAGGATTTTTATTGAGGGCATTTCCTACGGCTCTTGACGCATTTGGCTTTCCTATTCTCCTTGCGATTTCACCGTATGTAGCGTAAAAGCCATATGGTATCTTCATAAGCTCTCGCCAAACAGATTTTTGAAAGTCTGTCCCTTCTAAGTCTAACTTTACGCTAAATTCTTTCAAGTGGCCCTTAAAGTACAATCTAAGCTGTTCTTTGCAATCTGCAATAAACGAATTTGTACCTCTTAAACATTGTAAATGTTCTTCATTAGGAAAATCTATCCTCGTTATGCCATCTTCGCTTGAATATATTCTTAGCGTTCCAATCGGTGTATCTAAGTCATCCCACACCACATTATCACATCCTGATGCATTTTGCTATTTAACGATAACTTCTTCTTCGACTTCATCTTCAACTTCAAAATCTTCATTAGATTCGTAAAAAGACTCACTTAATTCTGACTTGCCTGAAGCTGCTATTTTTGCTAAGCTTTTTTCTATTGAATCAATCTTTTTCATCTTTTTTAATGTATAAACTATGTAAAATACCAAAAAAATGACTGATACAATCGGTGTAGCTAAAGCCACAAAATACTGCAAAAATAGCATAAATCCACTTTGAACCATCCTTGACACTCCCTTCTAAATAAGATATTCACTATTTATTATTTCACAAGTAAACTATCAAAGCAAGTATTATAAAAAATATTATACGTTGCTTTTTTGTTCAACAAATTTTAAAATGAAATCAAGAAAGGGTGTAATAAGATGAATTGGCTAGGTATTGTATTAGTAATTGCCGGTGTCGTTTATTTGATGTATTCCATATTAAATAAAGATAAAGTCACTTATTATACGAGAAAGGCAAAAATAAGGCTTTTAAAATCAGATGAATTCTTAAAGTTGCAGCTTAAGTTTTCCATATTAAATTCCATATACCTTATAATCTTTGGGATACTTATAATGGTACTTAATTTAAATAGTATATTTATCGTGGCATCAGGTGTTATATTTTACTTCATAAACTTCTTACTATTTTTAGAAGCCAAGAAAAAGGGATATGTTGACTACCAAAAGTAAAGCCATATTGGTGAAACTTAAGTTTCATCAATATGGCTTATTTTTAAACAGCCTCTTTAAAGTATCTTCTTACATCCTTTAAATATTCAATTATCGTCAAGTGCTGAGGGCATTTCGTCTCGCACTCTCCACATTCTATGCAAGAGCTTGCTTTTCCTTCATTTAAGTTATTATAATTCCTAAGTGCTTCATCGTAATTGTTGTACATGTGGGCTTCATTGTATATGGCAAAGTTCTTAGGTATGTTTACGCCATTGGGACATGGCATGCAGTAGTTACAAGCAGTGCATCCTACAGGCGAAAGCTTTTCATAAGTTTCTCTGACTTTATCTACAAGTTTTACCTCGTCCTCGGTTAAGCCATTTGCTTTTGATCTTGAGGCACTTTCTATATTTTGTTTCACTTGTTCCATCGTGCTCATTCCACTTAATACAAGCGAAACCTCTGGATGATTCCACACCCATTGCAGAGCCCATTCTGCAGGTGTCCTTTTTACACTTGCACTGTTCCAAAGCTCTTTGATAGCCTCTGGCGGATCTCCAGCAAGCTTACCTCCTCTTATTGGTTCCATTACAATAACGGCTAATCCCTTTGACGCAGCATACTTAAGCCCTTTTAAGCCCGCTTGATTGTTTATATCCATGTAGTTGTACTGTATCTGACAAAAATCCCATTTATCGTAATCATCGATTATGCCTTTAAAAACGTTGTATTCGTCATGGAAAGAAAAACCTATGAATTTGACTTTGCCTTCTTTCTTGACCTTTTCCATCCAGCTAAACACATCAAGTCTTTTGTACTTCTCCCATCTCTCTTTATCCAATGCGTGTAGAAGGTAAAAATCTATGTAGTCGACGTCCAGTTTTTTTAGTTGTTCATTCAGGTATTTATCCATATCTTCTTTTTCATTAACAAGCCATGACGGAAGTTTTGTAGCTAAATACGTCTTTTCCCTGTATCCGTCTTTCAAAGCTTTGCCTACCACAATCTCACTTTGCCCATTGTGGTACGGATATGCAGTATCAACGTAGTTAACGCCATTATCTATAGCATATCTTATCATCTTTATAGCTTCTTCTTCATCGATCTTGCTGTTGTCTCCGCCTATTGTAGGCAATCTCATTGCGCCAAAACCCAATGCTGAAACCTTAACACCTGTATTGCCAAACTCTCTGTACTGCATACAACCCCTCCGTATCTTAAAATTTAAATTTCTTATTTGATTATAGCACCATTGCTTTAAATAACAAAATTCCCGTAATCCCATCTATTGCTTTAGCTTTTCAACAATGTTAATCTTAAATTAAGCTAATAGATAGGAGGTAATATTACATGGAATACATCGATTTAAGAAGCGACACAGTCACGTTGCCAACTCAGGAAATGAGAGATGCCATGTACAAAGCTTTAGTAGGCGATGACGTTTATGGTGAAGATCCCACTGTAAAGAAGCTTGAAGAAATGGCGGCAGACATTATGGGAAAAGAAGATGCGATGTTTGTGACAAGCGGAACACAGGGAAATCAAGTATCCGTAATGACACATACACATCATGGTAATGAAGTAATACTGGAAGAAAAATGTCATATAATTACGTATGAAGTCGGTGGTATAGGGTACTTATCAGGGGTTCAAGCTAAAACTATACGAGGAATAAATGGTATTATGGATCCAAAAGATGTTTTAAACTCCATCAGGACAGATGACATCCATTTCCCAAAGACAGGTCTTATATGCCTTGAAAATACCCACAATAGAGCAGGCGGTACCGTTATACCACTAAGCAATATGAAAGAAATTTATGAGATAGCAAAAGAACACGATATACCTGTCCATTTAGACGGAGCAAGGATTTTCAACGCTGCTACATACCTAAATGTAGACGTAAAGGATATATCAAGATACGCTGACAGCGTAATGTTTTGTCTATCAAAAGGACTTTGTGCACCCGTAGGTTCCATTGTGGCCGGCAGTAAAGATTTCATTAAAAAGGCCAGAAAGTACCGCAAAATGTTGGGTGGTGGTTTAAGACAAGCTGGGATTTTAGCTGCTGCAGGAATTGTAGCACTTGAAAAGATGACAAAGAGATTAGCAGAAGATCACGAAAACGCAAGGCTTTTAGCAGAAGGCTTAAATAACATAAAAGGCATAAAAGTTGACATGTCGACAGTTCAAACAAATATCGTCATGTCTGACATATCTGCAACAGGTCTTACAGGAGCACAATTATCCTCAAAACTTTTAGATTACGGGATTAAGGTAAACGGCAGCAACGACTACACTGTAAGATTTGTAACACACTATTACATCAAAAAAGACCATATTGATAAAGTCCTTAATGCCGTAAGTACAATATTAAAAGAGCAATAAAGATTATTGCTCTTTTTTGCATTTATCTTCAATATCATCATCATCGTGAAGCTGCAGCGGCATAGTCGCAACGACGATGTGTTTGTGTTTTAACAGTTCTTTTTCTATATAAACTCTCGTCTTATTATGAAGAATGTTGTGCCACCTTTTCCTAACTACAAACTGCGGCAGTATTACCGTTATCATATCTCCTTTTTTGTAGTTGTACTCTTCCGATTCTATAAATTTAAGAAGCGGCTCGACGATTCTCCTAAATGGCGAATATTTGACAATAAGCGGTATGTCCGTATTAAGCATGGCATACCTCTTTTTTATTTTTTCACCGCTTTCTTCATCTATCGATACGTTAAAAGCAATGACATGCTCTGAGATCGTCCTGGCATATCTTAAAGCCCTGATACTGGCCTTATTTATGCTCTCTATAGGCACTATTACTCTGTTGCGATAGTGATTTTCTGAGATCTTTATACATTGAAGATCTTCTGGGCTTACTCTAAGCTGTACAGCCACAGCCCTGTAATGCTTATTTATCTTAAGCATCATAAATACCAAAACAGGTATGACTATTATCACAATCCAAGCGCCTTCTCTAAATTTGGTTATTCCTACAATTACGACAACTAAAGCTGTAACAATAGCGCCTGTACCATTTATAATCGCCTTTATTACCCAATTTTTGCTTCTCGTCGTTATCCATCTCTTTGCCATGCCTGTCTGCGACAAAGTAAATGATATGAAAACGCCAATTGCATAAAGTCCTATCAAAGAAGTGACATTAGCCCTGAATGCCACAATAAGAACAGTAGCCAAAACTGAAAGCAATATTATGCCGTTTGAATAGCTTAGCCTGTCGCCTCTTTTGTTAAGCTGTCTCGGCATGTGTCCTTCTTTTGCCATTATCGCAAGTAAGAGCGGAAATCCTGAATAAGCAGTATTAGATGCCATTACCAATATGATAAATGTTGTTGCTGTAATGTAGTAGAACATGAAGCCTCTACCAAATATTTCGTTTGCTAACTGTATGATAACAGCTTTGTCTCCTGCAGTAACGTGATACATGCTTATAAGGACAGATATGCCGCCAAATGAAATCAAGACAATAGAAGATAGCAAAATCAAGACGGTAATTGCTCGTTTAACAGACGGCTCTTTAAAATTCGGCACCGCATTGCTTACAGCTTCAACGCCAGTCAAAGCAGAACATCCATTTGAAAAAGCTCTTAAAAGTAAGAATAGTGTGACTGGTTCAACGGCTTTTAAAGGTGTCGTAGGAGGCACATATCCTCCTTTTATCTTTACAATGCCTGCAATAAGCATCGCAACTATGCCAAAAACAAAAGCATACGTAGGAACACCAAAAATTCTGGATGATTCACGTATACCTCTCAAATTGCCTATCATTAAAATCAGCACAATCGCGATACATATAAGTATTGAGTAAGGCCTTAAAAATAAAAATGCAGATGTTATCTGATCAACACCTGATGACACACTAACTGCCACTGTCAAAATATAGTCGACAGATAGTGCAGCACCAGCTACTACTCCTGCTATTTTCCCTAAGTTATCAGACGCAACTATGTAGGCGCCCCCTCCATTTGGGTAGTTTTCTATTGTCTGTATGTAAGAAAAAGTAAGTATCAATAGTAGACTGATAATAGCGGCAGAAATATAAAGCAGATTTTTATATGCCATAAAGCCTATTGCAGGCAGCAAAACTAATAAGATTTCCTCGCCGGCATAAGCCACAGAAGAAATCGCATCGCTGGACAATATAGGAAGTCCCCATATTACGCCGTATTTCTCGTTTTTAATAGCCTTATTTGTCAGTGGTCTACCTATTAAAGCCCTCTTAAGTCTATTAAACATCATAACGCCTCCGCTTATTAATAATAACCTATTATAAATCATTATTAATTATTTATCAATATCAATTTATTTATATATTTTACTATTTTTACTGCCTTTCCTCTCTGTATTTATCCATTACGTGTGAAAATATCTCCGCATTTGTTGGGGGTGTGTACGAAATAGCATTTGCACCAGCTTCTATCGTCTCCATTATTGTCTCATCTGTAGGCCCTCCTGTGGCAATTATCGGTATATTGGGGCAAATGTCTCTCACTCTTTTCACAATCTGCGGCGTTTTTTTTGCGCCTGAAATATTTAAAATCGTTGCCCCTGCATCTACGCGGCCTTTTATGTCTTCATTTTCTGAGACGATGGTGACTATTATCGGTATGTCGATCGTAGCTCTTATTTTTTTGATTATATCATTTGCGGTAGGTGCATTGACGACGACTCCCATAGCACCTTGGAATTCTGCATCAAGTGCTAAATTGACTACCCTCTTGCCTTGTGTAAGTCCACCGCCAACACCGCTAAACACAGGAATGTCTGACGCCATAATTATAGCATGTGTGATGACAGGCTGCGGTGTAAAAGGATAAACTGCTAATATGGCATTTGCATTTGTGTTTCTTATTATAGCTATGTCTGTAGTAAAAAGTATGGACTTTATCACTTTTCCATGTATTTTTATACCCGAAACATTTTGTATGACCTCTGGAACTCTGACCATCTTCTGCCTCAAAGGAGACACTATCTCCGGAATGAACATATTGTCCACACATATCACCTCCAAAATTAAGTTTTAAAAGCATATTGTAGTATACCACAACTTCGATGTCATTTAAACTGATTTTTTTCTTTTCCATTTAAGTAATAAATGGCTATCTGCGTCCTATGCTGAAGGGATGTCTTATCAAGTATAGACGATATATAGTTTTTCACGGTTCCTTCTGAAATAAAAAGTTTATCAGCAATTTCTTTGTTGGAAAGTCCTTTCGATATAAGATCCATTATTTCTATCTCTCTTTTCGTGAACATCGACATGTCGATTTTTGAACAGTCACGCTTGCGAATCCCTTCTTTAATCTTGTCAAGAACTACATCCTGTATGACCGAATTGCCTTCGTAGACCATTTTTATGGCACTCTTTATGTTTTCGGGAGAATTATTCTTCAAAAGATATCCTTTTGCGCCGCTTCTTATGGCATCTACTATGTATTCATCGTCGTCAAATGTAGTAAGTATCAAAACCTTCGTCTTTGTACGACTGCATATTTCGTAAGATGCCTGCACACCGTTCATTACAGGCATTCTAACGTCTATCAATGCAACATCTACTTTGTGATTTAAGCAGTAGTTTAAAGCTTTTAGTCCATCGTCAACGCAAGACACTACTTCAAAGTCTTTATCCATTTCCAATATGAGCTTAAGACTTTCTCTAATAAGAGAGTCATCGTCGGCAATAATTATCTTAATCGGCATTCAACATCCCTCCAATGGAAGCAAAAATATCACCGAAAATCCATTTGAACCATCTATAATAACTTTTCCTCCAACGCTTTCACATCTCTCCTCGATGCCTTTAAGTCCAAGTCCTTTTCTTACAACATCAGTGCCAACGCCATTATCTTTCATTTCCACTTTAATAAATTTATTAAGCACGTCAATGGTTAAAGAAACTTTAGTGGCTTTTGAATATTTCATGGCGTTTGTCAACAATTCCTTTACATTTTCCATTATGATATTCCACTGTGAATATGTAATCTTATCAATAATACCAGTGTATTTTAAATTTGCAGAAATATGAGTCTTTAATGCAAAATCATCCAAAACAAGCTTCAATCTGTTAAGCCCCATCTGTTCCGGTGGTGGTTTTATCTCCCTTAATGCAATTCTTATGCTTTCAAGTCCATTTCGCAATGTGTCTATGGTGCTTTGGATCATCTTTTTCGCATCATCTTTGTTTCTATCCATTAGAAGCTTCGAAGCTTCCAACTGCATCAAACTTCCTGATATTGTATGCCCAATATCATCGTGAATTCTCTGTGACAGCTTATTTCTTTCTTCTAACTGTGTAGTGTATTTAAGCTGCCTTTCATACTCTTCATTTTTATCTATTCTTATGTATAAATCCTGTACTTTCCACCTTAATTCATCGTTTCTCTTTTTTAAGCTTTCTAACTTGTCGTATGACATTTTGCTGAGAAATAATATAAGGTACGACATCAACAATGTAATAATATATTCTGGCATCAATTCACTTTTAATAAATATCATAACTGAGAGCGAAACGACAAGGCTAAACAAATACGTAGTCAATCCCGAAAATATCTCATAAATATTAAGTGGAACTAAAAACACAAAAAAGCCGCTGACATAATTATAGGAAAACATCAATAAGCCAATGGATAGAAACAACATAAGCTTTTTTATCATCTTTCCATTTGTTAAATAATACGCCATATTGATACAAATGTATAGAAGAATGAAAGCAACAAACTCTGCCGGATATGTAGCCACATCTGTGTATATGTATTTTACAATAATGTATAAAATAATGATTAATTTTGTCGCAATAATCCACATTTCCATAAAAATATCTCCTTGATAGACTAATTATATTTTATCCCAAAATGATTGTATTTGCACTATAAAAAAATAAGGCTTAAAGCCTTAAATTACACAAAATCTGCCATTTTATTAGACATCTTCATTTTATACGATGCAATCAGTATAAAAGTTAAAGCGAATGCCAGCAATATAAAAATATTCAGCAATACATCACTACTGGACGTGGCACCTTCTATTTTTGTTATGGCGTCAATAGCCCATCTTTGCGGCATAAAATATGAAACCTTTTGGAAAATCTTCGGCATGACTTCAATAGGCCAAAAAGCGCCTCCCAACATACAGCTTGGAGTTATTATCAATGTCGATAATCCTCCAGATTGAGCAGTAGAATCGCTAAATGCTACGATAAGCATACTAAGCCCTATAGCAGATATCCCAAACGCAACAAGAATTACAAATATTTCTAAAAAAGATTTGTCAAAAGGAAGCTTCAGAAACACAGCCAAAAGCAGCATGATAAGCCCTATCTGAAACAAAGTCACTATCATATTCACTATAAAGTTGCTTGATGCATATACTATAGATTTGACAGGTGCAGCGCATATCCTGGAGTAAGTTTTATCTCGTTTTTCCTGCAGCATAAGCTCTGCTATCCTGCTCGTTCCCATCATCAAAAACATTATAAACATACCTACGCTGCGTGTCATTATGTCGTTGATCACGCTTTTGTCTTTAACTGTGTATTCTCCTAATTTTATCAATGCATTTTTTTCGTATTCTTGGTACATTTTATAAAAAGTGCTGCTGTCGCCATTAGAAGAAATCGACAGGTATTTTAAATTGCTGATGTATTCATCGATATAATTTTTTACGGCTAAGGCGACCTCTTTGCCTTTGATAGACACGATTTGAACTTTTAAAGGTTTATCTTCAATTACATTTTTGCTGAAATCTTTCGGAAATATAATCGCAAAATCGATATTTCCTTTTGTAACGTATTTATCCAAATTGCTTTTATCAATATTGACAACTTTGAACTTTTGAGAATCTTTAAACGAGTTTACTAAGTCTTTTGATAATATGCCTGTGTCGTTGTTTATGACTCCAATCGTTAATTTTGAACTGCCGGACAGATTCAACGTCAAAACTACAAAAGGTATTAAAACCGACAACAGTATATAAATCAAATTCCCTTTTCTCCTGAAAAACAATTTTAAAGTATTCTTTACGAGAAGAAAAACGTTTCTCACGATTAGAAAGCCTCCTTTCTAAACAAATAAGCGGCTAAAAACACGAAAACAAAGGCACATGCCAAATTAATGACTATCGCTGCTAATACGTCATTGTAACTATTGGCAAAAGCCACATTTAATATGGCTGAATTCGTCCATTTTATTGGTGATATGTTGGACAGATTTTTAAATAAGGCTTCCGCAGCATCTACCGAAAAATAAGAACCACCCAAAAATGCTATAAAAGGAATTATTGCATTGACAATACCTGAAGCAACGCCGCTGTTTTTAAATAAAAACCCGAGGCAGATTCCAAGACTTATAGAAAATATAATCTCACTTATTATTATCAACGTGATTGTGTATATATCATTTCCCCAATAAGCTTTAAGTATAAACCTGCTGTACAGAAAAACTAAAATTGACTGCAAAAAAACTGATAGCGATGAACCTAAAATTTTTCCCAATAATATCTCATGCTTTTTAGCAAGGGTTGTAAGCAATCTATTGCCTGTATTTCTCACTCTCTCACTGTTTATAGAGTAAATGCCGCTTATAGAGCCATAAAGTATGATTAACGTCAACATGGTGATTGAATAGTAATCGTAAGAAGACGGCTGTCTTTCACTATTTAACGACACTATTTCCGTAAAGTCGTAATTGTCACTTACATTTATTTTTGATAATGATTGTGGATTTTCCTTTGCTACGACAGCAACAACATTAAATCTGTCAACAAAAGTTTTGAGAATCGTCTCAACAATGTTTGTATCAACAAAGTCTCTGTCGTTTTTGTAAAATACTATATTATTTCCTCTTAAGACAATGTAACCTGCACAATTATACTTTACATTTTTAACATCGTTTATGCCACTGGCTATTTCTTTCACCTCATGAAACCTTATCCCCAACTTCTCACAGCTATCCACAAAATTATTAAATCCTTTCGATAGCTCTTTGCTTCCGTTATCTGTGTATTCTACGCTGATATTGCTTATTTTGTGATCGCTATTAAATGTATTTGAAAAAGCAAAACCTAATATGGTCATAAGGACTATAGGAAATAAAACCATGAATACCATAGCTTTCTTACTTCTAAAATTTTCCTTTATTTCTCTCAATGCGATTTTTAATACTCTCATGATCAATCCACCTTAATCTCTTAATTTTCTACCTGTAAGCGTCAGAAACACCGTTTCTAAATCAGGCGTCTGCGTCTCAATGTTTTTGATAGCTATGCCATCAGACGTAAAGTAGTGAATTATCTTGTCAAGGTTGCTGACATCCCTATAGCTTACGATTTTTACCGTATTTTCATCTATATCAATGCTTTTTACTCCGTTAATAGCTTTAAGTTTGTTTTCATCTATATTCGCCACTGAAGTGACAGTTATCATCACCGTATTCGTATCTGTAATGATTGATTTAAGTTCTTCTTTAGTGCCCTCGGCAATTATCTTTCCATGATCGATTATGGAGATTTTAGTGCATATGGCTTCAACTTCCTCCATGTAATGGCTTGTGTATATCACAGTGCTTCCCATCTCATTTAGCTTTTTCACAGATTCTAAAATATGATTTCTTGATTGAGGATCTATGCCGACTGTAGGTTCGTCCAATATTATTATCTTCGGCTTATGCGCTATCGCACATGCTATATTAAGTCGCCTTTTCATTCCTCCCGAAAATTTATTTGCCAGCCAATTTGCTTTGTCTTGTAGACCTACGAATTCCAACGCCATGTCAACACTTTCTTTAAGTTCCCTGCCTTTAAGTCCGTAAAGACTTGCAAAAAAGCTTACATTTTCGTATGCGGACAGTTCTCCATAGATAGCAATATCCTGTGGCACAACGCCAATATTCATTTTAGCGAAATCAGGATCTCTTTTTATGTCCCTCTCCATCACATAGACTTTTCCGCTGTCCATCTTCAAAAGCCCGCATATTATATTTATAGCTGTACTTTTACCGGCACCATTTGGGCCTAAAAAACCGTAAATCTCTCCTTCTTCAATTTCAAGATTTACATTGTCAAGTGCCACTAAGTCCCCAAATCTTTTGGTCAATCTTTCAAATTTCACAGCTTTCATAAACATTCTCCTTTATTTAAATCTTACGTTTAAATCATATAACAAAAATTGATCTTTATTAAGTACAAAAAGTCACTACTTGTATATGACTTTTGTCATAAAAAAAGAGACGGCGATAACCGTCTCCATGATTATATATAAAAAGGCTCGCAATGATCTTCGCTTCAGCCTATATAAATCTTTGCACACCTGTATTAAATCAAACCTTATGACTTAATACAAGCATCTCAAAACCTATATAGACCTTTGCTCGACCATTATAAATACCTTAGAAACCTAATATAATCTCTCGACTATATTAGACCTCCAGCCTAAGTACAACATCAAGCTATACATCTGGCCTGCGGAACTTATAATGATCTTAGCTCGACTATAATACATCTCTTTTAACCTTATATTAATCTCTATGACTAATATAAAGCCTTACAAGACATATTACAGTCTGCCCGCCGACTGATATTGGGCCATTAGATCCAATATCAATCTTTGGCCGATCATCTAAGAACTTTCGTCCTTAGATGATCTTGGCTCAACCATTGCGAACCTTACGATATTATATTGTCCCGATTACGACATAATATACTTAAAAGCATGTGGTAAATTTAGGAATTTTTATAATTCAAAGCGATTACTTCTTTTCTGCCTTCTAAATAATTTTTGTCAATTTCGATTTCATTGGATTGAATCTTTTGTCCGCCTGTCATCTTCAAGAAATTATCCTCTGTTTCAATTGGAAAATCAACGTTGCTTGTCCTATAGTGCATCGCAATGGTCAACTTTGGCTTAAGCTGTTCAACTACTTTTACCGCTTGCCTGTCATCAATCGTGTAATACCCGCCAATCGGCACCATCAATACATCTATATCTCCTATGTCTTTTATCATATCGTCTGTAAGTATATGTCCAAGATCTCCTGCATGGCACACCTTTATGCCATCAACTTCGATCACGAATATAATGTTTTTGCCCCTTTTAGCCCCATGCTCGTCATCGTGAAACACGCTTACTCCTTTTATATGAACACCTTTCACATCGTGCTCACCAGGAGTATTTACGATCTTATAATCTCCTTTTACGGCTTTAAAGTAATTGTGGTCAAAATGAGAATGGGATGATGTCACAATATCGGCTTCTGTTTCAGGCAGCGGGTATCCTACAGTCTTATCAAACGGATCTGTCACTACGCTTATGCCATTTTCTGACACTATTTTAAAGCAGGAATGTCCAAAATACCTTATTTTCACATTAACACCTCCTATGCCATATTATAACACATTATCCTATCCTATATTAACATCATTGGCACGATTCATAGCTTTATCATAAATCTCATCTGGATAGCCTAATAACCTCAATATCTTTATAGCGTTTCTGCTTTTTGATGGCCCTTTTTGTAAAAGATAATTAAATCGCACATCATTATCATCTACTTCTTCTTCAAAATGGTAATTATCGTACATATCTTTTACAAGATTTGTTAGCTCCATGTCATGAGTCGCAGCTACAACAAAGCAATTTTTGCATGCAAGATATTTGAGGACTTCGCAAGCTGCACTTACTCTTTCTGCCGTATTAGTTCCTCTAAAGATTTCATCCAGTATGCATAAGACTGGCACTTCTCCCCCTGTAACATCAATTATCCTTTTTAAAGATTTTGCTTCAATCATAAAATAGCTATCACCGCCAATTATATTGTCCAATGTCCCAATAGATGTCATTACATTAAAAAAACTTGATGAATAATCTTTTGCAAGGACAGTATAAAATGTCTGAGCAAATATGGCATTTATACCTACTGTCTTTAAAAATGTCGATTTGCCCGACGCATTTGAACCTGTCAACAATACACCTCTGCCTGCAACCTCTAATGAATTAGGTACGGGATCTCTTAACAATGGATGATATATATCGACTGCTTTAAAATGATATGGCAAATCCTTATCTAATACCGGTTTTGTATAATACTTCAAACTACTTTTATATGAAGCCAAAGCTATATACGCATCCAACTTTCCAAGCTCAACATATACAGTAAACAATTCATTTTTATATTTGTTAATCAAATTGATCGATCTATAAAAACTTTTTACTTCCACAAGAAACAAAACATTTATAAAAGTAAAAATTCCTGTAGGGTCACCACCTGATGAAGCTCTTTCAAAATTTTCTATCCATTTTATATTATTATAGATCTTCTTTACCTTAATAAAAGCAGATTTCAATGTGGATAAATCATAAATCTGTCCTTTATCCCCCATCTTTATTATCTCATTTGCAGATTTTAAAATTTTTGACATATATTCAAAGACGATTATACCTTCCAACAGTTTGTTTTTAGTATTTGTATAAATCATTCCATTTATCATAACAAGTCCAATTATCAAAAGTATCCCAAACGCATGTGTAAAAGCAATAATGATTGGAGACAAAACAACTAATATAGATAACATTTGTAAAATATAATATGTGGAAATCGGATTTTGATTTATTTTTATTCCTTGCATTAGATAGTTCAAAATATCCACTTCGTATTTTTTGCCAATCCTATGCAATCGGCACTGTACAGACATGGCATAATCTTTATTTTCCATAAATCCTTCAATTACAGCATCCCGCTTTTTTAATTCTCCATCATCAAGCAAAGGAGATTTCAAAAGCGAATATAAACATTGTTGTCCTGCAATTGACATTGTATGATCAAGTTTTCCAAAGATAAAATCCATATCAAGATCATTCCAAGTGATATCATCTACATCCATTTTATGAATTTCATCCTTTTTTATTTCATCCCAAAGCCTTCGTATTGATTCAAAGTTTCGTTTTTCTTCTCTTTCAATTCCCCAGTTTTTTTCTATTTCTTCTTTTATCTTTTTCCTAATCTTATTTTGCTGGACTCTATTCACAATTATCATGATGGCAATGCCTACAAAAGGCATTATAAAGAATAAATGATTCACTTGAAAACCTAATAATAGTCCACCGCCAATAAGAACGACATATAAAAGTTCTAAAATAAATTCTACGCCTTTCATAAATACTCCTCCATAAAAATATTAGGCGGATAATCCGCCTTTACATTTTCTCTGGTGCCGTTATCTTCAGCATGTCAAGCACATTCTTTATTACAATTCTTGTAGCATCGATTAAAACTATCCTTGCTTTCATCAGTTCTTCATCAACACCTCTCACCCTGCAGCTATTGTAAAAAGTGTGAAACAGTGATGCTACGTCGAGTATATACCGCGTGATTCTGTGAGGAGCCATGGTATTTGCTGCTATTGTAATTTCCTCAGGCAGATATGCCAGTTTTTTAATCAAACTAATCTCTGTATCTTCACTCAACAATTTTAAGTTGACTTCTTTTAAATTGTCTGTATCAATCCCATCTTCCTTTAATTGCCTCAATATAGAACATATTCTGGCATGGGCGTATTGAACGTAAAAAACTGGATTTTCATTTGACTGCTCAACGGCTAAGTCCATATCAAAGTCAACAGCGCTGTCTGCCGAACGCATGTTAAAGAAAAATCTCGCGGCGTCTTTACCGACTTCATCAATCAAGTCTCTCAATGTCACCATCTTGCCTGTCCTTTTTGACATCCTCACTACTTCTTTGCCTTTCATAAGTCTTACAAGCTGCATCAAAAGCACATCAAGCCTATCAGGGTCAATACCCAGTGCTTTCATGGCGCCTTTCATCGGTGCCACATGTCCATGATGATCGGCGCCCCATATATCGATGACCCAATCAAAGCCACGAGTTACAAATTTATTCTTGTGGTAGGCTATATCAGATGCTAAATATGTAGGAAAGCCATTAGCCCTTACTAATACATCGTCTTTTTCAGCACCAAAAAGCGTCTCTTTAAACCAAAGAGCACCATCTTTTTCATACGTATAGCCTTTTTCCTTAAGTTCTTCTATGACTGATTCTACTTCACCGCTTTCATGCAGTGTATTTTCAGAAAACCATACGTCGTACTCTATCCCGTACGCTTCAAGGTCCTCTTTAAGTTTAGCTATGTTCTTCTTAAGTCCATACTGTATTAATGCTTTTCTCCTTTCTTCAGGATCTGCATCCTTATACTTGTCACCGTATAGTTCTAAAAATTCTTTTGCTCTTTCAATTATATCGTCGCCGTGATAACCGCCCTCAGGTACTTCTGCTTCTACACCCAATAATTGCAAATAGCGTGCTTCCAATGATAATCCAAATTTTTCTATCTGATTGCCTGCATCGTTTATGTAAAACTCTCTCGTGACATCGTATCCTGCGTAGTCCAATATAGATGAAAGCGCATCGCCTAATGCACCACCTCTGGCATTGCCCATGTGCATAGGTCCAGTTGGATTTGCTGATACAAATTCTACTTGCACTCTCTTGCCATTTCCAATATTCACTCTGCCGTAATCTGAGCCTTTCTCTTTTATAAGCATCAATGCTTCAACGTTATAATCATCATTCAAGTAAAAATTCATAAACCCTGGACCGGCTATCTCCACCTTTTCAATCATGGTGCCTTCAAGTTTAAGTCCATCTTTAATTATCTCAGCGATCTTTCTCGGCGGCATCTTTGCAGATTTCGCCATTATCATGGCTGTGTTTATAGCTAAATCTCCAAATTGTTTTTCTTTAGGCTCCTCTATTTCCACTGATGGAATTTCTTCAATATTTAAAAGACCATTCTTTTTAGCTTCCTCTATAGAGTTCATCACCATTTCAGTTATCTGATTTTTTACCTTTTGTACGATATTATCCAAATCAATTAACCTCCCGCACCGTTAAATGTAGTTCATTATCGCTTAATACTCTTTTATCTAAATCAATGGCATATTTGAGTTTCAACTCTCCACCATTTTCCGTCAAATTTACTTTGATTTCATCAGATTTTACGCCAAGCATTATATTGCCATAAGGTGTCACATAGTTTGATTCATGCCTCGTGTTCTTTTCAAATACCATCTTTGATTGATTGTCTCCAAATCTCATTAATATTACTGAATCTTGGCCAACTTTCAATGTAGTAGTCGTCTTGTCTAAACCGGAAAGTTCCGATTCATCGTACTTTATATAGTAGTATTCGCCTTTTTTCAAAAATTCACCCTCTGTAATAAGCTCTATCGTATCTGTCTCATTTTGAGCATTCTTCTGTGTGCCTTTAACTGTAATCAAAGCTTTTTTCAAGCTAAACTCCCCTCGTATAATATGATTTGTAACCAACCAAAAAGGTCGACCTTTAACAAGATTAATAAAGAACCTTGATATTTAAATATTATTTCATTAAATTTCACCATGATTAAATCTATCAAGTGCCACTTGATACTTATGCATACATCGCATAGCTACTATCTATGTTTGGGAAGATGGGTTGTCAAGCTCGAACGCAGTGAGTTCATTTTAGGCTTGACTACACATCGACCAAACATATAATCCTCACTGCGATGTATGCTCGATTGCTGCATTTTGTATTGTAGTACACGTATTCCCTCTTTCTTCTTCAGGTTGTCTCTGTTAAACTATCTCTAGGATTTGGTTCAGGGTCGCTCTGGATCTCCCCTGAAGACCCTTCTTTAGGGTACTTCTCGCCGAAGACTGCACCCCTGGGATTACTCGTTTAGTTCTTACTCGCTTGCTGTCCATGTCTTACTCTTCCGTATATCTCAGCATCCATACGGTGTATCCTATGGGTATTGACATAGTTCTGATACCGCGAGGCTGTTTCACGGTAATCTGTCAGGGATTAACCTGGTACTGGTCTCAAATTTTTTGTGAAAGGAGGAATTTACGTGCCCAGTACTTTATTCGTCGGTATCGACGTCAGCAGTCAATCTAATTCTGTTTTCTTTATTGATCAAGATGGCAATAACCTCATTAAGAAGCCTTTTTCGGTTTCTAATGATACCCCAGGTGCTGATTCTATCATCTCTGAGGTGATCTCCCATGCTAAAGCTATTGATGCTTCCTCTATCAAAATTGGTATGGAAGCCACCTCTCATTATGCATGGCACCTCCATCTCCACCTGGCTTCTTCTCCTGACCTGGCACCTTTTAACCCTAAATTCTTTGTCATGAATCCAGGTGTCGTTAAGGGTTTTAAAAAGGCTTACACTCATTTGCCTAAAACTGACGATTTTGATGCCAGAGTCATTGCTGATTGTGTCAGATTTGGTAGGGTAAACCCTACTCCCATGCCTGACTTTAAATATGCTGCCCTACAGCGCCTTACTCGCTTTAGATACAACCTGGTACAGACTATATCCAGTGAAAAGAGCAGAGCTTTGAACCTGCTTTATCTCAAGTTCTCTTCATACAAGGAAGACTGTCCTTTTAGCGACGTCTTTGGCTCAGCATCTACTTCTGTCTTTGATTCTTTTACTCCTGATGAGATCGCTGTTATGCCTATGGAGGATCTTGTTGATTTTGTCTTGAGTCATGGTAACAATAGATTGAGCAATCCTGAAGAAATCGCTAAAACACTTAAATCCGCTGCTAACAGGGCATATCGTCTTAATCCTGATATGTGCGATACTGTTAGCATGACTCTGACCATGACTCTTGAAAATATCAGATTTCTTGAATCTCAGCTTAAAAAACTGGATAAAGAAATCTCTAAACAGCTTAATGCCTTTCGCCAAGCTCTGACTACTATTCCAGGCATCGGCGATGTATTAGCCGCAGGCCTTGTGGCTGAGATTGGTGATGTTAAGCGGTTTAAAAATGAATGCGCTGTAGCCAAATTTGCAGGCCTCGTGTGGAACAAATATCAATCTGGCAACTTTAGTGCTGAAGACACCTCTTTAGCTAAGTGCGGCAACCAATATTTGAGGTACTATCTTGTAGAAGCAGCCAATTGCGTAAGGATACACGCAAAAGAGTATGCTGATTTTTACTACAAGAAGTACAATGAGGTTACCAAACACCAGCATAAGAGAGCCCTCGTCTTAACGGCACGTAAGCTTGTGAGACTGGTCTTTGCCTTGCTGAGCAAAGGCCAAATCTACCAACCAGGAGGTAATGGATAGATTTAGCAAATATATTTAACTAAAAATCAGCTAAGTTCCCTTCCAATATTATCCAATATATGGTAGGTTTATTAAGTGTTGCCTTTTTTAGAGTTTTTGAGGCCTTTATTTTTCAATGTTCCAAAAAATACTACTTGACATTACACCGCTTGTCTTTACCAGTTTGTACATTTTTCATTGTATGCAGATAAAGCCAATTGTATAAGCTCATCAATCAGTTTGCTGTATGGTTTTCCTGATGCCTCCCAAAGCTTAGGGTACATGCTGATTTGCGTAAATCCCGGGATCGTATTTAGCTCATTCAAGTAGACTTTACCTGTATTTTTGTCCATCAGAAAATCTACCCTGGCCATTCCTCTCACGTCCAATGCCATATACGCTTTTATTGCTAAATCTCTTATCTCCTCCATCTTAGCATCAGGTATAGGCGCTGGAATGAAAAGTTTCGATGCTTCATCAAAATACTTTGCATCATAATCGTAAAATTCATGTGCTGGAACAATCTCACCAGCGACAGACGCTTCAGGATTGTCATTGCCTAAGACAGAGCACTCAATCTCCCTTGCATCAATGCCTTCTTCTACAATAATCTTTCTATCATACTTTGCTGCAATTTTCAAGGCATCAATTAGCTCACCTTCATTGTGAACTTTTGTTATCCCTACACTTGAACCCATATTTGCAGGTTTTACAAAGCAAGGATATCCAATCTTTTGTGTTATTTCGCTTCTTATCTTGTCATGTTTATCTACGTCATTTAGATCTTTTCTGTATACAACCGTAAATTTTGGAGTTGGTATGCCAGACTCTAGGAATATCCTCTTTGAAAAGACTTTATCCATGCACAATGATGATGAAAGCACATTAGGCCCAACATACGGCATCTCAAGAAGTTCTAAAAGACCCTGTACTGTTCCATCTTCTCCATTGGGGCCATGCAAAACCGGAAAAACCACATCAATCGAATAAAATTCATAGCTCCCGTCTTTAAATGCAATTATCCCCTTGTACATAGTGGAAGGCCCTATCAAAGCAGGCACAGCTTCTTTTTCCCATTCACCTGTGGCGATTTTGTCAACATCACCGCTGTATAAATACCATTGACCTTTTTTCGTTATGCCTACCATGTAAACTTCGTACTTTTCTCTATCTATATTGTTAATTATAGAAGTGGCTGAAACCCTTGATACTTCATGCTCTCCAGACTGCCCCCCAAACAATACAGCTACTTTAAGCTTATCCATAAAAGAATTCATTCCTTTCAAATAGTATACATATAATTAATTATGTATTATTTATTAATTATATTCTAACCCTTTAGAAATATGGATTCAAGCTTAAGTTTTTCAATATAGTAAAATATTAAGGCGGATAAATCCGCCTTAATATTTTAATTTGTCATTTCGCTTTTGAAAATCTCTTTAACAACTGTACTGCCCGCTTTTCTTACCAATATAAAAATTGTATTGTCGCCAGCTACAGAGCCAACGATATCATCGCATTTTAATAGATCTATCATCTCGGCTACGGCAGATGCCGCTCCAGACAATGTCTTTATGACAATGATATTTCTATTACATTTAATATCGACTATTGATTTTAAAAAATTGTTTTTAGGAAGACTGCAGTCTTCATTAAAAGCATATTTATATGATTTCATATCAGTGCTTGGAACTTTTATCAACCTTAGCTCTTTAATGTCCTGAGAAATCGTCGATTGTGTGGCTATAATTTTATTTAACTTAAGCTCCTCTATAAGCTGTTTTTGGTTTATTATTTCCTTTTCTCTTATTATCTCGATTATCTTAGATTGCCTTAAAGCCTTTTGATTATAAGCCATCATTATAAAAACCACCTTTATAAGTATCCACAGCACTTTAAATCTTTTAAGCTTTTAAATTAGCAAGTTTTCTTTCAGCGACAGGACTTAAGATTATGGAAGTTCCACTTATGCCCATCACTGCTAATTTCGCTTTGCTTAACGATGCTATTATCGATTTTCGTCCTGCCTTAGACTCTGCAAACATTATTGCCGCTTTGACCTTAGGCAACATTGAGCCTTCTGCAAAATGTCCTTCTTTTATATATCTTTTGGCTTCCTCTACCGTCAACAGCGATAAATTCTTTTGGTCTGGCTTGTTAAAGTTTATCGCAACTTGTTCTACAGCCGTAAGTATCATGAGAATATCCGCATTTAAAATTTCAGCTAATTTTTCAGAGGCCAGATCCTTATCTATAACTGCTGGAACGCCTTTCAAGCTTCCATCTTCATTTTCAATTACTGGCACGCCGCCACCGCCTACCGCAATAACCACATGTCCTGCATTGACAATCGTTTTTATCAATTGCTCTTCAACGATCTTTTTCGGCATTGGTGATGCGACAACTCTCCTATACCCTCTGCCAGCATCTTCTTTCATTACATATCCTTTCTCTTCCATTAATTTTTTAGCCTGTTCTTCAGTGAAGAATGAACCTACAGGTTTTGTCGGATTTTTAAAACCTGGATCATCTTTATCAACCACCACCTGTGTAACCACAGACGCAACGTCCTTATTGATGCCTCTTTTTATCATCTCGTCTCTAATCGCCTGTTGCAGGTGGTATCCAATGTAACCTTGACTGAATGCACCGCATTCAGGAAAAGGCATAACAGGTATATTTTTATTTACAGAATTAGCAGTTTCATACGTTGATACAATTTGTCCTACCTGCGGTCCATTGCCATGAGAAATGATAACCTCATGTCCATCTTCTATAAGATCTACAATTGCTTTTGCAGTGCTATGTGCTGTCTTAAGCTGTGCTTCTGCAGATGTATCTTTTGGATTTTCTTGAAGTGCATTTCCTCCAAGTGCTACAACGATTCTTGCCATGTTACTTTCTCCTCTCTACGGTGTTATTTTTCCTGTCGCAACTTCATAAATCATGATAATCGCTATTAAAACCATTATCGCCATAGATATGACTTCAGCTTTACTGACTTTTTCTCCTCTCTCTCTTTTAGCAATATAGTAAGGAATTATACCTATTGCATACATAATGAATGCGAGACCTAAGTAGGATATGCCTACAGCATAAATCACGTACAAAGAATATACAGTGGCTATCAAAGAAATTACCGTATCAACGACTAAAGATTTGTCTTCATTGCATACTTTTAAAGAAAACAGTGCTGAAAAAAGATATGGTACAAGTATCAATGTAGTTGCCATATAATACAATGTATAGTATGCAGATTGTAATTTATCAGATAGCAATGATACCAAAAATATTTGTGTTAACACATTAGTCAAAATAAGTGAATTGATTGGCACTCCATTTTTATTTTCTCTGGAAAACCACTTTGGCATAACCCCATCCTTTGCCGCTACGTAAGGGATTTCTGCAGCTAACAATATCCAGCTTAAAGTCGCGCCTAAAAGTGATACTATAAGGCCAAGCTTTACGATAACTCCACCAGCGCCTCCTAATATAGTGGCTTCAAGCACATTTGCCAATGGAGTGCTGGCTTTTGCTAAAACCTTTGCAGGCACAACGCCCATTGCAATTGTGGATATAAGCATGTAAATCAAAAGTGTAATCAAGATGCTTAAAACTGTTGCTTTACCTACTATTTTTTGAGATTCAGCTCTTTCAGACAATACTGTTGCAGCTTCGACGCCTATGAAGCACCACAATATGGTTCCCATGGCACCTTTTATCTGTCCTATTAAGCTACTTGCACTGCCATCGGATGCAAGTGTCGTGGTCCAGTTGTGTACATTAAAAATTGGAACCTTGAAAACTATCAATCCAAATACGATAACTAAAATCAACGGAAGCAGCTTTGCAACTGTTACAATCGCATTTACAACACCAGCATCTTTAATTCCTCTTGTAATGATATAATGTATTATCCAAAGCAAAATCGAAGCGACTATGAAAGTAACTACTGGTTTTAACTCATGCCCTTTTCCAAGCAAGCTATTAAATGTTTTAAAAAGCAAAACCAAAAATGCCACGTTGCCAAGCCAAGCACTTAACCAGTAACCCCATGCAGAATTAAATCCTACAAATTCTCCAAAGCCTGCTCTTGCATAAGAATAAATACCACCTGTCAAACTTGGTCTTTTATTTGCCAGCATCTGAAACACCAGCGCCAACGAAACTACACCAATGCCGCCAATCAGCCACGCAATAAGTGCTGACTGCGGATTTGATACACCAATAAGATCAGTAGGGCTATTGAATATACCTCCACCAATCATCGAACCCACGCCCAATGCTATTAAAAGCATCAGCCCCAACTTTTTTTGCTTCCCAACACTACCTTCCATACATTTCCCTCCTATACATTTATTTTTACAATGGGATAGGTATGTAACCTAGCCCATTGTAAGATGCATCATAGAGTAGCAACCATCACTGCTTTAATTGTGTGCATTCTATTCTCGGCTTCATCAAAAACAACTGAATGTTTGCTTCTGAAAACTTCATCAGTAACTTCTCTAATATCCAGATTCATTTTCTCTTTTGCATTCTTAGCCATTGTCGTCTCAAAATCATGGAAAGATGGTAAGCAATGCATGAATATGACTTCTGGATTTTGTGTAGCTTTTAACATATCCATATCAACTCTAAAAGGTGTAAGAAGTTTTACTCTGTCAGCCAGTTTATCTTCTTCGCCCATTGAAGCCCATATATCTGTATATACGACATCAGCACCTTTAATTTTTTCAATATCATCCGTAACTTCAAGTATAGCGCCAGTTTCCTCTGCAATTTTATTTACCTCATCAAGAACAGAACTCTCTGGCCACAGCTCTTTAGGTCCGTATGCCACAAAATGCATTCCCATTTTTGCACAACCATAAAGCCATGCATAAGACATGTTATTTCTTGTATCACCTACAAAAACTATTTTCACTTTGTTAAGTGGTTTTGCTACATGCTCTTCAATTGTAAGCATATCTGCCAGTATTTGTGTAGGATGATCTACATCTGTAAGCCCATTAAACACAGGAACCCCAGAATATTTCGCAAGATCTTCAACGACCTTTTGCGCAAAGCCTCTATACTCGATTCCATCATAGAATCTGCCAAGAACCTTTGCAGTATCTTCCAGCGATTCTTTCTTACCCATCTGAGAGCTGTTCATATCCAAATATGTCACATGTGCTCCTTCATCTAATGCAGCCACTTCAAATGCACATCTTGTCCTTGTAGATGTCTTTTCAAACAAGAGAACTATATTTTTCCCATCAAGAAGTTTATCTTTTAGTCCCTTTCTCTTTTTTGCTTTCAGATCGTGTGAGAGATCCAGCAAATACCTTATTTCTTCTGTTGTAAAATCTTTAAGTGTTAAAAAGCTTCTTCCTTTTAAGTTTATTGGCATAATAATTCCTCCTCAAATCTTTTAGTTTTTATCTTAAATTTTCTCTAACAAGAGGCATACTCATGCATCTTGGGCCGCCTCTACCCCTTGAAAGCTCTGCACTTGGTATTCTGAGAACCTTTATACCTCTTTTCTCCAACAATTCGTTAGACACATAATTTCTTTCGTATGTTACGACGACACCAGGCGCTATTGCCAGCGTATTAGATCCATCATTCCATTGCTCTCTACCCGAGATTATTGGATCACCGCCACCGCATTTTATAAGCTCGACATAATCCAATCCTAATGCGTTGCTTAAAATGTTTTCAAGTGAATTAGTATCATTCCTGTATTTAAGTGCGCCGTCACTTCCGCTTGAAATTTCATAGACATTGAGATTTCCCTGTATGCCTGAATGTATTGTAAATTTGTCGTAATCAACCATTGTAAATACGGTATCCAAATGCATGAAAGAACGGGCTTTTGGAATTTCAAATACTAATATTTTTTTGAAGCTTGTTTTGCCATTTAATAAATTTTTAGCTAATATCTCAATTGCTTCCGACGATGTCCTTTCGCTACATCCTATTGCCATCACTTCATCTGATAATATAAGCTCATCCCCACCTTCGATGGAAAAAGGCATTGTCCTGTCATACCAAAGAGGAATATTCGCATCCTTAAAGAGATCATGATATTTATGAATGTACTTTATAAAAAGTGTTTCTCTCCTTCTGGCTTCAGTTTTCATTCTGCTTATAGAAAGGCCATTTCCAATTGAAGCGCCGATATCTCTGGTAAAGTATAGATTTGGCATCGGATCAAGATAAAATGGGTAATCATCTTTAATTATGCCTGTAAGAGAATTGACCTTTTTAAGCCTTACGTCATCTTTTCGTATTCCAGCAATTATCGTGTCAATCATTTCTTCTGTGTCCATGCTAAGAAGGTATTCTTTCAATGCATCCTTTAAAACAGGTAAAATTATGCCACTTTCATTCAAAAATTCTTCAATGAACTCGTTTTTGATATCATCGTCGTTTAAGACGTCTGCTATCAAATTTTCAACGTACACTACCTCTACTCCATTTTCTCGCAATACATCTGAAAATTTATCGTGTTCTTGTTGGGCAACTTTGAGATATGGTATATCATCAAACAAAAGCCTTCCCAAATAGTCTGGAACTAAATTTTCAATTTCTTTTCCAGGTCTGTGTAGTAAAACTTTTTTTAATACGCCTATTTCTGAATAGACGTTTATGCTCAAAGAATCGATACTGACACAGGATTCCATATTGCTACCTCCATTTCTAAATTTATTTATCATCATCTGTTCACCGCAATTATACATCTAAAACGCTCATCCAATAAAACAGCAATAATCTTAAAATATTTTAATTTTATATGATATGGTTTTCTCTGAGAGAAATAACGGTTTACCTCTTAAATATGCGTATATTCTCTGAAATTTATGTATTTATCCGATTTTTATAAAAAAATATGAATTTTTACTTGCATACTGATTGATTTTTATTCATAAATGTCTTTTAATGTCGCTACTTGTTACAAAATATACAAACCTATACAAACTTTTATACATTCACTGCATAAAATATTAATTCGAATTTTTTACAAAAAAATAACCAGGTTTTAAGCCCGGTTATTCTTATTCAGAAAAATTTGATTTTTAATGATCTTATCTTGTATTTAAAGTGCTGTGATATCTGCTGTACGCGAAATAAATGATTAGGCCTACTATCATCCATATTACAAATCTAGCAAGTGTCACCATTGGAAGATTGATGATAAGGTACAAGCTAAATATCATCGTAAGTGGCGCTACAATCCACACGAAAGGCACTTTAAACTTCCTTTCAGCATTTGGCATCTTTACTCTTAGCACCAATATACCAATTGATACAATGATAAAAGCGCTCAATGTGCCGATGTTTGTAAGCTCAATTATTTCATCTAATGGAAGAAATCCCGCAATAATAGCAGTCAAAACACATGTAATCAATGTATTTATGTGAGGAGTTTTGTACTTTGGATGAACCCTTGAAAAAACCTCTGGCAAAAGGCCATCACGTGCCATCACCATAAAAATCCTTATCTGACCATACAAAGTCACTAAAAGCGTCGAAACCATGCCTACAATAGCACCTGTAGCAACCAGTGCAGAACCCCAGTTAATCCCCACACTTAAAAGTGCACCAGGAAGCGCATTGTTTGGATCTATGTGTTTGAAAGGTACCATCCCAACCAATGTGATGGCAACCGCCATGTATATAACAAGAATCAATACTACAGCCACCATAAGTCCTAAAGGAACATCTTTTGTGGGATTTTTCGTTTCCTCCGCTGCAGTAGAAACAGCATCAAAGCCTACATATGCAAAAAATATGATAGCTGCTGCAGTCATTATCCCTTTAAATCCATACGGTGCAAATGGAGTAAAATTGGCCATCTTAATGTGGCTAAATCCTAAAAATACAAACAATCCTATGACAGCAATCTTCAAAAGAACTATCAAATTATTTACAGTGGCACTTTCCCTTACGCCAACGTACAAAATCCATGTTACAAACGCAGTAATCAAAATTGCAGGCAAATCCATGATGCCACCAGAAATCGGAGGTGTAGTTATGACTTTAGGCAATGTTATGCCAAGGGTTTTTAAAAATCCGATAAACGTGCCGGACCATCCTGATGCCACAGCGCTTGCAGATATAAGATATTCCAAGAGTAAATCCCATCCTATTATCCAAGCAACTATTTCACCAAAAGCAACATAAGAATAAGTATATGTGCTGCCAGCTACCGGAAACATCGTAACCAACTCAGCAAATATGAAAGCAGCCAAAACAGCCGTCACGCCACCAATTATATACGAGATAATCACTGCTGGACCCGCTTTTAAAGCACCTTCGCCAGTTGACACAAACACTCCTGTTCCAACGACAGAACCAATGGCCAATGCAGCCAAATCAATAGCAGTGAGTTTTTTGTTTAAATTCGTCTTCTCAGCAGTCTCAAGCAATTGATCTGCCGACTTCTTTCTGAATACATTCATCTAATATTGCCTCCTATGTTGTTTTTAACATCAACTTAATTTTTTAATATTTTCCCCCATTTGCGTATCGACTATTTTTTTTAATCTATCGATTACTTCTTTTACATTATCATCTTTATCGACAAGCACAAAAATAGTATTATTTCCTGCAATAGTGCCTACGATTTCACTCCAGTTTAATTCATCAATTGCTTCAGCGGCACTTGATGCTGCACCAGACAACGTTTTAATTGCAATTATATTGCCTGAATAATCTACATCTACAATTACTTTAGATAAAAGCGATAAAAATTTATCCAATGTTATATTCTCATTTACATCCCTGGTGGAGTATTTGTATCTTTTCCCATCGCTGCTTAATATCTTTACTAACTTCAGTTCCTTTATATCTCTCGATATGGTGGCTTGAGTCACAATGAATCCTTCTTTTTGCAATTCATTGACTAATTCCTCTTGATTCTCAATATCTTTCTCTTTGATGATTTTTAATATCTTGTTGTGGCGATCCAGCTTTGTCATATAACTCACCTCAAATCTCTACAAAATTATTGATTATTTTTAAACATTTTTTACACAATAATTTTATCGCGTTTGCTATTAAATGTCTACAATTTTAGTTGAGCACTAAAAATTTTTTAAGTCATTATAGACGTTAAAAGGCCAGAGAAGAAATTTATCTTCCCCGGCCTTTCTGGGCTTTAATGAGGAGACTTAGAAGTTATTGTTCTGTACCATGCTTTCCTCGGCTTTCTTGATAGCAAGTTTTACAAGATTGCCGCAGTCACGAGATGATACACTTCCCCAACCTTCAGTCTTTACAATGTCGTAAACGCCTAACTCTTTTGCCAATTCCTCTTTCAGGTTATCTGACATGAGGCTATTGCGACGTCTACTCATTTTCAATTCCTCCTTTTGGGCCCATTTATATTTTTCCTGTTAAGCTCTTTTTTATTCTAAAAGAAATTACATCGTCAGATTGCCTTGATTTGTCTTTATGACTTTTAAAATCTTTTCTTCAACGCCATTTTCCGCGTTGATGTATACATAAAATGTATCGCCGCTGTATGTTCCTTTAAATTCATAAGCCAAAACTTCTTTCCCTCCGTCCAATGGTATTATGCACAATCGGCTGCTTTCAATTTTCAAATTCTTGCTGACCTTGCTTTGCGCTTCAGATTCCGTAAGCTTCGGCTTTTCTATTTTCCTATCAACGTGTGACATATAGTATGATGTGGCATCAAATCCTACTATGTCGCCATTGTCCAATGCAATTTTTACTTTGACAATGTCAGGATAGATTCTTACGTTATCCTGAACAGGAGTAAAATTAAATTGGACCGTTCCATTGGCCTTTATAGAATAAGTATTTTCCATATTGCTGAAACCATGTGATTTTAAAAACTTCATAGCATAATTTAACGCTTGTGTCTCTGATATGTTCACTTTAGAAACTGCCCTTTGATCCATAAGCCATATTACATGCCCGCCCTTCTTGCTTACATTCACATATATAGAAGGAGCGTTTTGAGGTGGCTTTAATTCTACTCCATACGCATCTATCTTTCCATTGTTAGGACTGTATTTAATCGCAGACGATACTGGCTTTCCTAAAAACCTTTTTGCTATTGACACTGCGTTATCGTACGAAACGTTGCTGCCAGTCAATCCTTTTGGTGTCAACTTTGCCTGGCTTTCAGAAAAAGGTCCATCGTATATTAGTGTTGGATAGTTAGACATCTGTTGATTTACAGTATTCATATTCACATTCAGTATTTTGCTGTCTATCTGGCTCATCTTTTGAGTGCCTTTTTTATTTAAGTTGTCTAAATCATACCCTCCTTGTATTTTGCTTCTTAAATCTTGCAAACTTTTGCCAAGGTAAACTGCGTAGTTGTGTAGCTCTGATATTGTCTTTAAATCTTTGTCCGTCAATTTTTTGCCGTCAGCGACGTTTTTTGAAAGGCTGTAAGAATAATCGCCGATTTGAGACAAAAACTTTGAAGTGTTGTCTAATTCAGGCTGGCTTATTGGAAGCTGGCTTAAGTTTTCCTGCGCTTCAAAAGCCTGCCTCCATACATCGCTTAGAATTGGTATTGTCGTATTTTCCTGAGATGAAACCATCAACTTGCCTGTTGATGTCTCTATATTTTCTATGCTGTTTACAAGCTGATAAAAAGACCTATCGTACTGTGCCTGTAAATATCTATGGTATGTTACTTTCTGCATGTACTGATTGTATCCCCATGCACCTACTACTAAAAGCAAAAGAAGCATCACGACTGTTGATATTCTCTTCATTTACATCACCTACCTTGCAAATATATGGTTGCCAATCTGGGTTATTATTGGCCTGTTAAAAATCCAGTAATTTTGTACTCTCGATGCATTGTAGTAGTACAGTGCTCCACCTGTTGGATCCCATCCTGCTATTGCATCCTGAGCTGCTCTTATGCAGTCTTGAGTTGGAGGAAGCCACATTTGTCCATCATCAACCGCAGAAAATGCTCCAGGTTGGAAAATCACACCTGCAATTGTATGTGGAAACATCGGTGACCTTACTCTGTTCATCACAACCGCTCCAACAGCCACTTTGCCTATAAAAGGCTCCCCTCTCGCTTCACCGTTTATAAGCATTGCCAAAAGGTATACGTCATCGTTTGTAGTCGTTGATGTTGCTGGAGTGTATGTACTTGATATTGAAGTGTATTTGCTAATATTAAATCCCAAAGCTACCTTCGTCTGATCGTCCACAATTCCAGTCACATTAAGTCCATTATTAGCTTGAAATTTTCTCACAGCCAGCCATGTTCTGACTCCGAAAAATCCATCTACAGGCCCATCGTAATATCCCCAATCTTTTAACCTTGATTGAACTCTCGATACGTCTGAGCCAGAATTGCCCCAGTACAAATTTGCCATTGTCTTCATGGACATGTTTAACGTACTTAGCTCGACGCAAAAAGTCGTAAATAATATTAATATAAGCAAAACTACTTTGACTCTTGAAATGGAATAGTTTTTCATCTGTCTCCTCCTCTACAAATTAGTATTTGTAGATATTTTTTGTAGAGAATCAAACTTTATACACGTGTCCCAAAACTTTTATATGATCTATGTTTGGATCTTCAGTGCCCTGAAGCTGACAATGCTGCCTTTTAAGCAGCTTTACCCTTTCAATTATGTCTTTTGTTATCCTTTCACCTGGGCAAATCATTGGTATTCCCGGCGGATATGCCATGATCATCTCCGCACATATTTCACCTTCTGCATCATCCAAAAGAATTGACCTGCTTTTGCTGTAATACGCATCTCTCGGAGCAACGATGACTTCTGGCCTTATTATGTTTCCTGTTGTTATTTCACCGCTGTTTTTATTCATCTTGGCAAATTCCTTTAAACTGTGTATTAGATGCTCTACATCATCCTTTTCATCGCCAAGGCTTATTATTGCCATTATATTGCTAAGATCCGCCATCTCCAACTGGATGTGGTATTTAAGCCTCAATTCTCTCATTATCTCGTATCCCGTCATGCCTGTCTTTGATACATTTATGACAAGTTTAGTTGGATCTAACATATATGGGCTCATTATATCCTTTTGAGTAATGGCTTTTAACCCATCTATCTTGTTGATTTCCTCACGAGCGTATTCCGAAAATTCTATGACTTTCATGAGCATTTTTTCACCTTTAGTAGCCAACTGTTTTCTCGCCACATCCAGTGATGCCATCAAAACGTACGAAGCAGACGTAGATTGCAAAAGGTTTAAAATGGACTTTATTGAAGACACTTCTACTCTATTGCCCTTAGACAAAAGAAGAGAGCTTTGTGTCATTGAGCCACCCGTTTTATGTATGCTAAGGGCACAAATGTCAGCGCCCAGTGTGATACCACCACGAGGCATGTCAGGATGAAAATAAAAATGGCTTCCATGCGCTTCATCGCACAAAACCGCCATATTATTCTCGTGTGCCAAATGGATTATCTTTTCTAATTCTGAAGTAATGCCGTAATACGTAGGATTCAATATGAGAACTGCTTTAGCGTCAGGGTTTGCTAAAATTGCCTCTTGTACCTTGTCGGCGCTAATTCCTAATGCTATATCCAAATCTTCATCTATTTCAGGATACAGGTAAACAGGTACTGCACCTGATAGAATGAGAGCCGAAAAAGCTGATTTGTGAGCATTTCTCGGCATGATTATCTTGTCACCCGGCTCTGTAACTGCCATTATCATGGCTTGTATTCCAGACGTAGTGCCATTGACCAAAAAGTAAGCATAATCTGCACCAAAAGCCTGTGCTGCAAGTTTATGTGCTTCTTCTATTACGCCTATTGGATTAGCAAGATTATCCAAATCCTCCATGCTGTTGACATCAATGCCCATCACTGCACTTCCAACGTATTGAGTAAATTCTCTATTTCCCTTCCCATGTTTATGCCCTGGAACATGAAAGGCATACACATTTTCCTCTACATAATTTTTTAGCGCCTCAAATAAAGGCGCATCATTCTGTGTGTACTTCGTCATCTAAGTTTTCCTCCTAATCTTTTAATGCCATTTTTATCTCGTTAAAATATCTTTCCAACACTTCCACGACTTTAAATTTTACCTGTGGTTTTTCTGTCTCTATCATGGACAATTCATCTTCTGACAAGAATCTGCTTAATTCTCTCTTTGTCTCATCGCTTGTAAGCCCATGTGTTATATCGATAAAACATAGTGGCGGAAACATCACACACCACCAATTTTTCCCCTGGCCTTTGCCTATGACGATCCTAAGTGCATTGTAATTTCCTGCAGGCAGTGTGATCGTTCCGTAGTATTTTGTAGGAAAATCAAAGCGGCCGTACATTACTTTGACACCATAATTTTTTCCATTGGCGTAAACAGTATCT
Source organism: Thermoanaerobacterium calidifontis (assembly GCF_055381745.1). Classification (NCBI taxonomy): domain Bacteria; kingdom Bacillati; phylum Bacillota; class Clostridia; order Thermoanaerobacterales; family Thermoanaerobacteraceae; genus Thermoanaerobacterium; species Thermoanaerobacterium calidifontis. Next base: position 190,976 of record NZ_AP042436.1, on the reverse strand, counting down.
TGCGCTATCTTTTGTATGTATGGTATGTTCTTCTTTATTATTTCTTCTGACTCCTTTAGATTTGTCACACCGATGAATCTGTCGTTCATGCTTTTGATTACAGCATCTCTCACTTTTAGCTTTAGGCTTTGGTCCTCTTTAGAATCGCTGTTAGCTATAACGTGAAATCTTATAAGCTTATTTGAGATATCTTTTTTCATGGCGTATGTATCATCGTTTTTACTTATCTCAAAGAAAAATACTGTAGAAATTATCAGAACAATTGCAATAAGACGCTTCATTATGTATAATCCCCCAATTATTTTTATTTGACAATTACAATTAAAATTGCCTTCGATTTCAATTATTGCCAAACAAGATGAGAATTATACAAAATTTATCTAAATAAGCCTATCCTCCTAATGTGGGCAGTCACAACCGGCTCCACCACAACATCCGGAAATTTCTCATTCCAAGTTGGCCCAACTTTGCTCCAAAGTGAAGGATTGTACTTCTCTATGTAATCTCCCACGCCTATCATATCGACTTTTAAATCCTTCTGAAATTTTTTAAGTGATTCATTTATCATTTTTTCAATGACGCCGTCGGCTTTTTTCTCCATTGTGCTTAATACATTTGTGTCAAACATCTCACCATGCTTTTGAAAACTGTATTCCGTCACTTCTCCTTCAACATCGTATTTTAATTTGTATATTATCTTTCCGTTTTTCTCAATAACCTGTCTTTTCATAACGGTATTTGTGATGTTAAATGGCACCTTTACTTCCTTACCGTCCGTTGTAGGCATGTCAAACGTAATGTCTCCACCTTTGACAAAGCCCATAAGCCACATGTACCCCATGTTTTCCCCATCTGACAGCCATCCTGCCAGTTTGTAATTTTTTATGATGGCAGAACCAGCAATTTTCAGTTCATCTTTTCCCGCTGATATGACTGGAATTATGGCGTTTCCATTTGTGTCATGCAACGATTTGGTTATTTTATTGTAATCTATATTAGGAAATATTGACGTCCTGTTGTACTGCTTGAATATATCATCAATATACGCACCAATATCTGGATCAAATTTATAATTTTTAAGCAGTATATCTTGTGCCTTGCCATTTGCCACCAGCAACCTTAACTTCCTGCTTAGTTCGTAGCTTCTATCTAAAGTATCCAATACTTCAAGAAATTTATCCCTATTGCTGACTACATCCTTGCCTAAAATCACAGCTTTCGTATGACCTAGAAAAAGCCTTTTATCAAGCCTTGTGCTCACATGACGGGATGCAGAAAAGACTGTATCCCCAATTTCTGATATGGAGAAATTAGGCTGCCCACCGCCACCACCGCCGCCACCTGCAGCGCTGGACACCTGTTTTACATTTGGAAACTGGAAAGTCACCACATAATTTTTGGCTTGATTCGACGTGTCAATCCCTATGGCCATCACAAATGCTCTGTCCTCAATCTCAACCTTGTCCCAGCATCCTGTCAAGATTAATGGTATAATGAGCACCAATATAAAAATAAATTTCTTCATTGCTTTTCACCTCCATGCCTTATTTTCACTATAGCCCACATTAACAAAGGAAGGATGATCACAAAAAACAGAGCTAAATATATGGCGTATGACGCGTATCTGTATACCTCTACAATTGATTCAGGTATAAGTGCCATAAAGTATATGATGGGTATAAGCGGTATAACAAGATATGAATGTTCTCTTGCCTTTATAAGCTTTGACAAGCTCAGTGTGGCGGCATAATGAAAAGCCGATATAGATGTAAATACCGCAAACGTCCAAATGCCCATTATAAGGCTTTCAAGATTTTCAATAAAAAAACCTGGAAAGTTTATAGATTTTATGACTGTAAGCAATGGCCACAATTGGACACTTGTTTCCTTGTACCCGAATATACCTATGGTGAAAAACGTTATGTAAAGATAAAAAAATATTATGGAAAAAAATGATACATTTATGCTTTTTTTAAGCTTGTTTCCCAATTGGATATATGGAAATATGACGTACAATATTTCAAATCCGATAAAACTGTAGGTAGTCTGCAAAATGCCTTTTGCAAGCCTTAAAGGTGAAATCCTAAGCACAGGCAAAAAATTGCTTAAATCTATGTCTGTAATGGCTGGCAAAAGGATGATCATGGCAGGTATAACCATTACAGGAAAAAGTATCTCCGACATCCTTGCAATAGGTTCTATCCCATATCGCACAATGTACGCCGACGTGAAAAGCAGGGTTATCATTATAACCTCTATAGGAGTGCTATTCAGTAGGTATGACTTTGCGACTTCACCGAATATCCTTAAATTTAAACTGCAAAAAATCAAAAAATACGCGATTAAGAATATTGTAAGCAAAATAGACACAGGCTTAGTCATAATTTTTTCGGAATACTCTACAAATGTCTCCGTTGGAAATTTTGATGCTACGAAACTTATAATCCTAGCAAATGTTAAAGCCACAAGTCCTCCTAGAAGTATCACAATAAGACCATTGGGTCCTGCTGCCTTGGCCACATCTGCAGGTAAGCTTAATACACCAGCTCCTAACATAGTGGTAAAAAGCAGTATAGAAAGCTGATTTTCTGAGATCTTGTCATTGTTTTTTATCATTATTATCCCTCCGGTCTACTTCTACGCTTTCGATCTTCTCCGGTCTTAAATCCTTCATCCGTTTCTTATCCTGTGTGTCAAGTGTAGGAGGTCTCTTTTTAAAGGCCATCAGCGGCGCTCTTATAATTGTATCTGCCAAATCGCTTAAATTTATCTCTACAAATGGAGATAAATAAGGAAGTCCAAAGCTTTTAAGTACGACCAAATGTGTCAGCATAAGTATAAATCCCAGCATTATGCCGTATAACCCCAATACAGCCGCTAGAATCATAAAAGCAAATCTTAAAAGCCTAAAGGCAATGGCAGCACTGTAACTGGGTATAGAAAAAGACGAAACAGCAGTAACTGCTACCACTATCACCATCAACGGACTTACGATTCCTGCCATTACAGCAGCCTGACCGATGATCAAGCCGCCTACTATGCCTATCGTCTGGCCTATTGGTACAGGAAGCCTTATGCCTGCTTCTCTCAAAAGCTCAAAAGTCGCTTCCATTATTAATGCTTCCATAAAGGCAGGAAATGGAACTCCTTGCCTTGTTGAAGCTATATAAAGAGCCAATTTTGTAGGTATCATGCCAGGATGGTATGATGTAAATGCTATATATATAGATGGACCTACAAGAGCAATGATTGCCGCCGTAAACCTTAGTATCCTGAGAAGTGAAGAAATCATCCATCTCTCAAAATAATCTTCAGGCGATTGGAATAGTGTAGCCAACGTTGTAGGTATTATTAGTGCAAATGGCGAATTGTCTATGAGTATGGCAATCCTTCCCTCCAACACTGATGCAGCAACTTTATCAGGTCTTTCGGTGTTAAGCATTTGTGGAAATGGCGAATGCCAATCTTCCTCTATAAGCTGCTCAATGTAGCCGCTTTCTAAAACGCCGTCTATGTCTATCTGATTAAGCCTTTCTTTTATCAATGACAACAAATCTTTATTGACTATGTCATCTATGTACAGTAAAGCAATATCCGTCTTAGACCTTTTCCCTATCTGCATCTGCTTTATCTTAAACTTCGGATCCCTTATCCACCTTCTGACAAGAGCTGTATTTACCCTCAAAGTCTCAGTAAAACCTTCTCTTGCGCCCCTTACAACCATTTCTGTCTCAGGAGGTGCAACAGATCTCATCTGCCATCCTCTGCTGGATATAATGACAACTTTAGAGTGTCCATCTAAGAAAAGGGCCGTATCACCTGAAAGTATAGATGTTATACATTTGTCTAAATCGTCAATCTCCTTTATGTCACCACCAGTTATGGCCGCTTTTTTGATTACTTCATATATGTTCTTTTTAATCTCATCAATCGAAGGTCTTGCCTGCCTTGAATCAAGCATAAGGGAATGCATCACGTGCTCGTTTATGATGCCTTTGTCCACAAGTCCATCTACAAACACTAACTCTAATTTGTGCTGAAATTCCTCCCCAACCCAAAATTCTCTGTAAATTATATCATCAGAATCTTTTAACATATCCTTTATGTATTTTATATTTTCTTCAATGTCTTCTTTCACCTTTGGACTTTCTACATCTTTACCTTCCCTGTTATCATTGTTTTTATTTTTAAAAAGTTTATTAAAAAATCCCAAAAAAAGCACCCCTTTCTCATCAAATCGGTGAAAATTTAATGATTATGTACATGACAGCATCAACTAAAAGATACGCTATGCCTATATTTCTGCAAACTTTTGAGTCTTTATCAAGCCCTTTTTTCTTCAAATCTTTAGGCTCAAACACCGATTCATAAAAACCTGTTATGAAAAGTACGGTAAACAAATACGCGTTAAAAACTTGTTTCAAAAAAAGAAATACATTCATCATATCCACATCACCTTTTTTAAGTATTTCACAATAAAAAAAATATATGCAAAAAAAATAGGCCTCCGCCTATTCTCATGCATATATATTAAGCTATATACTTATTTGCCATTTCTACGTCTTCATCCTTATCTACATCATTGCCTATCTCTGGGTATTTAGATATTACAGCTTTTGCGTTAATATTGAAAAGCTCTGATACCTTTCTCTCAAGCTGACTTATGGTTACGCGCCCAAAAGCGAACAGTATCAAAATCCTAAAGCCCAGCAACTGTCCTAACTTCCACGGTTTTTTCCTAAACGCTATAAATTGTTTTGCCGCTTCAATGCAGGCATCGACAATTTGAGGATTTATATAAAATATATTTCCACCGGTGAAAGTGCCTTCTTTGATTTTAGCGTAAGTCCTCTTTGCGTCTGGAAATTTCCTCTCGTTGTCCTCTCTTTTAACTATCGGATAACACAAATCCGCGTTCAAGGCTTCAGACTGCTCTACAAAGTCTATTACTGCCTCTTTTGTAAGCATAGGTATATCGCATGTCAATATCAATACGCGCCTGTCATTTTTAAAAGGCTCGACTCCTTTGACAACATTTTCTATTATGGAATTTCCTTGATCTATTAATATATCTATGCCATCTATACATTGCAGTTTTTCCCTGTCGCCTACTACAGCAATCTTATCTACTTTCCCAGAGCCTCTTAACGCATCAATGACATACGATATCATATACCTATCCTTTATCTTAATAAGAGCCTTTTCTGGAAGCTTCTCATCGCCAGTGCTTCCAGCCAGTATTAAAGCATTCATGATTCATTCACTCTCCATTGCTAAAATGCTTCATATCTTTCACTAAATCATTTTGAAAATTCTGTATGTGCTTCTCCGCCCACTTTTGAGCATTGTCAGAACTACGCATCTCCAATGACTCCAATATCTTCTTGTGCTCTTGATACAGCTTCTTTGATTTTTTAAAATCGCTTATATACCTTACTCTAAACCTATGAACATGCTCTTGAAGGTTGTTCATTATCTGAACCAATTTTTCATTTCTTGAAGCATTAAATATCAGGTCATGAAACTCCTGATCGTATTTAATCAGCTTTTCTACGTCGTTTTCTTGTATCCCCTCATAAAATTTGTCCAATATTTCTTTTAGTTTTTTTAGTTCATCGTCTGTTATCCTTTCAGCAGCAAGTGATGCCGCAAGTCCTTCTAAAGACTGCCTGACTTCAAACGCATTAAGCAGATCCTTCGTACTAAGATCTGACACATATGCACCTTTTCTCGGTACCATGACGACAAGCCCGTCTAACTCCAGCTTTCTTATGGCTTCCCTTACGGGAGTCCTGCTAACTCCCAGTTTCTCCGCCAACTGCACCTCCATAAGCCTTTCTCCTGGCTTAAATTCGCCTGTTATAATAGCATTTTTCATGTAATCAAATACGATATCCCTAAGCGGTTTGTAATTTTCTAATGGCAAATAGTTATTCATAAAGTTCTATCCCCTTATCAATAGTATTAGAAATACATGCATAAAATCCATCAGCCACAAAAGAATCATAAGCAATATTTATTTTTACACTATCATCAAAAATTCCGAATACCGTTGGCCCACTGCCACTCATAAGAGTGCCTAATGCACCTTTTTTAACCATCATCTTTTTTATATCGTCTATAATAGGATATTTTTTGATGGTTACCCGCTCCAAGTCGTTCCCCAGACTCATACATATATTCATGATACTTCCTGAGTTTATAGCGTCAACCATATTTTTAGTATAATTATTTTCTATGAAAGCAAGATTGTCATATTCAGTATACACGTCCTTTGTCGCTACGGATATATGAGGTTTTACTAATAGCAATTTCAAGTTGGGCGTATGTAAGTCTTGAAACACGTCCCCTATACCAGAAGCCACTTTAGTACCACCATCTATGCAAAAAGGCACGTCGGCCCCTAAAGAAACGGCCAAATCTTTTAAGACAGACAACTTTACATTAAGGTTCCAAAGCTTGTTTAGAGCGACTAAAGTTGCCGCAGCATTTGAGCTGCCACCAGCAAGTCCTGCAGCAATTGGTATGCTTTTTTTAAGTCTAATGTGAACACCGTATCCGCCAAATTCTCTTTTTAATAAATCCGCTGCCTTTATGATCAAATTGGATCTATCTGTAGGTACATCTTTCCTATTGCATTCAAGAACTATGTCATCATACATCTCAAATTCTAATTTATCATATAAATCTATCGATTGCAAAACCATCTCAACAAAGTGGTATCCATCATCTCTTTTCCCTTTGACATCAAGTGCCAAATTTATTTTTGCGTACGATTTCGCTTTTAGTTTGTCCATAACCAGTTCACTTCCACAAAAAATTTACGCTATAATATATATTATACATTATACACGAAAATCCTTCTACATATGTTTAAATCGATCAGAGATTTTGCATTAAAATTCCAGTAAAAAAATTGTTTTTACAATAATTTTTATTTTTTACATCTAGTTGAATATATGGCAATAACAAATTCATTTGGATGCTAAAAATAGTTGCACCTCCCCCTTACCCCACAAATCTTAATAATGAATTTCCAGTTTTGTTTCAAATTATGTCTTCACAAACAGTGGATTACTCCATCCAGTTTCTATGATAAATATCTCATCTTTTATATCTTCAATAATATCTATCTGAAGCATATGCTTTTCCCTAAAATTTCTTATACATCTGAAAAAATATAATTGCATTAAATTAAATGCTATTATTATAAACATTAACACGGTTTCTACACCTTCAGGACTGTGCAGAAAACAGTGATTTAAATGCCATTCTGTTTTTAATTGATGAAAAGCATTGTTTTCAATTTCCCATCTTTTATGTATTATTTTCCATAGAGTTTCTACTGAAGTAACTTTAGAGGTAGTTATTATCCATGATTCTTTTATTTCTACTTTGCCTGAGCTATGTATCTCTTCTATAAATTTTATAAACCTTACTTCTATGTCGGAATTAGGCATTTGAAAATTGTCTTCGTCCCAGGCTTTAATTTTAATATAATTGTTACTTTTTTTCTTAACACTCCATTCTTTATCTGCTTTTCGACACTTGAATAAACCAAGAGCATCTTTAACTATATTTAATCTTTCGTCTTTAACTCTTACTACTGCATCCATCCCTATTGATAAAACTTCTTTAATCCAAGTAGATTTACAATATAATGCATCAGCTACTATGATGTCTGCAAAATGATGAAATTCTTTATGCAATTTCTTAATTAAACGCTTGCCTGCTGTAATTTCTCCTTCGTCTTTATCTGAAGCATCTCTTTTAGGTTCAAGCATTTCCTGACCTATGATAAGATGTGGATCAGAACCTACAGTTGCACATATTACTGACCTATGAAAGTAATGAGTAATCCCGTCCTTTTGGACTCGTGTAAGACAATTATCACAGCACTTATTAGTGCTTTCAAATAACTCTACACCATCTATTGCAACAACTTTTAGTCCATCTATAGTTCCTTTTCTAAAAACCTTATTTTTTGTACTTGTCTTGATTATACTATTATTAAGTTCATTTAAGCCATCTAAATCAAAATTACTTAAAACACGCCTAATAGTGTCAATACGAGGAATTTTAGTCTTTTTAGGTAATACTTTTTTAAATTTACCTTTTTTAAGCCAATGTTCCAACCTATTAAAACTCCTTATTTGAAGCATAAATCCAAATAATACTACAAAGGTAATTGTTGAAATTTTTACTGAAGATTTTGCTCTTTTATCTTTTAGGGTATTGATTTTTTCTCCAAGATGGTATATCTTAGAGAAGTAGATAAGCATTTGTTTAAAACAACTTTTGTTCATTTTATCAGCATCCTTTCTATTTGGTTTGTGACAAAACATATTATAGAAAGGATGCTTTTATTTTGCAATTTTTTTCTTTCAATTTCCAGTAAAAAACGGAAAATATCATATTTCTAGTTACACTTCGTTAAACTATATAAATCAGTTGATTTATGGTTCTAAAAATTATTAGATGCGAAATCTCTGTAAATCGATAAATAAATTTTCTCTATGAAATAAAATAAAGTTGGAATAAATCATGAATTCCAACTTTAGCTTAAACCTCATATTTTATTAGGTATTATAAGCTTTGAGCCAGCCAAAATCCTCTCGTCTTTTAATTCATTTACTTTAATTATTTCTTCTTTAGAAGTCCTGTACCTTTTAGCTATATCCCAAAGCTCATCGTCCTTTTGGACCATGTATATCGTGATGCTGTGCCTATTTTCTTCACTTCTTACATCTTCAACTTCCTTCGCATCTACAAGCACATCGTACTTGCTAATTTTAAAGGCATCTACAGTAGCGTCGACTACAAACTTAAGTTCTGCCTCTTTCATGGCCATAATGTCATAGGTAATATGCGTTACTTTTAAATCGACGAAAAGATCTCCGTCATCTATTGGCACATCCAAAAACGTCTTAAACTGTGTTTCGTCTTTATAAGACATGGTGTTGCCGTTATCACCTATATATATGATGTTATAATCGATCACACCTTCTAAGATGGCTTTTCCGTCCTTTAAAGCGTAGTCTGAAAGGACAGGATATGCAACAACATCAATTATTCTGCGGACATTGTTTCTAAATTCCACATTTTCTTTAAATATGGCTTGTGATTTAAAGCGCCCTTGCTGACTTATGGCTTCTATTCTCTCTATTACAGGCTCAACGTTTCTGTTGATGCCGTATATGTCTACCGGGATCTCAGTTTCATCTTTCTCTGTCACAATAGTATCAGTCTTTAAAACCAATTCTATGTCGATTATCCTGTTGTCTCCGCTTTCATCAGGCAAAATTTCTATGTTTTTCTCTATTATTCTTTCATAAGTATTGGCATTCATATAGCCTAATGCACCAGGCACGTCTATAAAATTCGCGTAGTTTAGGTCACATTCTTCATAGCCGTACTCATCCTTCGAATCGCCTTCGTACACTATATACACGTGGACACTGCCCTGTATTATGACGCGGTTATCTGTTATTTTAGGCTCATCAGGCTTTATGATCATGTCAGTTTTTAATATTTTGGAAACATTAGGTTCACCGTCAGAAATCTTGACTTGTTCTTTCAAAAAAGTCTCTGCGCTGTTTTGACCTACTATATTTGCCAATTTGATGGTCTTTTTCAGATACTCTATACCTTCATCACTTTGTATTCCCACTATGGCTTCTTTCTTTTCTTTTGCAAATGCTCTGCCAGATACGCTTACTATGGCTTTTACATTCATCTTGCGGCTATTTATAAGAGAAAAATCTACATGTTCTACTCTGCAGTTGACAATGGACTTACACTTTGAGTCAACACCGCTAATCTCTAAAAAATGCGTAAAATCCACGGACTTGTTGATTCGAAGGAGCTTTTTGTCCTTGTCAGCTACGTATAATATGTTTAGCTTAAGCTGCCCATCAACTTGAATCTTGCCGTCGTTTTCGACAACGTCGTTTATTACAGATTCTCCCAAAACCGCAATCACATTTATGGCATCAGGCATATCTTCCGGCACTATTACGTCGCTTTCTATAAGAGCCTGACTATCTTCCCCGCCTACAAACCTGTCATAACTTAAGGGATTTGTCAATGCACCTTGTAACATTTTTTTACCTCCTCGTATTAAATATATGATCAAATATAGAAGCTATATTTATCTAATATAATAATATAAAAGGAGGTATAAAAATATGCTAAAAACAAAAACCGATAACAATCGGTTTTTGCTACATGCATCGTATTTCTTTTTCACCTTTCATAAGTGTAAGCTCAACTGTATCTGTCAAAATGTCAGAATAACTATATGAGACCCTGCGGGTTGTTCCATGTCCATCTATGACAATAATAAAAATGCTGGGATATGTTTTTTCTAAAAATCCTTCACGGATTATTGTCTTCTTTCTGCCACCGTTAGTTTTTAGCCGGACTCTGGCGCCAACATGGTCATCCAGCTTCTTTTTAATCTCATGTAGGGCTAATCTATCGGCCAATTTTATCACTCCTTACAAAATTCTGAAAATATTATAACACATTTTTCATCCTTTGTCAAATAAAATATATTATTATACCAGTGAAAATGTAGTTTGTCAACAAATCAATTCATGCTTAAAAGCACAAATAAATGCGCTAAATAGAGAAATATCCGGCATAAGCCGGGAAAAATTAATAGCGAGTCAGTTGACTCGCTAAAATTTAGCCTTTGGAACGCCATATCTGAACTTTCCCATCGTCTGCAGTCCGCCAATCCCTGCTGAACCTGTGATGGTGTCTTCTATAAGCTCTTCGATTTTTACTATCTCATTTATATGAGCGTAAGCTACTTTTTCACACACCAAAACGGGATCAAGGCAATGTATCAACACTCTTTCAGGGGAGCTTGCGTAATTTGCTCCAGATGATATTAACGCTTCGTAATTAGACTGGCAAGCACCTGCAAAAATCACCAAATCGTCCAGAGATGGCTCATAGCTTCTGGCTTTTTTTACAGCTTCTACAAAATACTTTGAGTTTCTGTAATTGTTTAGATCTGAATAGTTTCTGGTGTTTTTTACGCCATCGTGTCCTGTCAGCACCAGTATATCCGGTTTGTATTTATTTAGTAGAGCCACCACCTTATCAGGCTGCTCTTTTTCATCTACTATTTCTCCATAAGCCACTATATTTGCTTTTTTGTATGCATCTAAGCAAATATTCAGATACCCTTCATCGCCGTCTATATGGAGAACCGTACCGGGTTTGCCGTACGGCTCACTTCGGTTTGATCGCATCACATTCGATTTCCTCAAATCTTTTGATTGAGCAATCTTTTTAATTATATAATTTGCCTTTCTCTGATATGGTTCATCGTATTCGTTAATCCTTGTCAATGAAGCCGGCATAAGATCATCTTCAGGTGCATCAGCAACAATTCGCATATTTAGTCCGTGCAAAAGGTAATGTCTTGTTCCTCTATTTTCTATGACATCTATGACTTTAAACAGCAAATCAAAACCGTGTGATTTCCTCACTACTATGTCATTGACTTTAAAAGGCATAAAGATCCCCCCACAACATTATAGTCATTTTCATATACTATAATATGCAGGGTTCTATATACTTGCTATATATTATTCTTCCATTTGTTTTCCTAAGAATGTGGCGGCTGTCTCAGCTATCTTGGCCTCAACATCGGTAAGGACGACGCCACTTTCTCTCGTAAAGATTATTACAGTTCCAATCGTATCACCCCGTGAAATAATCGGAACTATAACCTGTGATACAGGCATAAATTCCTGTCCTTCTGCTATTGCAATAGTGCCTTTGTCCTTTCCTTCGCCAAGTATGACAGTCCTTTTTTCCTCCATGTACTTTTCCAACTCTGGACTTATCGGTTTGTCAATCAATTCCTTCTTAGGCATACCTGCCACAGCAATGACGTTGTCGCCATCTGTTATGCAAACAGGTTGTTTTGTTGATTGATATATGCTGTCTGCGTATTCTTGTGCAAAATCTCCAAGTTCACTTATAGGAGAGTACTTCTTTAATATTATTTCACCTTCTCTGTCAGTAAAAATCTCTAAAGGATCACCTTCTCTAATCCTCAATGTCCTTCTTATTTCCTTTGGAATTACAACTCTTCCAAGGTCATCTATTCTTCTAACAATTCCAGTCGCTTTCAAATTATGTACCTCCATTTCCTGAAATTTTAAGTTCAAGATTAGTATTTATGCATTTCCATTATTTTATACATAAAAAAAGACACTTCTTTTAAGTGTCTTTTATATCGTTACTTTTATGTTTTGCGGAAATTTCTCGATTTTAGCTGCTTTCTTTAAAGCTTCTGATTTTTGATTAAATATGTCTTGCTTTTTGTTGCTTTCCAAGTAGGATATTATGCTGCTTTTTGCTTCATCAAAAGACTTTGTGTATTTTGCTTCTGATTTAATTATGTGGTATCCGTACTGTGTCTTGACAGGCTTTGATATCTCTCCAGGCTTTAGGGCAAATGCAGCATCTTCAAATTCTTGCACCATTGTGCCTCTTGTAAACTCTCCAAGTTCACCGCCATTGTCCTTTGTAGACGTATCTATCGAATATTGCTTTGCAAGATCCGCAAAGTTAGCACCCTTCATAAGCTTATCGTATATTTCATTGGCAGTCTTTTCGTCAGAAACTAATATGTGGCTGGCCTTAACCACCTCAAACTGACTTTTATTGTCGTTATAATATTTTAAAGCTTCACTGTCAGTGACTTTTACATTCTTCGTCCAGCTATCTACAAGCTTGTTTATAAGGACGTTGTCTTTCGCCATCTCTTTGGTGACTTTGCTGTTTGTAGCTTTTTCCGCATTGTATTCATCGGTTATTTCTTTGTCTGTCGCTGTAAACTTCTCTTTTTCAGCTTCTTTTAGAAGAAGCTTCTCAAGGATCAGATTATCTAAGACAGAATTCTCAACTACGTCAATAAACTTTTGCTCATTGTAGTTTTGATTCCAGATGTCTTTGGTGTACTGCGGATCGCTTTCTATCTGTGCTTTAACCTGATTAAACGAATCCTGATATTCTTTTAGCGTTATGTCTTGTCCATCTACTTTTGCAACGATGTTTTTATTTACGCCACAAGAAGTCAGTGTAGTAAGCGCAAGCGTCAATGCTAAAATTGCTCCTAATCTTTTAAGCTTCAATGCATTCATCCTTTCATTACTGTTTATATACTCATTATATATCAGTTTTAATTTATCTGCAAACATTTAATCTTGCTGACCAAATTGATCAATTCCTTCAATAAGTCTTCCTTTTTGCCGTACTTATAAGTGATGTATGGTGGAATTTGGCCCGAAAACATTATTTTACCTTTAAATTCATTGACTAAGGCATCAACTATTCTTGAATTTATGGACTTGTTGTCCTTAAACTTCAAGATTATAGAATTACCTCTTTCAGTAATTTCCAATATATTTGCATCTCTTGCCAGCGCTTTTAAATAAGCCACATCGATGAGAGCTTCTACAGCTTTTGGGTACTCTTTAAACCTGTCTATAAGCTCATCCTTTATGTCTTCAACATCTTTTTCATTTTCGATGGAAGAAATCTTTTTATACATTTCAAGCCTTTGATTTTCATCTTCAATGTACTCTTTATCTATATAAGCGCTAACTTTAATGTCGATTGCTGTATTAGGCTTGTCTTCTTCAGATATTCCTTTTAAGTTTTTGATCGCCTCGTCGAGAAGCCTCAAGTACATATCATACCCTACAGCATCTATATGACCGTGTTGCTCAGCTCCTAAAAGATTACCAGCACCTCTTATCTCTAAATCCCTCATGGCGATTTTAAACCCGGAACCAAATTCAGTAAACTCCTTTATTGCTTCAAGCCTTTTTTCTGCAACTTCTGTAATAACCTTATCTTTCCTGTAAGTAAAATACGCATAAGCCAATCTATTAGATCTTCCGACTCTTCCTCTTAATTGGTACAATTGAGAAAGCCCCATCTTATCTGAGTCATACACTATTATGGTATTTACATTTGGTATGTCCAAGCCCGTTTCAATTATCGTAGTACAAACTAATATGTCATATTCCCTGTTTAAGAATCCTATCATGATATCTTCCAGTCTTCCTTCATCCATCTGACCATGTGCAACAGCAATACGTGCTTCAGGCACCAACTCTTTTAAAATCGAAGCCATTCTTTCTATGCCATCAATTCTGTTGTAGACAAAGTAAACTTGTCCTCCACGTCCCAGCTCTCTTAAAATCGCATCTCTTATGAGATCTTCATTAAATTCCACCACGTACGTTTGAACTGGATACCTATCTTCAGGAGGATTCTCCAATACGCTCATATCCCTTATACCTACAAGGGACATGTGAAGCGTCCTTGGAATAGGCGTTGCAGAAAGAGACAACACATCGATGTTTTCCTTCAGTTTTTTAATCTTCTCCTTATGCTTTACACCAAATCTTTGCTCCTCATCTATGATTAAAAGACCCAGGTCTTTAAACTTCACATCGTTTTGCAAAATCTTATGTGTCCCCACCAGAATATCTACAGTACCATCAGCTACCATTTTAATTATTTGCGATTGCTCCTTATTGCTTCTAAAACGCGAAAGCATCTCGATCTTGACTGGAAAATCTTTAAACCTTTGCACAAAATTATTGTAGTGCTGTTCGGCTAATATCGTAGTCGGGCACAAAAAGGCCACCTGCTTGCCATCTGCAACAGCTTTAAATGCGGCTCTAAGTGCTACTTCTGTCTTTCCATATCCTACATCACCGCAAAGCAATCTGTCCATGGGTTTATCGCTTTCCATGTCTTTTTTTATTTCTTCTATGCACCTAAGCTGATCTTCCGTCTCCTCGTACGGAAACCTTTCTTCGAAGTCTTTTTGCCACGGCGTATCCTTAGAAAAAGCATATCCCTTCATTGTCTGCCTTTTTGCATACAGCTTAATCAAGTCCTTCGCTATATCTTCAACGGCCTTTTTAGCCCTTTTCTTAAGCTTAGACCAATCGCTGCTGCCTAACTTATTTAGTTTTGGCGGTTTGTCTTCTGGACCTATGTATTTTTGCACCAAATCCAACTGTTCAACAGGCACAAACAACTTGTCATCGCCAGCGTATTTTATCTTAAGGTAATCTTTCGTAACACCATCAACAGTTATTTTCTCGATTCCTTCATATTTGCCTATACCATAATTTACATGGACAACGTATGAACCAACAGTGAGTTCTGTAAAATTCTTAATCCTTCCACTGTTTTTAACTTTAAGTGATTTTTTCGACCTCCTCGATTGGCCAAAAATCTCGACATCGCTTATAAGGGCAAACTTGGCATCTACGTACTCAAATCCTTTGCTTATTGTGCCTGGATAAATTAACACACCGCCTTCTGGTATGTCGTACTCTTCGTCTTCTATAATAGGAACTTCTAATCCATATCCTATAAGGGAATTTCTCAATAGTTTTCCTCTCTCTAAATTGCTGGAAAGCATGACAACTTTATATCCAGAACTTTTATAGAACTTAAGATCATCTGCCAAAAGATCCAATTTTCCATGAAAAGAATGCATCGTCCTTGATACAAAATTAACGATTTTTTTTACTTGTATATTTTCATCAGACTTTACAATTGTGTTCAT
This sequence comes from Thermoanaerobacterium calidifontis, assembly GCF_055381745.1. NCBI lineage: Bacteria > Bacillati > Bacillota > Clostridia > Thermoanaerobacterales > Thermoanaerobacteraceae > Thermoanaerobacterium > Thermoanaerobacterium calidifontis. The sequence continues at coordinate 175,354 of NZ_AP042436.1, read as the reverse complement.
CAAAATCAGCGATTTATCCGAAAGCTTCTTTAAAATGTCGTCATAACCAAACAAAAGGTTCGACTGATCAGGTATGGCTTCTCCGGATAAAAGCAACGACTTAAAATTCTCATTAAACTCCTTAACGATGTTTGAGGCCCTTTCTTTCACCCTCAAATTCTCATCTACTATTATAAAAGCATCATCAAAATAATCAACAATAGAATAAAGATTGTCGTAAAAAAAGCCTATCAATTCTCCTATATTTGTTATATTTCTGGTTTCAGAGATATTCTCCATTATTTCGTCAAACTTTTTCTTAATCTTTTCTGCTCTGCCGCTTTGTGTCTCTTTTATTTTTGAAATGTAGGAATTCACCCTCTTGCTTAAATTAGAAAGCCCTTTTTTAATGTTCTCATCTTCCAGAACAAACTCTCTTGCAGGAAATAATTCAACTTCGTCTACATTGTCCAAAGACCTTTGCGTTAATGTATCAAAGCTTCTTATGGAATCAATTTCATCATCAAAAAGCTCTATTCTAAAACCTTCTTCTTCCATAGGCGAGAAAAAATCAATTATACCGCCACGTATGCTAAACTGCCCTTTGCCCTCCACCATAGGCACTCTTTCATATCCCATGGTGACAAAAAACGATGAAAGCTCATTTAAATCAACCGTATCTCCAATTTTGTATTTCCTTTTATACTTTAAAAACACATCTTTAGGAGCAACTTTGTTTAAAACGCCGTCTATTGAAGCGACAAATGCATAGGGCTTATCATCAAGAATTTTCCTGATAGCAGCAAGTTTTTTGCCGGTTATGTCTAAACTGGATGCATCCACTTTGTAAAAAAGTGCATCTCTTGATGGAATCAAATATGCATCGCCATTTAACAGTGAACTTAAATCTTCATGCATCAACTTGGCTTCCACATCATTGTATGTTATAAAAAGCACTTTTTTCCCAAGCTTCTTTACAATGTAATGAGCAATATGTGCTTTTTGAGAATCAGTTAGACCGTATATTAAAAGCGGGAGTCTCTCGTCTGTAAGAGCCTCATTTATTTCCCCAACCTCTCTTAAATTTTCTATTGGCTTTATAAACAATGCAATCACCTCAACATAATCCAATTCCAGCACCCATGAATGACGGCTGTCATAAAAATAGCAGCATATATATTTATCTGTCTTAAAACGTAAAAAGCAACAACTCCAAAAACAAGGTGTGTGGCAATGCTTAAAACTGATGCCTTAAAATTTATTTCTTTTGGTGACTCAACAAAATCCTTAAAGGCTTCTACAACCCCAAACACGAAATGTACGCCAATAACACTGCCAAAGATGTATCCAATAGCAGTTTTTGACGATTCTTCAATAAGCGGCACGCCGTATATTACAGCTTTGTCACCGTACATATCCACAACAAGTTTATTCAAAAAGTAGGACAAAATTGCGCTTATAAAACCACCTACGATAAACATATATTGTTGCCATTGTACAAATTCATGGCATGTTCAACTCCATTCTCTATTATATCCAAAACGGCCTTTGCCGCATTATCGATAGAATTTTCAACTATATCCATATCACTTTCCTCAAATCTACCTAAAACATGCTCTATCATGTCGCCTTTTGGCTTTCCTATGCCTAATCGCACTCTTGGAAAGTCCTCGCTATTTAATATATATATAATCGATTTCATTCCATTATGCCCACCTGCACTGCCTTTCTTCCTCACTCTTATTTTACCCACATCCAAGTCCTTATCATCATATACTACAATCAAATTAGAAAGTGGCAATTTGTAAAAATCAACTATATCGTAAACAGCCTCACCACTGGAATTCATAAATGTCTGAGGCTTTTGCAGCACTATTTTTTCTCCTTTATAAAGTCCTTCACCGATTAATGATTTGAACTTAATTTTTTTTACAGCTATATCTAATTTTTTAGAAAGACTGTCTATCACTTCGAAACCTACATTGTGTCTCGTTTTTTCATACTCTTTCCCGGGATTCCCAAGTCCTACAACAATGTACATTATAACCCCTCCAGTCATGCTATTTTTTATTATATCACAAAAAACTGTGAAAAAAAGTTCAAGTTCAATAATAAAAAAGTTCCTTACCAGCGGGAGGAGACTGGTAAAGAACTATTTAGCGTTATTTACATTTTATTGTGCATTTGAACTGCTCATAAGCTTTACTTTTGTACTCATGGTCCTGCCATTTCTCCAGAATGTAACAGTTATCGTGTCGCCAACTTTATGCTTAGATATTATGCTTTGTAGTGCATCAAAAGTCTGTACTTTTGTTCCATCTACTGCCGTTATCACATCTCCTGCTTGAAGTCCAGCTTCATCAGCACCGCTTCCTTGCTGTACTTGCGCTATATAAAGTCCAACCGGTATATTGTACTGCGCTGCATCTTGTTGGGTTACTTCCTGTACGCTTACACCCATCATTGGTCTTTCTACATATCCATGTTTTATCAAGTCATCTATTATAGGTTTTGCTTCATTTATCGGAATCGCAAATCCCATTCCTTCAACAGGTGTGCTTTGGCTTTGGAACATTCCAAATGGATCTTGAGTATCTGAACCACCTGTTGATGTCAACTTCACACTTGTTATCCCAACAACTTCACCATTGCTGTTGACCAAAGGTCCACCGCTGTTACCAGGATTTATAGCCGCATCTGTCTGAATGAGGTTAACTGGTCCGTAATCGCTTTGAAGATTTCTGTTAAGACCGCTTATTATGCCTGCTGTAACTGTACCTGCAAAGCTTTCGCCGAGAGGATTTCCTATGGCAACTGCCAGATCTCCTACTTCAAGCTTTGACGAATCACCTAATTTTGCCGGAATCAAATTTGTAGCATTTATCTTCAATACTGCCAAATCAGTCTTTGAATCTTTTCCTATAAGCTGTGCAGGGAACTTCCTACCATCAGATAAATTTACGGTTATCTTAGAAGCTCCATCCACAACATGGTTGTTTGTCACTATATAGCCTTGTGAGTCGATGATTATTCCTGAACCACTGCCTTCAGGCACCAGTGCGCTGCCAAATCCATTGGAATATGATACGCTTGTATCAATTCCAACAACGGAAGGACTTACAATTTTAGCTATATTGGCAATCAAGCTGTAATTGTTGTTGTCTGATGATGAAAGTGGCAAGTACCTATTTATAACCTGTGTCTGTTGCCCCAAATTAGTGTACTTCATGATTCCTGCCACAGTTCCGCCACCTATAAGTGCTGCAATCAATGCAACAGCCACAAATGAAACCAGCATCCTTCTTCTAAACCTTTTTACCATCTTGCCTAAGCTTTTTTTGTTGCTTCTAAATTCTACTCTTGGATTCGTATAGGTTCCACTTTCTTCAGCACCATATGTTGCTGGAATTTCCTGAGTGTCATCTATATTTTCGCCTTTTATGTCATCAGAACCTAAGGCATCGTCAGTTCTAAAATTATCTATTTCATTTTCGCCTATATTTTTGTTTTGTTCATTTTCAAAATCCATATTCATCATCCTCCTTATCATCTCTCATGATTACATTATAAATTAGAATTTTTAATAAACTGTGAACATATTGTAAATTATTTTTAATAATTTTATATGAGAAGAAAAATAAATGCAGCCCGAGGGGTGGCTCGAGCTGCTATAATAAGGGAGGTCAAGGAGAGGCTTTTCTCTCTCTCGATTATTATTATAACCTTAATTTATGAATAAAGTATGAACAAATTGTAAAAATTTTATTTTACTGCTTAACTTTTTTCGCCCTCAATGTAAAAGTAAATGTAGTGCCGTCTGCATCGTTGCTTACAACCCATATATCCTCATTGTGAAGATTTATGATGCTTCTTACAATATAAAGCCCTAATCCGACACCAGGACTGCCGCTTCTGGCCTTGTCAACTTTGTAAAACCTGTCCCATATATGGTCAATTTCATCAGGCGGTATCGTTTTGCCCTTATTTTGGACTTTTACATGGACTTTTTCCTTCACCTTTTCTGTAGATATGTGTATATAACCACCAGGATTTGAAAATTTAATTGCATTATCTATCAAATTAGTAAGCACTTGTTCTATCTTGTCTTTATCTGCTTCTACAATTTCTTTGTCACTTTCAAAGTCCACCTTAACCATGAGATCCTTATCGCTTATCCTTGCTTCCATCTTTATTATGGTCAGCCTTATAAGCTCGTTTATATCAAATTCTGATATATTTAAAGGGAAAGCCCCTGATTCCATCTTCGTTATATCCAAAAGTTCAGATATTAATCTGGACATGCGCCTCGTCTCTTTTTGAGCTATCTCAAGATAAAATTTGGATTTCTCTGCAGGTATAGTCCCATCCACGACTCCATCTATATAGCCTTGAATGGTTGACAAAGGCGAGCGAAGCTCGTGTGAGACATTAGCCACAAACTCTTTTCTGGCATTATCCATCCTTCCCAATTCACTTGACATTATGTTGAAGGACTTTGCCAAGTCTCCTATTTCGTCGTCATCTACAACGTTTATCTTTGTTGAAAAATCTCCTTTTGCCATTTTTTCCGTTGCAATGCTCATCTCTTTTAAAGGATTAGAGATTCTCTTTGATGTATAAGAAATAAGTATAAATGCTATTATTATGGATATGGCTATGGCTAAAAGCATTATGAAAAATATGTCCATCAAGGTTTTCTGCATCTCTACAATAGGAGCATGCATGAATATGGCACCTTGAATCTTCCCAGCCAGTACCAGCGGAAAACCAACAGTCAAAACAGGCTGCGTAAATCTGCCGCCAAAATATCCCCTTCTTACAATAGTCTCACCTTTTAAAATGCTTTTGATGTCATCTTTGCTTAATGTGACACCTGTCCAATTCTTTTCAAAGTTCTTCGACTGTATATATATGCGTCCGTCTGTGCTTACAACCCATATCGATGCATTTATAAGCCTGTCAATGACATTCAAATCTTGATTAAGCCTGTCAATGTCTATGTCCCCTATGAGGTAATCGTTCAAAACGGTGTTTATCTGCTTTCCTTCTTCTACCATTATCTTTTCTTTATCGCGAAAATAGTAATTTTCAAACATGATGTAAAAAAGCACAGAAAGTATAGACATCGTAAGCAGAATTATTGCAATATTTGTGAAAAGCAGCCTTCTAAAGAGCCTGTTTCTGCTCAAATCATTTCACCTCGAATTTATATCCCACACCCCATACAGTTGTTAATTTCCAGTTTGGACCATCCCCTATTTTCTCTCTCAAACGCTTTATGTGTACATCGACAGTTCGGCTGTCACCCATGTACTCGTATCCCCACACGTTTTCTAACAGTTGATCTCTTGTAAAAACCTTGTTGGGATGAGTGCACAAAAAGTAAAAAAGCTCCAATTCCTTCGGCGTAAGGTCAACATTTTCACCTTTATATCTCACCTTGTACTCGCTTAAACTTATAGAAAGATCAGGGTATGTGACACTGTCGCCATCATTTTCCTCATGTTCATACCTTCTCAGCACAGCTTTGACACGAGCAACTAACTCTTTTCCATCAAAAGGCTTTACGATGTAATCGTCGGCACCTATCTCCAGCCCTAATACCTTATCAAATGTATCTCCTTTGGCTGTAAGCATTATAATAGGTACATTTGTAAATTTCCTAACCTCTTTGCACAACGTCATTCCATCAATGCCGGGAAGCATCAAATCAAGTATAATAAGCAAGGGGAGTTCTTCTTTTATTTTGTCCAATGCTGTAAGCCCGTCACTGATCTTTAATGTTGCAAAGCCTTCCTTCTCAAGATAAAGTGAAATTATCTCACATATATTTCTATCATCGTCAACTATATATATTTTTTTGTTTTCGCCCATACAAACACCCCTCTTTTTAAGACTATTATACATAATTGATTTAAAAACCGCAATGATGGATTGTGCATACAAAAAAAGGCACCTTAGTGCCTATACAAACAATTTGCTTACAGACATGCCTTCATATATTCGCATTATGGCTTCCGCCAACAATGGAGCTACAGTCCTTACCTTTATCTTGCTTATCTTCTTCTCCTCAGGAAGCGGGATAGTATCTGTTATGACTAATTCTTTTATCGGAGAATCCAACAACCTTTCTATCGCAGGACCTGACAAAACACCGTGCGTAGCACACGCATACACCTCTTTTGCACCATTGTCAATAAGCGCTTGCGCTCCCTGTTGTAACGTCCCTGCTGTATCAATAAGGTCATCTACCAATATGGCTATTTTCCCTCTTACATCACCGATGAGGTTCATTATCTCTGCTACATTAGCCTTTGGCCTTCTCTTATCTATTATGGCTATAGGCGCATTAAGTTTTTCCGCAAAATTCCTTGCTCTTACTACACTTCCGTGATCTGGCGATACAACTACTACGTCTCCGCCCAAATCCTTTTCCATGAAATATTTCGCCAGTATTGGACCGCCAAGAAGATGATCGACCGGTATATTGAAATATCCTTGAATCTGTGCCGCGTGGAGATCCATTGTGAGAACTCTGTCGGCACCTGCAACTGTAATAAGGTCAGCTACCAATTTAGCCGTTATCGGATCTCTTGGTTTAGACTTCCTGTCTTGTCTTGCATAACCGTAATAAGGTATGACAGCAGTTATCTCTCCTGCAGATGCCCTTTTAAATGCATCTATCATTATTAAAAGTTCCATAAGGTTATCATTTACTGGTGAACATGTAGACTGAACGACAAATACATTTGCACCTCTTATGCTTTCTTTGATCCTTACGCTTATCTCACCATCGCTAAATGTACCAACTTCTGAATCACCTAATGTAAGCCCTAAGTTTTCGGCAATCTCCCTCGCCAATTCAGGGTTTGAATTGCCACTAAAAATCTTTATTGCTCCTCCGTGTCTTACCACTCCTATAGTCCTCCTTTTTTTCTTCTTTCTTCTACCCATCCTTCTTTGTTGGTCTGGCGACATCTTGCTATTGCCAATGCTCCTTCTGGCACTTCATCTGTTATGGTGGAGCCTGCAGCTATAAAAGCTTTGTCATTGACTTTAAGAGGCGATACCAAGTTTACATTGCATCCAACAAAAACATCGTCGCCTATGATGGTCTTGTGCTTGTTTTTACCATCGTAATTGACGACTATAGAACCACAGCCCATGTTAACGCGTTTCCCGACTTCCGCATCACCTATATAAGTCAAATGAGGCACTTTTGTTCCTTCACCTATGACTGATTTCTTTATCTCTATGAAATTGCCAAGCTTAGCATTGTCGTGTATTACGCTTTCAGGCCTTATCTGAGCAAACGGTCCTAATTTTATATTGTTGTGAAGTTTTGATTCGGTGATCATAGAAAATACTATTTTACAGCCATTTCCTATTTCTGAATCGATGATGTATGAATTAGGTCCTATTTCGCAGTCTTCTCCAATCGTAGTCTTGCCTTCTATCATAGTGCCAGGATATATAATCGTGTCCATTCCTATAACAACATCAGGTCCAATGTAAGTGCTATCAGGATCGATTATGGTGACACCGTCTAACATAAGCCTTTCATTTATCCTTTTTCTCATGACCTTTTCTGCGTCTTTTAGCTGTACTCTTGTATTGACCCCCATTATCTCCTCATTTGGAGCCTGATATGCTCCAACTTTTCCACCTAATTTTATCACTATCTCTATGGCATCCGTCAGATAATATTCCCCTTGTGCATTGTTGTTGCCTATATGTTGAAGCGATTTCCTTAAATAGTCAGAATTAAAAATGTACATTCCGGAATTTATCTCATGGATACCTTTTTCTACATCATTGGCATCTTTGTCCTCAACAATTTTTAAAACATTGCCATTTGAATCCCGTACAATTCTCCCATACCCATCTGGAACGTCAAAAAAAGAAGATAATATTGTGATAGAATTTTGCTCTCTTAAATGGAAGTCATAGAATTTCTTCAATGACTCAGACGTTATAAGCGGTGTATCACCAGTCAAGATCATTATGTTACCCGTATCAGGCAATAAGTCTTTCGAAACCATGACAGCATGTCCAGTACCAAGCTGTTTTTCTTGATACGCATATTTAACGCTGTCACCCAATACATTCTTTACCTCATTAGCACCGTGTCCTAAAACCACGACTACATCCTGTGAACCAGCTTCTTTGGCACTCCTTACAACCCACTCAACCATAGACCTTCCACAGACTTTGTGAATCACTTTTGGATGCTTTGATTTCATCCTCTTTCCAAGTCCTGCAGCAAGTATTAGCGTAACAAAATTATCCATCGCGACACCTTCTAATACATTCTTAATATTTTAACTCTTTACTCCTATACTATTTTAACTATAAATTTGACAAAGTTCAACAAAAAAATAAAAAGGAGAAACCTCCTTTTTATTCCTGTCCTTGCGGCTTGTCCTGCTCTTTAGCTTTTTCGTATTCGCTAAGTATAGCAGATTGAATCTTTGCTCTTGTCTCTGAATTTATTGGATGTGCAATATCTTTAAACTCTCCTTCGGGTGTCTTGCGGCTAGGCATAGCTATAAACAAACCATTCTGTCCCTCAATAACCTTTATATCATGAACAACAAATTCATTATCGAAGGTTACAGAAACCACAGCTCTCATTTTGCCTTCCTCGTTTATTTTTCTCACCCTAACGTCTGTAATTTCCATAAGCTCACCACCTTCCTGCAATATAAGCCAATAATTTATGACTTTTAGCATAAGAAAAATTAAATAAAATTTCTTACCTTAATATTATTCGCCATTAAATCAAAATTTCCTCCATGAAAAATTAAAATTTAGAAAAATTTTGATAAAAAAATTCATTTTATGCCACCACACTATTATTTCCATTATTATGCATATTATACATTATTTTAACCAATCGCTTATCTCCATCTTTACAGTTTCTTTCTCCTCATTCATGTCTACAAGCGTAAATATAGAAAAATAGTTTTTCACAACCTTGTTCTCAGGCTCTTTTGTAGATATCATGACGCCAGCACCTATTACTTCTGCATCAAACTCATTCATAAGCTCAATCATGCCTTTTATAGTACCGCCCGCTTTCATGAAATCATCTATCAAAACAACTTTTGAGTTCCTCTCTAAAGATCTCCTTGAAAGGGACATGGCTTTTATCTGCTTTTGCGAACCTGAAACGTAGTTTATCGAAACAGATGAACCTTCAGTTACTCTATTGTCCTGCCTTATAATCACTAATGGAACATTTAATGCTTTGGCACACATGATGGCAATAGGTATTCCTTTTGTCTCAACTGTGACAACTGCATCTACATCTTTGTCTTGAAATGGATATGATAGAATTTCACCTATCTTATTGGCGTACTGTGGAGAATAAATGATGTCGGCAGTGTACAAAAAACCTCCAGGAATAATCCTTTTTGGATCTTGAAGCTTATTGCATATATCTATCATAAATTCTCGATAATTATCTATATTATTTATAGGAATGTACTTTATACCACCGCCAGCCCCTGCAACAGTCTTTATCTTACCTAAGCCGAACTTTTCTAATATACCTTGTAGTATATCCATGTCTTCTGATGCAGTGGACTTTGCCACATTAAATAAGTCCATAAAATAATTCAAGTTATACAATTTATTGGGGTTTTCGGTCAATATCTTAAGTATAACACTGATCCTCTCGTACCTTTTGTATGAATTCATCGAAAAACCTCCAAAGACAAACTTTTAATTAACATTATATTTTAAAGTTCATTAATTTGCAATATGTGATATAATCTTTTTGTATAGTATTTTATCTTCATAAAGAGACCGTTTTTTGGCAATAATAATAACAAAATTTGAAAGAGGTGCTATATTAATGATAATAGACATCGAAAATTTTAAAAGAGTTCATTTCATAGGAATTGGTGGCATAAGCATGAGCGGCCTTGCACATATAATGCTAAATTCTGGACACATTGTAACAGGGTCAGACATAAAGGATTCTCATATAATAAAAAAATTAAGAAATGAAGGTGCAATAATTAATATCCCCCATAGCGCTTCAAATGTGGATGGAGCCGACTTAGTCGTATACACAGCAGCAGTAAAAGAAGACAATCCTGAAATGATAAGAGCGAGAGAGCTTAACATACCTACAATAGATAGGGCAACGCTTTTAGGTGAAATAATGAAAAAATACAAGTACGGCGTCGGAGTTGCCGGAAGCCATGGCAAAACCACGACAACTTCGCTTATATCCGTTTTGCTGAAAGAAATGAATTACGATCCAACGGTCTTAGTTGGCGGTGAAGTCGACATAATCGGCGGAAATGTAAGAGTAGGCAATTCAGAATACTTCATAACAGAAGCGTGTGAATACACAGACAGTTTTTTAAAGTTTTATCCTTACATTGCGGTCATTTTAAATGTTGATTCAGACCACCTTGATTACTTTAAAAACATCGACAACATAAAGCAGTCATTCACGCAGTTTGCAAACCTCGTCCCAAATGATGGATTTGTAGTGGCATGTGGCGATGATCCTAATACAATGAGCGTGCTTAAAAATGTAGACCGCAATATCATCACGTTCGGAATCGACAGCAACTGTACATGGAATGCTAAAAACATAAAATTTGACGAAAAAGGATTTCCTTCATTTGATGTGTACCACGATGGTACATTTGTAGAACGCTTTGAGCTGTCCATTGTAGGGAAGCACAACATATTAAACGCATTGGCAACACTGTCAGTATGTCACCTTTTAGGCGTAGACATAAAAAAGACTCCAGATATCATAAAAAAGTTTAAAGGCACCCACAGAAGATTTGAATTCAAAGGCACAATCGATGGCGCAGTAATAATCGACGACTATGCCCACCATCCAACAGAAATCAAAGCTACATTGTCTTCTGCATTAAATTACCCTCACAATAGAATAATATGCGTATTTCAGCCTCACACATATACGAGGACTTATTCGCTTTTGAATGACTTCGCTGCCTCTTTTGACGATGCCGATATTACTATAATAACAGATATATACGCTGCGCGTGAAAAAGACACAGGAATAGTACGAGCAGAAGATCTGGCTAACCTTATAAAAGATAGAGGAAATGAAGTATACTACATAAAGGAATTCACTGACATAGTAGACTATCTCAAAGGCACTATAAAAAATGGCGATCTTGTAATAACAATAGGTGCAGGCGATGTATACGAGATAGGCAACATGCTTTTAAACTTCAACAAAAAAGCGGCAATAGGCGCATAAAAATAAATAGGCATTTAGCCTATTTATTTTTTTATGCATGACTTTCTTTCGATTAATTTTACTGGTACAATTATGTGATCTACAACAAAGTCTTTATTTTTAATGTTTTTAAGCAACAGCTCTGCAGATTTCACACCTAAATCAAAAGTGGAAATGTCTATCGTCGTAAGGGGCGGATTTGCATAAGCAGAAAGAGGAATATTGTTAAACCCGATAAGGGATACGTCTTGCGGCACTTTAAGCCCATAATCTATGGCTGCCCTTATGACACCAAAAGACATTATATCGTCTGTCACAACAACCGCAGTAGGTTTCTTTTGCTTCAAAATCCTCATCATGGCATTGTAACCGCCATCTTCTGAAAATTCATCTTGAGCAACCAATTCTTTATCAAATGGAATATTATTCTCCTCTAATGCCAACTTATAACCATCAAGTCTATCCAAACTTACTACGAATTCCAGTGAACCGCTTATAAATGCTATCTCTCTGTGACCGTGTTTTATGAGATAATTGGTAGCAAGCCTTGATGCTCCAATATTGTCGTTATCTACCCAGCATACGCCCTTAGAATCTAAAGGCTTTCCTATTACAGTAAAAGGAAACTTCTCCTCTCTAAGCCAAGGTATTAGCTCATCTGTAGTCCTTGAACAAAGAAGCACGATGCCATCAACTCTTCTTCCTTTTACCATATCTATGACAGCCTGTTTTTCTTCCTCTTCATTGCCTGATGTCGATATAAGCAAATCGTACTTTTCGTTATGGGCGACGACGCTTATGCCCCTCATGACTTCAGGAAAGAAAGGATTGGAAAACGCGTCTTCTGCAGAACGAGGCATTATAAGGCCTATAGTGTAAGTCATCTTGCTGGCTAAACTTCTTGCAATAGCATTAGGGTAATACCCCAACTCTTCCATTGCCTTAAAAACTCTTTCCTTCGTCTCTTTGCTTATCCTTGGATTATCCGCAATAACCCTTGACACAGTCGAAGGTGCAACGTGTGCTCTTTGCGCAACGTCTTTTATTGTTACATTCATCTTAACACCACCTTAGTGAAACCGATTGCAGTTACTTATATTTTATACCAATTTAGATTTATTGTCAACTTACAAGCCTCAATAGATAAACTTGACAATTTTTCCGTAATACTGAGACCCCGATATTCCCAATAGCTCCAAACCTATCATGGCTAAAAAAATCAATAAAGATAAGAAAAGAGGCCATTGAAGCAATATCTTAAAATCATCTTTTAAAGTTGTAGTGCTGTGAATAATGTATGGATCTGTAGTTTTCACGAGTTTTTCAAGAAGCATGTAAAGAATCGTACCTGCCGCTATAGCGATAAATCCATACACCACTACAGATAAAAATGGAATATTCATTTTTACCATGGTTCCAGGCTTAAGCCCTGCCGCACTTGAAACTTTATTTGACGCATATTGCAATATAAGTACCATAGTATTGTTTGTAAAATGTCCTAACATTGAAGCGTAAATTGAATCAGTCCTTTGAACAAGAAATCCCAATAAGCACCCTAAAAAGACTACACTTAAAAAATTCTGCACATTAAGATGCAATGCGGCAAACATTGTGCCTGATATGACGACAGCCTTTATAGAGCCTCTCATCTCATAACTTCTCAAAATAAGCCCTCTTGTAAGTATCTCCTCGCATAAAGCTGCAGTCCCTGAAATTATCAATATCTGTTTTATCAATCCTCCAATGTCGGTGGCAGCATTTATAGGCGGTATAGGTATTTTACCGAATTTACTTAGTACGTAATTTGTCAAGATGCTAAAAAAGCTGGATACAAACATACCGCATATCATTATAGCTATTATTAAAAACACATGATTTAAGTTAAGTTTATTTAATCTTAATACGTATTTTACGTCATACCTTTTAAAAATCAGAAAAAGTACAACAGGCAGCAAAACGATAACAAACTCTGTAAAAACAAGCCCTAAATACAATGATTTTCTCTGAACGTATGAACCTACAAAAACAAATAGGATCAGTATAAGCAGATAGATTTTATTAGCATCTTTTTCAGACGGCCTCATACCAAAACTCCTTTTCATTTTGTCTACAATAGATTTTACCATACATATATTGAAAATGTAAGAATAAAAAAACCTATTTTTCACAAAATATTTTTGTAAAAATTATTGGAGGTGTCATTTATGAGCTTAATAAAATGGCGCGGCAACGACATGTGGCCGGATTTTAATTTTGACTTTAACTTACCTGCATTATCAAATATATTCGCTCGACCCAGAATAGATATTACAGAATCCGAAACTGAAATTACAGCGACAGCCGAATTGCCTGGTGTTGACAAAAAAGACATAGAAATAAGCGTTCACGATGATATACTTGAGATAAAGGGGCAGACTTCAAAAGAATCCGAAAGAAAAAATCAGAGCTACTATTTAAACGAAAGGTATTATGGCTCATTTGAAAGAAGAATAGGACTTCCCGCCGAAGTAGATTCAGAAAGAACAACTGCAAAATTTGAAAACGGCATATTGACCATCGTAATGCCAAAATTGCATCCAGATAAACCAAAGGGCAGAAAAATAGATATACAATAAAAAATAAAGCCAGACGCAGGACACCTGTGTTTGGCTATAATATTATCTTCTTGCTTTCTCTGACAACAGAATCATTGTGTTGAGTGAAATTATCCACATATTCTACAAGCTCTATATTACACCCTCTCCCAATTGTGACATTCTTACCTCTCACAGCTTTCGCCGTCGTATACTCCAGGTATATTTCATCACCTTCAATGACATCTGTTGTAAGGTTACCTTTACACATATCATAAATCATCGATTTGATAAGCTTAAGCCTCGTGAATATTGATTCAGAGCCTCGCTTTATCATGATTTTCTCTCCGCCAATTTCTTTAACAAAATTACTTCCATAGATATAGATGTCTATGTCATCAGCATTCAAGAGCCCATTTAACTTCATGACAATGCTATTTGATGTGAAAATTTCAGAATTGCAATTTCCTTCTACTGTAAAATAGCCATTTGCATCTATTTTCTCAGACGAAATATTTGCATTAATTGTCGTATTTCCGTGCGTTATTAAATTTTTAATAGACGTATCACCATCTACTGTCATGTTGCCTGCAACCTTAAATATATGGGCAAATAAGCTGCCTTTTATAGCTATACTTCCTGCAACTACCCCAGAGACAGTTTTTAAGTCTCCATTTATTGTACAATCCCCGGTAGTTTTGATGTATGCACAGTCAACAGAGCTATTAAAAATCCCATTTCCTACTACCGAAACATGATTAAATAAGCCGCCTGCAGATGTATTATCACCAATAATCTTTATATCTTGCCTTTTCTCAAAATCCATGATAAGCACTCCTTTACACCTTTTTAAATTCCTTAACGTTCGCATTATAATCTTTTTCAAATTTATCCTCGTATTCTACAATATCAACATTTGAACCTGGGCCAATTTTGACGTTTTTACCTCTTACGATTTTTGCATTGGTGTACTCTATATAAATATCATCGCCTTCAACAGTGTCCACAATCAATCTTTGTGATGCTGAAAATGTCTCAAGGATTTTTTCAAAGAATTTTATACCATTTGTATTGTCTTTACAAACATTGATATTTTGACCGCCGATTTCCTTCACTTTACATTTTACAAAGAGGTTTATATCTATATTTTCCGCATTTAAAAGTCCATTTATGGTAAATCCTCCTCGTGAAATAAATATCTCTGAATTTACGTCGTCATTTACCTTGAGCACACCATATATCTGAACTTTCTCGGCATTCACACTGCCAGCAACATTCAATGACCCCTCCACGGTTAATTCTTTGCACTTAATATCGCCATTTACATTATTGACTCCACTTACAAGGATGCTTTCTGCTTTTATGCTGCCATCTACTTTTGAAACACCACTGCATTTAAAATCTGTGCATTCTACATTGCCTTTCACTCCCATAACACCGCTTATTATGACATTTCGATACTTGCCACCAGCAGAATCTCCTACGCCACTGCCGATTAAGTCATTTAAGTTTTCACTACTCATTAAGCTCGCCCCCATTTACTAATTTTATTTTTAATTCTTCAATAATTCCCGCAACACTTAGCCTTTTAATGATTTTCGCGCCCGGCTCGAAATAAACTTCAGACCCACTTGATACCAAAAAACATGTAGATACTCCAAACTTTCTCACAAATAATAGATCACAATTCTTCCCATTGAATTTATTGTAATTTTCTCTCAAAGTTTCTAAAATGATTTTTCCTTCCTCAAGATTTATATCTCCTGCAATTATCATTTCATCAACAATGTAAATATATAGAATGGAGTTAAATGAAAACTCTTTTTCTTCTCCAAACGTCTTTACATATAATTCCAAAGATATTGACGAAACAATGTTGCGTTTTTTTATCTCATCTAAGCTTAATACAATCTCTGACGGATTTGGCGAAAGCATATTTGCAAGGTCGTCCAATGACAAGTCATCTTTCATGCTTAGAATTTTATTTACTCTTTCAAGAATTTTTGCTTTAGGGAAAAATGTCTCTTGTCCTGTAAATGTAGACTTTCTTATAAACCATTCCTCAGGAATAAGATTTTTTCTTTTCCACCTGTAAAGCTGCCCGTAGGAAATACCCGTAATCTCAAGCAATTCTTTTTTCGATATTAAATCATTGTTATCCACTAACATTCACCTCCACATGAATAGTATAACATAACACTGTTACGTTGTAAATAGGTTTTATAAAATTTTTAAGCGAAATGTCGATTGTAGTGCATTTCATAATATGTTCAATTAAATTTATAGGTGAAAAATATAATGATATTGATAAAATGGTAATATATGGTTCAAGATCAAGAGGAGATAATAGAAAGACCAGTGATATAGATATTGCCGTATATTGCAAAGATGGTTCACATAAAGGCGCAATTTATTGCGATTTAGATGATATAAATACTCTATTGAAACTTGATATAGTCTTTATAGATGATAATACCGACAAAAAGTTATTAGATAATATTAACCGGGATGGTGTTATTATATGAGGAAAGCAATAATAAACTTTAAAATTTTATAAAGGCATACTCATCATCTCGCTTTTGATTTGTAATAATCTTTTAAATAATTCATCATACTATCACTTAATTTAACACTTATGAAAGTTATATTGTTGTTTGAAGTTTTGTCATATTTAGGGAATAGCGCATAACCATTGTAAATATTAATATTTGTTATCATATATCCTTCTTTCAGCTTATTTTCATCCATTGTTTTTAAACCATTATATGCAAACTGCATTGAATAATAATCTTTACTCGACCTATCCAAAATTATATCTTCATCTTTTCCTTTTGAATTGTGGATATAATTTAAAAACTTATTAATAAACACTTTATCATCGATCATTACTGTAGATTTAACCTCAAGCTGGGCAATTTCTTGTAATATTTTTTGTTTTTCATTATAATCCTTTGTTTCTTCATATTTTTTATTTAATTCAATGATTTCCTGCCTATGTAAATCTCCAGTTAAATAAATTTTATCTGGAGTTTTGACATAGTTCATACTAATTCCGCTTTTAGAACAGCCAACAAATAAAATGGTTACTACACAAATAAGAGAAATTATTATTCTTTTAGATACATTTGTTTTCATATCATGCCACCTAGCATTATAAACATTGTTTCTCTCAATACATATAATACAATTTTTGTTTTTTGTTTGTCTAGTTTTCTGGTATCATTATAAGTTATTTCGTCGATTTTTCTTCACTGATATATTTAGAAATATATAAAATCAATAGCACATGTGATATACCAATTAGATATATTACAAATATTCTATAAAATATGATATTATGATAATATTGTATTGTTATAGTATGATATATATTAAATCTCTTATATATCTCTCCAAACGCATCAATAAAATTATTAAGATATAAAAAGAAAAAAGACAGAATTATAATATTACTAATAAAATATGCACGCCCTTTTTTGTATATTTTATCATTGACATACTTTTTGTCAAAAATTTTATCTAACGAATAAAATAAAATTATTATATGAAATGCACCAGCTAAATATATTATGAGAGATCTTGTTAATAAAACATCATGATATTGAGGCAACATAATAGTGTGGTATATGAATAATCTCATATATGCTATCTCAAATGCATTAATAAAATTATTTATCAAAATTGTTGATGCGTATAATACTATAATGTTAAAAAACAATATATAAATAATAATTACATACCTCTTTTTCATAATATTTTCCACCCTTTAATAAAATCTTTTAATAAGATGAACGATAAAAATTTAAATATATCGTTCATCTTATTTTATAAATGCGATTCAACTGATGTACTAAATAATTATATCACCAATTTTTGATTTCCATTTTGCCATTATTGATAAAATTCAATCTATCTATTGTGGCATTGGGAAGTAATAATCATCTACATAATATGGCCCAACAGATATAACTTTAAAATGTGCATAATAGCTTGGAAAATATACAGTCCCTTTGTTGACAAGTTCAGGATCCTTATCAATTTGTGACCATACTGTACCTCTTTCGTCTTCCAGCGCTTGACAACCTTTATTTGCAAAATATCCTCCCAATGCCCCACCAACAATTGATCCCATTAAACCACCATAAGTTCCGCCCACCGTAGCACCTATAGCTCCTCCTATTAATCCTCCTAAAGCAATGCCTGTTACAGTATTAATATTTGATACGGTATCGGTCCCAATTTGTGTGAAATTGTAGGTATATCCAGTTAAATTTGCATTATACTTCGAACCAATCTTATAATATAAATAATCTGGATGAGCATAAGGGACTATATTACCTATTTCACTATTCCAACCGGAAACAAATTCTAAAATACCATCATTCCATTGCGTTTCACCACCGCCACCACCAATCACCGAGTTTGGTGAGATTACACTTGGCAACATTACATTACTTTGATTTTTTATCATATTATTAAACTCATCAATTGTTTTTTTATCCATCTCAGTTCTTACTTTATTGTTCTTATCAATTATTACTTTAACATTATATTTATTATCTATGTTATATTGTAACATCGAACTTCCATCAATATCTTTTTTGTATACATAATTTATTTGAGTTCCATTTGATTTATTTCTTATTGTCGCCGTTAAATTATCATTGTCAGTTTTGTTAACCATTATTTCAAGATCGTTTTTCGTAGCCATTTTTGAGCTATTTTCATTAGTAGCAAAAACATAATTGAATGATGAAACTGAAAGAAGCACTACAACAAGAACCAATGAAACAGCCTTTTTTAACATTACTAAACATCTCCCTTTTATAGTTAGTAACACTATTTCGATACCAAAACAGCATACTAACTACATTTTTATTAAACATCGAATGGCCATTCATTTGTTTGACTACATTATAACTCCAAGTCCAACATTTGGGAAGTTCCGGAATTCGGCACATTTTTTATGAAGTAAGTGCCGAATTCCGGAACATCATTCTACAATATATTGCCATGTGTGTCTATGATGCCTATGTTTATGGCTGTCATTATTATTTTTATATCATTGTCTGCATCAAACAATATGCCTAATTTATTTAGATGGTTTCTCAATGCTCTATCAGATATGCCTACTTCGTCCATTACTACTTTCCTTACCCCATTTCGGACCAATGATGATAGGATAAGCTTATCAGTATCATCGATCTCTCCTCCTATGAAAGACATATTTGCACTTCTATACGATATACATTTTTCAATGTAAATTGCTATGTTTTTTAGTGTAATGCTCTGCTCTTTTATGCTGGGAATCTTTATGCGTGATATATCAAGATATGCAACTATTTCTTTGCTATAATGATCTGTAATAGGCATTGCAGTGCAATACCAGTTCTTAAACAGGTCACAATAATGGTCTTTTCCGTATAACTGTGCAAGGCTTTTGTATTCCATGGCTATGTTGACTGCATTTGTTCCACTGTCTTCAAGTCTTAGGCTTATGCCTTCTCTAAATTGCAGTTTTTTAAAATCTTCATTTAATTGGTCATTAGCTATAATTTCAATCACATAACCGTCTTTATCACACAGAATAAAGAAATATCCCTTTTCAATAAGTACTCTATACCTATAACATTGATTTACAAAGTTGTTCAACAGTAATATTAAAAAGTTATTATCTCTTCTCTTTTTTAACAGTATATTTTCATCGATTATTTTATCAAAGGAGTTTTTGTGGGGATTGATATTTATAAGCAATGATTCCCCATAAGATACAGTCAGTTTTCCGTTTCCTCTTTTTATAAATGCGTCATTGTTCATCAATATCACTCCATCATTTTATCTTTCCGTTAATCGCAATATCCTCTTTTAATACCAGTGTGCATCGCTTGTATAGTTGGCTTGCTCTAATTGAACTCCATTTCTATAGACTGTACCTTTTGTTACAAGCCTGTAATAATACCCTTCTTCAACATACCATATTTCACTTATGGAACAGCTAATATCTGTCGATGTGGTTGACCAGTTTTTGATTGTCACCCAGTTTCCGTTCTTGTACTGTTGAAGATAAGCATCAATTCTGATTTTGTCGACGCTGAAAGCATATAATACGCTGTCGACAGTTGATTTTCCCATCGATGATATGTCGAATGTGTTAGTAAACTGGGATATGGCTATCCAATTAGGCGTTATTGGACTTGTCACTAATTTTTTTGAAATACCATCATCCGCAAAACCAGTGGTTGAAAGTGATGTCATAATTATTATTGTCAGTACAAAAATAGACAAGAATTTTTTAAACACACTATCACCTCACTAATTTTTCCCTCTCATAAATATAAAACAACTTACACTGGATTTCGTTACAGTTTTTTATAAAAATTTTTTATCAATTTCAGTATATATGATTTCATTTTAATATTGTCAATTTAGGAACGAAAATATCATTTTAAGGAACAAAAAAGCATTTTTACCTCTTATTTTTCTTCAATTGCAAGATAAAAAAATAAGGACAGAGCATTTTCTGTCCTTATTTTGTAAGTTACATTTGTCAACAGCTTATTATAGATATGCACTATATTTAATTACCTTGAGCAGCATCTACTGTTATAATACCATCTTTATAATCGACTTTATATCCAAATGCTTCACTTATAACCCTTAGGGGAATATATGTGCAATTATCGACTAATCTCGCCTTCACCGGAAGTTCATTGATCTTATCATTTATTTTTGCTACCTTTGACCCTATTGTCAACTCTACAGTCTTACTGCCTTTTTCTACTGTTATTGTTTGACTGTCATTATGCCAATTCACTGTTGCACCTAATTTTTCAAAAAATTCACGGGCCGGTACTACTGTAATTCCGTCTATTAAAGTAAATGGCTCCTTAGTAAATTTTATCTCTTGCCCGTTTAACTTGATTTTCGGAACATAAGGAAAATGTATTACAGTGCCTCCACCTGAATCTTTATAAATGATTATGCCATTGTCCATTTCTTGAGAATATCCTGCTTGCATGACAGTTTCTTTGGTTACAGATTTTCCATCATCTTGTACAGCGTAAGCGATGGATCCTGTACATACAACAGCAAAAATAGCAACAAACAAAATACGTTTAAGAAAAGTAAATTTCATCCTCACACCAACTCCTCTTTAATCATATTATCCAAACCAGCCCAGGTAATATACTTCTAGAATTCTCTCTTAATTAAAACTTTGTGAATATGATCCCACACTCCTTTCACCTTTTCATTTGGCGGTATGCTTTTAATATAAAGCCAAGAAAGTATACAAAATAAACAGTAACCTAATAATACTCCTAAGGCATTCAGTATTACATCGTTAATATCAACCCTTCTGGCACCATAACCAGATAAATAAAATATGTTTTCTAAAAACTGTAAAAGCTCTATCGAAATAGAAAACAAGAACCCTTTCCAAATAACTGATTTCAGATCGACTTTACTTATAAACGGCAGTCCAAAACCAAAAGGAATGGTAATTATCACATTCCCCCATCCTTGTACTGAATTAAGATAAGAATATGTCAATTCACGAAATGGAATAAAGTTTAAACCATTTTTCCAATCAATTTCATCTTTAATCAAGTCATTGTGTTGGAACAATCGAATCGGAAACAAAGTATAGTGAGCTACAGAAAGCAAATATATGAAAAATATCGAAAAACATAATATATATCCAATACTGCGTTGTTTCTTTCTCCACATATAAAAAATTAGCCATCCATATATTAAAACTATCACCGGCATAATAGTTTTAATGTCTATCATTATACCTAATCCCAATTATAACAACTCCTCACAATACCTAAATTAGTCTATTTAACATGTCATTGTTCATTGTTGCATATTTCGCTAAAATTAATGCAATTTTAGAGTATTAAAAAATATATAACTATTTAGTAAACTCTGATTTATTCTTCCTGATATAATTAATAATCATATAAAAAACAGCCATTACAGCAATACAGTAAAATGCCAAAAAATACTGCTGGTTAATAATTAAATATGCTATAGCCATTAAATAATAAATAATCAATATTGTATAAAGAGATAATGCTAAAAAATATCCATATTTTCTTTTCTTTAATAACCCAATTGATGATATAATAAATACAGCTCCAAATATGATACCAATAAAATAAAAATTTGTGCTTAGTATGACATTACTGCCAATTTTAAAGTTTACTCTTTCAAGCATCCTCATAATTGAGTCTAATATATACAAGGCCCCTTGTAACATAACTAATATTGCCACAAAGTTCATACTAACACCATCCAATAATTTTACACTTTTATTTAACAATTTTATTAATAAATAGAAATTTTATATTAAGCTGGACATAATCAATTCTTTTTTGCTTTATCTTTTTGATAAACCTAAAAAACCTCTAAACTCGTTTTTTAAATCTTCTTCCTGAATTACTTTAAATTTTAAGTTTTTTTCATCATATTCTAATACCATTACCTTGCCAAAAGAGCCTGAATTTATATCAGGATCCATTATTAATATACGATTATTGCCAATATTTACTATGGCAATATTGTGACTTGCATATCCATTATTGTTGGGGACATATTGTACGCTACTTGTTCGATTGCCCAAAACTAATATCAACAATAAAACAATTATTATTAACATAAAAGTATGAGTAATTTTCTTACTTTCCATGGTATTTTAATACCTCCTCATTGTATTCTCTATTAATTTGATTTGTAATATCATTCAAGTTATTATCATATAATGTCCAATTCATACATATCGAATTAGTATTCTCAATCATTCCGTTTAGCTTAAAATCTTTTAAATAAAATTCATCATCTATATTGATATTGACCTCATAATTTCGATTATCATATTTGCCAACAATTTTGGCTATTTTCCCTTTATAATTTATACCATATAAAACCAAATGATTCTCTTTATTAATTTTGATAATACAATCATTATTAAGATTTGTTCCATACCCAAATGATTCGATTTTATATTTGTTGTTTATTCCTTTTTTCAAAATAGCATATCCAGCAAATTTAAATTTAACTTTTGGTATGCTACAAGAAAAAAGCGTGAATTTAACATTATCTATTGTTATAGTTTTTTCTATATTTATTGAATTTTTTAAAATGTCTTTTAAAGAATCTGAAATTGTAATCATTTTATTTTGTAATAAAGAGACTTTCTTAATTATAGCATTTCGCTCCGATTCTCTAGTATTGTCAATGTTATAAGTAATGAAAATAGAAAAATACAAACTTATTGCTGTAACAGCAATAGCAATGCATATTATTATTTTTTTCATAAAATCCCTCCGCCATGCATTATTGATGAATAAAAATACACACTTAATCAAATAATTTCACATTTCCAATTTCATCATACCATACTTTATACCCATCTTTGCTACTGCCAGAAAACCAATAAATAGGTTTGCTATTCATATTTTTATCTTTATAAAATCTGGCATCTATAGACAGTATATAAAATTTGTCTTCTAATTCTTCCATATTACCTTCTTTAATCGCAAAATCCCTAATTATATGTAAAACATTTAATGCATCTTCTTTTTTACACCTTGAATCAATAATTATAGAAAAATATAAATAAGGTCTGGAATAATAAATTTTATATTCGGTAATACAGTTAGATTCATTTAACTTTTCTTTTAATGCTTTTATGGCACTTGTATCAATATTTTCATTATATATATATCTATGACTAATAATATATTTTGCACTTATAACAATTAAAATTGATAAAGACAAAATTATTAATACTATTAACGAGATTAGTTTATCTTTATTTATTTTAATCACCTCTACATAACCCCAAAATCTACCTAACTATTTTTTCCTCTCATAAATATAAAACAAATTAAAATAAAATTCGTTACAGTTTTTTATAAAAAATTTTTTAAATCAAAGTAAAAATTCATAGATTTTAAAGGAAATTTTTATCAAATCTCGATTTTATAACTTCTAAAAAATGTATACATTTTTTAAACTATATTGTATAATATATAAAAATACAATAATATTTTTGAAGTGGAAGAAAATTATGGTCAATATTATGTATATTTTACAATTCATATATGTTTTACTTTTATTTATCATAATTATTAAAGTTTTGATGAATGCAGCAAATTATATTGGTGAAAGGTTAAGATTTGGAGAGTTTTTTATGCACTTATTGCATTTACGAAAAGAGAAAAAATAGTTTTCATAGAATTAATAATGGAACCCGACAGTATGAGGTTCCATTATTAATTCTTAATAGACACTTCATTCTATAATATATTGCCATGTGTGTCTATGATGCCTATGTTTATAGCTGTCATTATTATTTTTATATCATTGTTCTCTCCAAATAACATACCTATAAAACAGATTACACTGGATTTTGTTACAGTTTTTAAAAATTTTTTATATTTATGGTCCTTGTCCGGGTAGATAGTCACCTTTTCTTGAAGTTATTTTCCAAACTCCATCTTCTTTAGCTAAATTGTAGTAAAATCTCATCGTTCCTCCCGGTGTAAATGTAACTAATTTTTTTGGAGCATTCTTTATATCTTCTTGTAATTTTGCTTTCATTTCCGGCTTCATTTCTTCTTTTTTATCACTTGTTTTGTATTTGCTAATATCAATACCTTCCGGAACTAATCCTACAGCGGTTGAATGTCCAGTCACATCAGCTATTACAGTCGCTGTATCACCGCTTACATCAACACTGATAAAATTTATTTTTTCAACTATATTATTCTTGTCCCTATAATCTTTACTTTCTATTTCAGCTTTAACACCCATTTGTAAAATCTGAATTCTGTCAGCCAGAATTCCAGACTTTGCACTATAATATTTTTCTGCTTCTGAAACAACCCTTTGGTACATGGCATCTGCAACGTCACTTGGAACATCTATATCTGGTGAAGTTGTATACGCTTCTGGCAAAATACAAACTGAGGCTTCCATGTTTTCTGCATCACTAATTAATTGTTTTATTTTAATTATATCTTCATTTTTATTTTTATCCTGTAAGCCTGTCAATGACATGATTGCAATTACAGCAATCAATAATACTGCCAAGCTTATAAGAATGCTTTCTTTAGTTACCAATTTTTTATTCATCAATTTGCACCTCTCTTAATTCGGTCTTATTACTTATATATTATCACTATATCAACATCAAACATATAATGTAAAATACAATAATATATTTTGGAGGTATATATTATGTCAGATGGAGATAAACACTACCATGATTATTTTGGTACAACCAGCACAGTGTTAGAGCACAACCATGATTACAAAGGATGTACCAGCTATGCCATACCATATGGCACAAGCCATATACACTATTACTCTGGGTACACGTCTATAGCCAAAAATCACAAACATTATGTGAATGGATACACAGGACCTGCCATAAGGACTAAAGATGGCCACGTCCACAAAATGGATGGCAGAACATCTTACGATAAAGACCACTATCATAATTACAGCAATTGCACTTCAAAGCAAATATACAGTTAATATGCTCCCTCTTTTGAGGGAGTTTTTATATTATTTGTGAGATATATCACATAAAAATTTGCGATTTTATGATAAAATTTTGTTAAATAAATAACCATTAGTCATGAAAACAGCAATACGAGGTGATATGATGGGTATTGAATTAGATGTAAAAAGTTTTGACGATGCCCTGAAAATATTAAGCAAAGATTACAAAATATTTGCTCCTGTAAGATTGAAGGGAAAAGGTTCATTTTCTGATACTGATCTTGTGACATACGGAGAAATTTCTTCCTATCGAGATATAGAATTAAGCGAAAAATCAAGGTATTCCCCAAAAGAGGTGATTTACCCTATAACACAAACCCTATTTTACTTTACAGAAGATGAATACAAAGAACCTGAAATTGACGATAAAGGAATCATCGTCTTTTTAAGACCTTGCGATGCTAACTCATATCTAAAATTAGACAATATTTTTCTAAAAAATGGTCCTTATGAAGATAATTATTACAAAAGGCTGAGAGATAAAGTCAAGTTCTTTGTCATAGAGTGCACAAAAGGCTTTTCTACTTGTTTCTGTGTGTCAACAAGTTCTAACAAGTTTTTAGATTATGATGTTTTTTTCCGGTTTGACAATGACAAGATAACATGCGATGTAAAAAACGACGAGTTTAGCTATGCTTTTTCAGGCAAAGAAGTGGAATTCACTCCAGAATTTATAGAAAAAAATGAAATCGAAATTAAATTGCCTGATGTAGACAAAATATCTCGAAATATAGAATATGTATTTAATCATGAATTGTGGGACGAATACACGAAAAGATGCATAGCTTGCGGAAGATGTACTGTATCATGTCCTACATGCAGTTGCTTTTCAATGCAAGATATATTTTACAAAGATAACCCTAAATGCGGAGAGAGAAGGCGGGTATGGGCTAGCTGCATGGTAGATGGATTTACTGATGTGGCAGGAGGTCACAGCTACAGGCAAAAATACGGTGAGAGAATGAGGTTTAAGGTGATGCACAAGATATACGACTACAAAAAACGCTTTGGAACAACAATGTGCGTAGGATGCGGAAGGTGTGACGATGTATGTCCAGAGTACATTTCATTTATAAAGATCGTGTCAAAAGTCACTGATGCAGTAGAGAGGTGAATCAAAATGGCAAATGTATATATGCCAAGAAAAGCAGAAATATTGTCTATAATTCCTCAAACGGATATCGATTATACTTTTAGGCTAAAATCCAATATTCTGCCAAAACATGGACAGTTTTTACAAGTATCTATACCCAAAATCGGTGAAGCTCCAATATCGATAAGCGATTACACTGATGAATACATCGAACTTACCATAAGAAAAGTAGGCACTGTAACAAATGCTATACATGAATTAAAACCGGGAGATTTCTTGTTTATAAGAGGCCCATATGGCTACGGATTCCCTATTGAAGATTTTAAAGATAAAAATGTAGTGATCGCCTCTGGCGGTACAGGTCTTGCACCTGTCAAAAGCATAATAAACAGGTATTACAGAAATCCTAAAGAGATAAAAAACCTCAATATTTTGGTGGGTTTTAAGTCTCAAAAAGACATACTTTTTGAAGATGAAATAAAAAAATGGAAAGAAAAATTTGATGTCTTATTGACTGTTGACAATGGAGATGAAACGTGGACAGGAAATACAGGTTTAATCACAAAATTTATACCAGATTTAAGTATCGAAAGCCCTAATGATACGATCGTAATTGTCGTAGGTCCACCTATGATGATGAAATTTACATGCCTTGAATTTTTAAAGCGAGGTATACCAGAGGTAAATATATGGGTATCTTTCGAAAGAAAAATGTCATGCGGCATAGGAAAATGTGGCCATTGCAAGATAAATGAAACATACGTTTGCCTTGAAGGTCCTGTATTCAACTATACAAAATCCAAACAACTTCTCGATTAAAGGGGTGAAATAATGATTCTCGATATCGATACAAAACTCTTAAAGAAAAATGCATATAGAGTGACAAAGCAAAGAGGCATAACAGCTCTAAGAATAAGGGTTCCCGGTGGAGATCTAAATATAAAGTATCTCGACATAATAAAGGAAGTAGCTGAAAAGTACGGCAATGGAACTGTTCACATTACCACGCGTCAAGGCTTCGAAATACCAGGAATATCAATGGAGAAAATTGACGAGATAAATGAACTTATATCCCCTATTATAAGAGGACTTAAAGATGAAGGTGTCCAAATAGAAGATGAAGAAGGAGGATACCCTGCCGCAGGCACAAGAAACGTGTCGGCTTGCATCGGTAATCGGGTATGCCCATTTGCCAACTACGATACAACAGCACTTGCATTAAAGATAGAAAATCTAATATACCCTAATGACTATCACGTAAAAATCGCAGTCACTGGTTGCCCCAATGATTGCATAAAAGCTCACATGCAAGACATAGGCATCATAGGTCAAGTTGAACCAATTTACGATCCATCAAGATGTATCGGGTGTCAAGCATGTGTAAAGAACTGTAAAAGAAGAGTGACTGGTGCCCTTACTTTTGAAAACTTCAAAGTCGTAAGGGATCCCAATAGATGCATTGGTTGCGGTGAATGCATATTGAAGTGTCCAACTTCTGCATGGACAAGAGGCGAAAAATACTATAGAATCGTCATAATGGGTAGAACAGGCAAGAAAAACCCAAGACTGGCGCAGACATTTATCGAGTGGGCAGACGAAGAATCTGTGCTAAAAATAATAAAAAACATGTACGACTTTATCGATAAATACATCGACAGAACCTTAGATAAAGAGCATGTTGGATATATTGTCGATAGGGAAGGATTTAAAAAGTTTAAAGAAGAAGTATTAAAAGACGTCAAACTGTCTAAAAAAGCTAAAGTAGCAAATCATATAGATTACACAGGTTATAGATACGAAAGAAATACAATATACGATTAAGATAAGCCATTTTCGGCTTATCTTTTTATCCATTTAGTATTGATATCGCTATTTCCTTTAAACCTTGATTTTAAATTGCCAACTAAATTGAACACACCATGTGATAAATTGTAAATAAATCCAATAGCTTTGTCATCGAATTCATAATTGTAGTTTAAAGAATTCCCTTTATACAAGCCTTTTTCTTTCATATCTCTTTCAATTTCTGTCCCTGCTAATGGCAAGAGTCTACTTACAGGGTAATAGTCAAGCCTTTCCTTGCCTATCAATTTCACTGCATTATTTATAAAAGAAATGTTTTCGCTAAGCTCTTTAAAATTTATATGCGGATCAAACATTATAAATCCCATAGATATATAAAGCTCTAAATCATTTAAAATCTTTAAAGCATTTATATTATCCTCAACCCTTACATCTTTTTTAAAACGGTCAAGAACTGTTTGCGATCCTGATTCAACACCTAAAAATACTCTTTTAAGCCCAGCCTTCTTTAGAATGGAAAAAAGCTCCTTGTCTACATCGTTTACTCTGCATTGTATGCTAAAATTGATATTCATGCCGCTTCGTATGATCTCCTCGGCTAATCTATATGCCCTTTCATAACTTTTGCCTTTACCGCCTACAAACTCAGCATCGTTGAAAAATAAATTTCTTACATTGTATTTTTCATATAGTATTTTTATCTCATCAATGACATTTTCTACGCTTCTTTGCCTATATTTTTGACCAAACTGAGAAAAAAATGGCCCAACACTGCAAAAGCTGCATCTTCCATAGCATCCTCTTGATGTAAGTATTGATGCAAAACCTGATTTTAAGATTACTATCGGAAGCGTATCTCTTTCAGGATATGGCATGTTATCAAGGTCATCTATGAGAGGTCTTTTGTCATTTACCTTTAAAGTATCGCCGTCCTTATAAGCTATGCCTTCTATATCCTTCCATTCTTCATCTTTTAGTATCTTTTTTGCAAGCTCTGTAAAAGTGAGCTCTCCTTCACCTAAAACAACTGTGTCAATCTGAGGGCACTCCATCAATATCTCATCGTATGAAAAAGTAGGGTATATGCCACCTACAGATAAATGCCCCTTATAGCCCGTTTCCTTTATTCTTTTTATAAAACTTAAAGCTTCAATCGCACCATCCTGAAAAGGTATGCTTACACCTATCAATTTTGGCTTGTCTTGCTTTATATCGTAAATAACATCATCTGGAAACAAATCATAAAGTGGCATATCCACTATCTTTACACTGATGTGCTCTTTTCTAAGAAAAGCTGCTATATATGCAAGTCCTAAATGTTCATATTTATCTTTCATATTTGATGATGGAGGATTTATAAGAAAAACATCGTACTGCTCCATTGTATCAATTCCTTTCAAATTTCCAACAATACACAACAAATATATATTTCTACACAAATCTTAAAAATCCTCCAAGCATATGTAACAATTTTATATATTTTGCAATTTTTCGTAGTTCAATTCAGAGAATGAACGTATAACCATGTCCGCCATACTTATGTCTTGATCTCCCGAATTAGGATTTATAAATCCCACTACTTTCATGCCAGCGCTTTTTGCAGCCAAAACTCCTTTATTTGAGTCCTCTATTACTATGCACTTTTCAGGTACAATATTAAGTTTTTCTGCCGCATAAAGAAAAATATCAGGATATGGCTTACTTCTCTGTACAAAATCACCTGATACAAGCTTGTCAAAATAGCTTTCAAGCTTGAGTCTTTTTACAACAAGTTCAATTACATCAATAGGTGATGATGAAGCAACTGCAAGTTTCACTTCTCTTGAATACAATTCTTTTACAATTTCGTCTATGCCTTCTATAGGTTTTACTGCATCGTCATTTTCTGATATATAGTCAAAATACCTTTTTCTGTCCATCTCAACAAGTTCTTCAACCGTAAGGGGCACATTGCACTTATTTTTTACATATTCCCACATATAGTGAGACGTTGTCCCCACAAACGAAATATGCTCATCAAAAGATATATTGGCTCCTATTTCCTTGAAAATCTCTTCTTCCAATTGTATGTGCAGTGGCTCACTGTCGATTAATACACCATCCATATCAAAAATAACTGCTTCAAACACTTTAAGCACTCCTTCTACCTTTATTCGCTACACATATAGTATATAAATTATTTAATCTCTTGTGAAGCCCTCATATAATTACTGTCGTTTTCCTTAATCCAAATGATGTGCTTTACTATTGCAAAAAATTTTAGACACTACATATATCTAAATATGTTATAATTATACTTGAGGTAGTCGAACAAGCAGGGTGCGGTTGCCACTATCCTTATAAGGAGGTGGTTGCTATGATAAATACATATCAAGCATTGTCTTTGATGATAATGTTTGGAATGTTAATTATAGCAATCCTCGATTTTAAGAGGAAGAAATAACCGCCCTGCTGAACCCAGAGCGGTTAAAATTTAAACCGTCTTTTGGGGCAACCGCATTTTGCGGACGGCTGCCTCTTTATTTTTATTATAGCATAATTTTCAAAAAAATAAACTAAAATTTTAAATTAAACCTTAGAATTCACGTGAATTATAAATCTTTACTGAAATCATATATGAAAGAGCATAAATGAGAAGTGCCATTATAATCAGTTCATTTGCCACAAATGTATTTGATTGATTCTTAAAAAGCGTGATTAAAGAATTTAATACTTGAGAGTTCGTTCCATACTTGTTTATTACACTTATTAATCCCGTAACACCAAAAAACAATCCAAAAAACATGACAAAGTTTATCCATCTCGTCTTGATGTACCCGAATTTAAAATAAAAAGGCAGGTATATACCATAATAAACAGCTAATCCAAAAATCAAAACTGGTTCAATCGTCAATGTGGAAAACCTTATAGGTAACTGAAGCATATTTCCAATACCCACTACTATTATATATTCTATTGCACCTAATGCAGCAAACAGAAAAACGGATACGTATTTTTCCATTACTAAAATAGAACGCTTGATTGGGAGGCTGGCTAAAACAATTTCGGATCTGTTTTTCTCTTCATATGAAGCGGCAGTAAGCACGAAAATGTATGGAAATACAAAAACAGTCAATACGCCGCCTAAATTATTGCTGCTGAAGGCAAATGAATAAATCGCTGCCAACAATATGCCGTATAAAAATTGCTTTTTCTGCACTAATATATCTTTCAACAATAGACTATACATTAAAATCCCTCCTGGTATAATAGAGCATTACATCTTCCAACGTCGGCTTTTCGATTAACACCTTATCGCCTAAAATTCTTTTCATTTGCTTTTTGTCGTATACAAGACCTTCGAAGCCAAAATTGTTTATCTTGACTCCAACAAATCTCTTTTTTATCTCATCATCTAACAATTCTTTGTTGCCTTTTATCAAGCCGTAATTGTCTAAAATCTCATCTTTTGAAGATGATAGTATTATCTCACCATTGTCAATCAAAACTATATAATCAGCTATCTTATCTAAATCTGATGTTATATGTGTAGAAAAAAACACGCTTTTGTTTTCATCCTGAATAATATTCGAAAGAATGTCTAAAATTTCACTGCGAACAACAGGATCAAGCCCTGACGTAGGCTCATCCATCATCAATAAATCGGCATTATGAGAAAGAGCAATCGCCAGTGAAAACTTCATCTTCATTCCCTTCGAGAGATCTTTTATTTTCTTTTTTGGCGGTATATCAAATTTTTTAATATACTTACTGAATAAATCATCATCCCATTCTTTATAAAACGATGCAATTATTTCCTTCATTTCTAAAACAGTCAATTCTTCATAAAAATAACACTCGTCGTACACAAAACCTATCTTATTTTTCACTTCCATCTCATGTTTTATATTATCCTTTCCAAAGACCTTTATTTCACCGCCATCTCTTTTTAATAAGTTCATTATAAGCTTTATAGTAGTGCTTTTCCCGGCGCCATTTTGTCCTATAAATCCCATTATATATCCTCTATCAAGTTTGAAACTTATATCTTTCAAACTAAAACCTCTATAATTTTTCCTCAGATTTTTAACCTCCAATATCGGTTCCATCGTACAACCTCCTAAAACTTATTGATAGATACTTAATCTGTAAGATAAATTTCATTCATATAAAAGTCTCAGCATCTCTTCCATTTCTTCTAACTTTAAATCAATAGCTTTTCCCGCCTCAACAGCCTCAGAAAGTTTCTCCTCTACAATTTTTAATCTCATCTCTCTCATAAATTCTTTATTTTGAGCGGCTACATATGATCCTTTGCCAGGTTTTGTAACAATGTAACCTTCCTTCTCAAGGTCTTCATAAGCTCTTTTTGTCGTGATAACGCTTATCATAAGTTCTTTTGCAAGATTTCTAATTGACGGAAGTAATTCTCCTTCTTTAAGTTCACCGCTTAAGATTGAATTTTTAATCTGCCTTTTTATCTGTTCATATATTGGCTCATCAGATGAATTCGAAATTACAATGTTCATTTACATGCAAATCTCCTTCTTTTAACTGTATATAGTTAATACTGTATATATATATTATATACAGTATTAACATCAATGTCAATCACATCTATGTATTTTTTTTCTTGACTCTCCATCAAAATAATGTTAGAGTAACTTTATAAAATCATATGAGGAGGAATTTACAATAGATATCAATATTAAAAGTTTAAAAATCGGCGATTTAGTGGCAAAATTACCAATAATCCAAGGTGGAATGGGCATAGGAGTGTCACTAAACAATCTCGCTTCTGCCGTCGCCAATGAAGGTGGCATCGGCGTAATATCTGCAGCAGGTATTGGCATGTTGGAAAAAGATTTTGCTACAAATTACATTGAGGCAAATATAAGGGCACTTAGAAAGGAAATTAAGAAAGCCAGAGAAAAAACTACAGGTATAATTGGCGTTAATATAATGGTAGCACTTTCAAATTTTGCTGATATGGTTAAAACATCAATAGATGAAGGAATTGATATAATCTTTTCCGGCGCAGGACTTCCATTAAATCTCCCTAAATTTTTGAATAAAACATCTAAGACTAAATTAGTACCTATTGTTTCATCTGAAAGGGCATTCAATCTTATAGCAAAAAGATGGCTGCAAAAATACGATTATTTGCCAGATGCTGTTGTCGTTGAAGGTCCAATGGCTGGTGGTCACTTAGGATATTCAAATGAGCAAATATCAAATCCTGACTATTCTCTTGATAAAATACTAAAAGACGTATTAGAAAAAACAAGACAATATGAGAAAATCTCAGGAAAGCAAATACCTGTCATTGCTGCTGGTGGAATATATACAGGTGAAGACATATACAAATATCTAAAAATGGGTGCTGCTGGTGTACAAATGGCCACGCGTTTTGTCACAACCGATGAATGCGATGCGTCAGATGAATTTAAAAAGTCATATCTAAACTGCAAAAAAGAAGATATAGCTATAATAGAGAGTCCTGTCGGTATGCCAGGTAGAGCAATCATTAATAAGTTCCTTAATGATGTAAAATCAGGTGAAAGAAAACCATATAAGTGTTTGTATCACTGCATTAAGACGTGTGACTATAAAAAAAGCCCTTACTGTATATCGCAAGCACTTATAAACGCTCAAAAAGGACTTATGGCAAATGGATTTGCATTTGCCGGGGCCAATGCCTATAGAGCGGATAAGATAATACCCGTTAAAGATTTAATTGGTACTATCATGGATGAGTATAATAAAGCGCTTTATTTAAACATGTGACTATTTAAAAGACTGCCGTATTGGCAGTCTTTTTAAATTATTTTCTGGGCTTTGAAATCTCTACGCTTATTCTTTTACCATCGATTGTTTTACCAGACAATTGGTCAATTATATTTTTTGCAGCGCTTCTGGCCACATTTACAAACGAAAATTTTTCAAATATGTCTATATCCTGTATATCATTTTTGGGAATGCGGCAATCTGAAAAAAGCTTAATTGCAGTCCTCTTATTGAATTTGTCTTTTCTCCCTAAATTGATAAACAGCCTTAAATAATCCCGTTCAATGTCATTTCTATACACATCTTCCCCATAATACATATCCATCAAAGCTGCCGCAACATCTACAAGGTTGTATTCTTCGTCAAGCTCCATTGCCAATGGCACAAACCTTTTATAATCTTTTTTTTCCAATGTCTTTTTGATTTCAGCTATCATTTTATTGTACTTGACTTCCAGTATGTCATCTACAGTTGGCAGTTCTTTTCGCTTTATTTTGCATCTTGTGGCTTTTTCTATCCTCTTTAATGCTGGATACTCCCTTGATGTCACTAATGTATAAGCGACGCCGCTTCTATTTGCCCTTCCTGTCCTGCCAATTCTGTGAACATACGATTCTACATCTTGTGGCAGATTGTAATTTATGACGTGTGTCACATTTTCAATATCTATGCCTCTTGCTGCTACATCAGTCGCCACTAAGAAATCCAAAATACCTTCTTTGAATTTCCTAAGCGTATTTATCCTTTGATTTTGGCTCATATCACCGTGCATACCTTCAACATTGTATCCTCTCGACTGCATATTTTCTGTAAGCTCATCAACTTCCTTTTTCGTTTTGCAGAAAATTATCGTGCTTGACGGCTCTTCAACATCTAATATTCTGCAAAGAGATTCAAACCTTTCTTGGTTTTTCACCTCGTAATAAAAATGCTGGACTGTTGAAACGGTCATAGTCTTTTTTACGATAGAAATAAATTTTGCATCGCTTTTCATGTATTTCTTTGCAAGATTCTTTATTTCATCCGGCATCGTGGCAGAAAACATCATGGTCTGTCTTTCTTTATTTGTATGGTTTATGATTTCTTTAATATCGTCTATAAACCCCATATCCAGCATTTCATCTGCTTCATCTAAAACAAGGTACTTCACATCGTTCAATCTCAATATATCCCTCTTAATAAGGTCCAGAACTCTGCCGGGAGTGCCAATTATTATATCTACGCCTCTTTTTATTGCTTTAATCTGCCTATCTATTTGCACGCCACCATAGACAGGAAGCAATCTCACTTTAGAATACTTTCCAATGCGGGCCAATTCATCATTTACTTGTATTGCCAACTCTCTTGTAGGAGTCAAAATAAGGCAAAACACTTTCCCTTCATTTGAACCAATATTGTTTATGATAGGTGCACCGTACGCTAGCGTCTTGCCGGTTCCTGTCTCTGCCTGTCCTATTACATCTGACCCTTCTAATAAAATGGGTATTACTTCCGACTGTATTTTAGATGGCTCTTCAAATCCCATATCATCGATAGCTTTTAAAATTTTTTCATTTAAATTTAATTCCTTAAAATCCATTAATCTTTTGTCTCCTTAATATTTTTTATTCACCTGGTATTATTTTTTACAAAATCAACTGCAATATGTGAATATCCAGGTATCTATTAAATTTGTAACCTAATTCCTTTAATGTACCAACAATTTTGAAGCCGTACTTTTCGTGCAAGTGAATGCTTACATCGTTGCCTTCAGATATTCTGGCTACTATAGTGTGAAATTCATTTTCCTTTGCGTGTTCTATAATCTTCTTGATTAATTTATCCCCAATGCCGCGCCCCTTGTACGACTCATCAACGTAAATCGAGTCTTCCGCCACAGCTCTATAGCCGCATTTTTCAGACCAAATGGATAATGACGCCCAACCTACAACAATGTCGTCTTCTACTGCCACAAAAACGGTATATCTGTCATTGTGGACCTCAAACCACTTTTTATGATACTCTAATGGCCTTGGTTCAGTATCAATTGTTGCTGTCGTGTTTAATACAGCTTGATTGTATATGTCATTTATCCTTTCAATATCATCTATATTAGCTTTTCGAATGATCATAAAGACCGTTCCTTTCAATCAAATTGGCTTTAAAAGAATCCGATATAAATACTTTAACATATAATGCTGAAATTGCATATATATAATCAAAATAATTTTCAAAAATTCTCATGGAGATGTATTATATGAATAATAAATCGTTTGATATAAAAAAACACTCATTTATAGTAAATGCTGATTACAATGATGTTTTGCTTTTAGCAAAATTAATTCAGGCAGAAAGCGAAAGTGAACCAATGATTGGAAAAGTCGCCATAGGAGCTGTGGTCGTAAACAGAGTGCAAAATCCAAATTTCCCTGATACAATATCTGAAGTCATATTTGAGCCTGGACAATTTGAAAGCGTAGCAAATAATCGCATATTCAATATAGAAAAAATAGACGATGAATGTATTATTTCAGCTTTAAAAGCATTGGAAGGAGAAGATCCCACAGATGGTTCTCTGTACTTTTACAATATGTATACAGCAACAAACGATTGGATTAAATCAAAAAAAGTGAATGTTTCCATAGGAAAACATAATTTTATAGCATAAGAAAGCAGGGCAATGCCCTGCTTTCTTTCAGCATATTCTGGGAAGAAGTTCGCCAATTGGTCTATCAACGATTCTATTTGTGCCATAGACTGTTTCTATCGTCACAAGGCCAGAGTCATCGATTTCACCTATAATAGCGGCATCTTTACCGTATTTATCCTCTTTCATTATTTCCAATGCCTTATAAGCAAAGTCTTTATCAACTACACACACAAGCTTTCCTTCATTAGCAAGGTGCAGATAATCGATGCCTAACATACTACAAGCCGATTTTACGCTTTCTTTCACAGGCAGCTTATCTTCATGAATTTTGATTCCCACATTGCTCATGCCAGCTATCTCGTACAGAACTTCCGCAACACCGCCCCTTGTAGGATCTCTTAAGATTTTCACAGCATCTCTAAGAGCCATAAGCTTCTCCACCATTTTATTTAAAGGTGACACATCAGAAAGAAGAGGAGGGTCAAAATCAAGCCCTTCCCTGGCACCCATCACTGCCATCCCATGATCTCCAATTGTCCCCGAAACTATCACTACATCTCCAGGTTTTCCGTTTTTAATAGACACGTAAGCTCCATCAGGTAAAATGCCTATTCCGGCAGTATTTATGAAGATTCCATCTGCACTGTTTTTTTCTACAACCTTTGTATCACCTGTCACAATTTGTACACCAGCTTCATTAGCCGCATCTACCATAGAGTCGACTATCTTTTTAATGTCATCAACCGGAAATCCCTCTTCAATTATAAATGATGCACTCAAGAAAAGAGGCTTTGCACCACGCATGGAGACGTCATTTACAGTACCGCATATTGCCAACCTTCCAATGTCACCACCTGGAAAGAAAACAGGCTTTACTACAAAGCTGTCTGTAGTAAAAACGGTCTTGCCTGGCAGCAATGCTGCATCTTCCATCTGATTTAGATATTCGTTATTGAACTTTTCTATGAATATTTCGCTTATGAAGCTTTGCATCATCGAACCGCCGCCACCGTGTGACATCAATACCTTTTCCATATACCGTTCCTCCTCGATTTTACTCGCCGTACTTGTAGTACGCCGCACAAGATCCTTCTGATGAAACCATGCAAGGCCCAACAGGATTTAAAGGTGTGCAAGCTTTGGCAAACAGTGGGCATTGTTTTGGCGTTATAATCCCTTTCAGCACATCACCACAGCGACAGCCTTTTATCTCTGTACTGCTATTGGGCTTTTTAATCTTAAATTTTTTCTCTGCATCGTATTCGCTATACTTATCACGTATCCTAAGCCCTGATCCTTCTATCATGCCAAGGCCTCTCCATTCAGCATCGCTTTCTTCAAATATTTCATCCATCAATCTTTGCGCTTCAGTATTTCCTTCCTCTTTTACGACCCTTTTATACTGAATTTCTATCTTAGGATCTTTTAAGTTTTTTAAAATCATTACGACGCTCATCAATATGTCTGTTGCTTCAAATCCGGATACGACACCGCCAATATTGTATTTATCAACCAAAAAATTATATATAGTGCTTCCTGTTATGGCACTTACATGGCCTGGAAGTAGAAATCCCCGAATGTCTGATCCATTTACAACAAGTACCTCCAATGCCTTTGGCATTGTCTTATGAAGGCAATACACGCTGTAATTCTTTATTTTTTTTGTGTACGCTTCTTTTATAGTCATGGCAACAGACGGGATTGTCGTCTCAAAGCCTATCCCAATAAAAACTACCTCTTTACTTGGGTTTGCTATAGCATAATCCAGTGCATCAAGTGGTGAATAAAACACCCTCACATCTCTGCCTTTCGCCCTCTCCTCTTGCAGCGAAGAATCATTTCCAGGCACTCTTACCAAATCTCCAAATGTGGCAATAGTCACTCCTTGACTTGCCAAAGATATTGATGCATCAATCTCATTTTGTGCCGTCACACAGACAGGACATCCTGGCCCCGATATGAGCTTTATATTTGGCGGCAATATCTGCCTTAAGCCGTATTTCGATATAGCCATAGTGTGAGAACCGCAGACTTCCATTATTTTAATAGATTCTCCAGTATTATACCTATCTATAAGCTCTTTGGCTGTATTTATGATGCCTTGCATAGAAATACCTTTCCTTTCTTATTTTTGTTTGAAGCTTTCTCTCAAAGCTTCCTCCATTTCTTCCCAAAGCCTTAGATCTTCTTCAGCCGTCTCTTTATCTACAATGCTTATGGCTACACCTGCGTGAACCATGACATAATCTCCAATCTTGACATCAGGTACCATTGATATGGACACCCTTCTTTTTAGTCCGTTTAATTCAGTCTCTGCCACATCTCCATCGATTTTTACTACCTTTTGTGCGACAGCAATACACATAATTACACCTCCATCATATAGTTTGCTATGACTGCTTGGCCTAAGGAAATGCCACCGTCATTGCAAGGTATCTTGCTATTGGAATAAACAAGAAATCCTTCTTTTGATAATCTATCAATGATATTTTCCAATAAATATTTGTTCTGAAAGCTTCCACCGCTTAAAACCACTTTATCTATATTGTACTTTTCGCCAAGTCTCAATGCCACATAAGCAGTAAACTCTACAATTGTATTGTGAAATCTGGCGGATATTATTCCCTTGCTTACTCCTTTTTTATAGTCAGAATAAACCTGCTTTAAAATACCTGATGTATCCACCACATACTGGTCATCACTTGATACCGTAAAGTCATAATATGATCGATCACTTTCTATGATGCTTTCAAGCTCCATGGCTGCTTGTCCTTCATATAGGACAGTGTCTTTAACACCAATCAGTGATGCAACTGCATCAAACAATCTACCCATGCTGGACACCAATGGTGCGTTTATCTTTTTGTCTATCTGCGCTTTTATGATCTCCAATTCCTTTACATCAAACCTTTTAAGGTATTCATGGTAGCTATCCATATCTTCATTTATAAAGCCTATTGCAGTTCTGTATATCCTTTTTATAGCAAGTTCTCCGCCTGGAAGCGGATTGTACTTTATATGGCCAGCCCTTACGAAGTCTTTCAAATCAGCTATCAAAAATTCAGCACCCCAAATATTTCCATCCAATCCATATCCCGTGCCATCATATGAAAAGCCTATTACTTTGTCATCTATGCCGTATTCCGCCATACAGCTTGCTATGTGTGCATGATGGTGCTGCGTGTATATTACGGGCAAGCCCAGTGTCTTTGCAAACTGCGTCGACAAATAACCTTGATGCATGTCACACGCCACAAATTGCGGCTCCACTTTAAAAAGTTTCATGTACTTCTTTATCTCATCTACATAATACATGTACGTCTTGCTGTTATCGAGATCTCCTATGTGATGGCTTAGAAATGCGTAATTGCCTTTAGTCAAGCAAAACGTGTTTTTGTAATACCCTCCAACGGCAAGTATCGGTTTAAAGTCCATTTTAAGCACCATAGGCTCTGGAGCATATCCTCTCGATCGCCTTATGACTCTTTCGCTTTTAGCTTTCCAAGATGTAACCGTATCGTCAATCCTATTTACAATGTCTCTATCATTTAAAAGGAAACTGTCTGCTATGTCTTTAAGCCTCTTTATTGCTTCATCATTGTCTTTGCACAGAGGCTCTTCACTGATATTGCCACTGGTCATGACAACTGGAAAATCTATATATTTAAACAAAAGATAATGTATAGGCGCGTAAGGAAGCATCACACCTACGCTGTCAAGGCCATCGCTTACACCTTCAAACTCGTATTTCTTTTTTAAAAGGACGATAGGCCTTCTTTGGCTATTTAATAGCTCCATTTCATCATGGCTTACATGGCAATACCTTTTTACAGCTTCTACATCTTTCATCATAAGCGCCAGAGGCTTTCCATACCTGTTTTTCCTATCTCTAAGCCTTAATACAGCCTCATGGGATAATGCATTTACAGCCAGATGAAAGCCGCCTATCCCCTTTATAGCAACGATTTTCCCTTTTCTTAAATCTTCAGCAACTGCCATAATGGGATCAATATTCGTGCTTTCGCCAACATATTTAAGGGATGGTCCACAATCGTAACATGCTACAGGCTGTGCATGAAACCTCCTGTCTAAAGGATTTTCATACTCGTCTCTACATAATTTACACATGGGGAATTTTTTCATAGACGTCTTTGGCCTGTCGTATGGTATATCCTCTATGATGGAAAATCTCGGACCGCAGTTTGTGCAATTTATGAACGGGTAGTTATATCTCCTGTTTTTTTCGTCCATCATCTCACTTACGCATTCGTCGCATACACCCATATCAGGAGAAATCGGCACAAATCCCTCATCTGCTTTGCTTGACTTTATGCTAAAACCTTTATATCCTACAACATCACAATCTTCTACAGATATCTCGTCTATCTTCGAAAGCTTCGGAGGATTGTCTTTTAATTCCATCAAAAACGCATCTATTTCATCATCATAACCCTCCACGTTAATAGAAACACCAGATGATGTGTTATAAACGATGCCTGACAAGCTGTGTTTTAATGCCAAATTGTAGACAAACGGTCTAAATCCTACACCTTGAACAATTCCTTTAATATTTATTTGCCTTGCACGTATTCGTCGTATTTCTCTTTCAGCCATTTCGCCAGCACCTCAAAGCCTTCCCCTGTCCTTGATGATACTTCAAAAATCTCAGCTTCATCATTAAGCGTCTTTACACCATCGTAAAAATACTGCTTATTGAAGTCAAAATACGGCAACAAATCTATCTTGTTTATAACGACTGCTTTCGCCTTTGAAAACAAGAGAGGATATTTGTATGGTTTATCATCGCCCTCAGCAACATTTGCCATAGCCAATTTGAAGTCTTCACCAAGTTCAAAATCTGAAGGACATATTAGATTTCCTATATTCTCTATGAACAATATTCCGCCTTTAAAATCAAGCGTAGACAATGCTTTGTTTATTGAATTTGCATTCAGATGACAAGCACCACCAGTATTTATCTGCACCACCGGTATATTTCTTTCAGCCATCTTGCGGGCATCTATATCAGACGCTACATCGCCTTCTATGACACCACAAGGAATATCCATGTTTTCTATAAGCTTCAATATGAAACTTGTTTTGCCTGTACCAGGTGAGCCGATTATGTTTACCATCATGATTTTTCTTTCATCTTTTATGCTTTTGTTTTCTTCCGCAATGTTGTTGTTGGCTTCAAGCACATCTTTAATAATCTTTATTTCCATTTATAATACACTCCTTATTCAACATCTATACTATCTATATAAAGTTCTTTGCCTTTCTCAATCAAAACACCGCTGCTGCCGCAATAGGGACACTTAAACGTGAAATTACCCCTATTATAAATCATGCCGCAACTGCGGCATTTAAACTCTGCTTTCACTTTTTTAAAATCAAGCTTAGCACCGTATAATGGCGTTCCTTCGCTTAAAACATCAAAATAAAACCTTATGCTTTCTTCTTCAAACCCGGTTAATTCCCCAAGCACGATGTTTATTTTGGTCACCTTATTGATATTTCTTTTTTTAGCTTCATCAGAAACCATGCTTACGATGCTTTCAGTTATAGACAATTCATGCATTTAAGCACCGGCTTTCTCAGAATCATCGTGTTTTTCCAAGTGAATGTTGTACTTTTTGTCTGTGCAGCTTCTGTAATGCACATCAAGCTTTAAACATTTCTTAGGGCACTTTTCCACGCATACGCCACACAAGACACATTCAAACGGATTGTACTCCCAAACGCTGGTCTTTCTGTCCACCTTTATGCAGTTTGATGGACACACTCTCTGGCACATGCCGCAAAAAATGCATTCATCAATGTTGTTTTCCAAATGACCTCTGTTTATATCAAAGGGCTTTCTTTCTTCAAAAGGATACATACGAGTCACTGGCTTCTTTGACAGATTAGAAAACACGCTTTTTAGCATATCCAACATCTCAATAACACCTCTTCCCTGACAGATTATCTTTCCGTACAACTGATGCAAGGATCGATGGTCAGTATGAGTACAGGGACATCTTGCAAATGAGAACCAGGCAATATTTTCAAAAGAGCCGGTATATTAGCAAAGGTAGGTGTTCTTATGCGAAGCCTATCCAAAAATTTCGTACCATTTGATTTAATGTAGTACACCACTTCTCCTCTTGACTGCTCAAGCCTTGATATGACTTCACCAGCAGGTGGATTGCCTTTTACAGGAACACTTATTTCCCCTTCAGGCATCTTTCCTAACGCCTGTCTTATAAGGTCAATTGACTGGAATATTTCCTTCATCCTAACCAAATTCCTGGCATAGCTGTCACCGGCTTTTTCCACAATCGGCTCAAAGTCAAGATACTTATAAGCAGCATAGCCAGTAGTCCTAAGATCTAAATCCACGCCGCTTCCCTTAGCCATAGGTCCAGTTGCGCCAAGCTCGTACGCTTCTTCTTTCGTCAAAACTCCTATGCCAACAGTTCTTTGCTTTACAGTATAGTTGTTCATAACCACATCATTAATATCTTTAAGTTGCCTCTCAACATCGTCTAACTCTTTTAAGATCCACTTAGCTTGTTCGCTATTTATGTCTTTTCTGACACCGCCTACTATATTAACTGAAATTATCACTCTGTTGCCTGATGTGGCTTCCAGTATGTCCATTATCTTCTCGCGAATCTTCCACGTCTGCATAAAGAGATTTTCAAAGCCAAATGCATCAGCAAAAAGTCCAAGCCATAAAAGATGACTGTGTATCCTGTGGAGTTCTGCCCAAATAGTCCTTAAATATTCAGCTCTTACAGGAACCTGAACACCCATCAGTTCCTCTATTGCTTCACAATAATCCTGCCCATGCATACAACTGCATATGCCGCAAACCCTCTCTACGACGTAAACCATCTGGTTAAAGTCCTTTTTCTGAGCCAAAGTTTCCAGCCCTCTATGAACAAAACCGAAAGCAGGATATGCTTCTACTACCTTTTCATCCTCTACAACAAGTTTTAAGTGAATCGGCTCAGGCAAAACAGGGTGCTGTGGCCCAAACGGAATCGTACTTTTATCACTCATTCTTACCACCCTTTTCTCTTCTTATAATCTCTATGTCTGCTTGTGGACTTATTGGAGAGCTTTCTCCCAACATAAAATTCCCTCCGAAATCAACTGCAAGACCATCAAACTCAACTCCAAAAAGCTCTTTTATCTCATTCTCTACTGCCAGCGCACATGAATAAATGTCTGAAACGCTGGGCACATTTTTCCCATCAGTTATGATGTGGATGTTTTCTAAATCATAACCTATGGCAAATGTGTATATGATTTTAAACTTATCTTCTAAATTAAGGCACGTTTCTGTGACAAATCTATATCCACCATCGTGGTATTTCTTCACTTCACTTTTTAGATTGCCTATTTCCACTTCTCTGCTATTTACGATCATAAAATCACTCCTAACCTAAGCTTTTGGCTGAAACTATTACTTCCTTGCGGGAATACTTCTCTTTTAATATTTGTGCCGCCTTGTAAAGACCATCTATCATGGCCT
Source organism: Thermoanaerobacterium calidifontis (assembly GCF_055381745.1). Taxonomy (NCBI): domain Bacteria; kingdom Bacillati; phylum Bacillota; class Clostridia; order Thermoanaerobacterales; family Thermoanaerobacteraceae; genus Thermoanaerobacterium; species Thermoanaerobacterium calidifontis. The sequence continues at coordinate 131,179 of NZ_AP042436.1, read as the reverse complement.
CAGGCTTAGCTGGACATCCTGGAACGTACACATCAACAGGAATCACCTTGTCTATGCCGCCTAACACATTGTAGCAGTCCCTAAATATGCCTCCGCTGCATGCACAAATTCCCGCTGCCACAACTACTTTTGGATCAGGCATCATGTCATAGACATTTTTCAATACATCTTTATTTTTTTCATTTACAGTGCCCGTTACTATTAAGATATCAGCATGTTTCGGATTTCCCACATTTACCATACCAAATCTTTCCATGTCATATATAGGCGTCATACATGCCAAAACCTCTATATCACATCCATTGCAACTTCCACAATCGTAATGGACTACCCATGGTGATTTTGAGAAGGACTTTTTCACAAATTCTTTTAAACCCATAAATTTATCACCTCGATACATTGCTAAAGTACAGGTAAGCAATATTTAAGACTGTAAAACTTATACCCACAATCCAGCTAAAGCTAAGCATCCACTTAAGCGTCATCCTTGCAGATATATTATCTACAATTATATCTAAAAAGAATACAAAAAGCGATATCAAAGCACCAATCACAAGATTTTGCGACCAGAAAATTGCCAGCATTGCTAAAAGCAGCACTAACTCATACCAATCAGCTATTTCTATTAAAGCCAGATACGGCCCTGCGTAATCTGTGAGAATCCCTCTTACAAGCTCTTGATGAGCATGTTCAGATGTAGAAAAATCAAATGGAGATTTCTTTATTTTTATGTCCAGTACAAGGCTTAAAACCACAAAAATAAGCGGCAAATCCAAAAGAAGCCTTCCATGTGACATTATATCGTGCAAATTAAAGCTTCCAGCTACGTAGTACATGCCAATAAGCACAAATATAAGGAGAGGTTCATATGCCAACATCTGCATTAATTCCCTCTGGGCCCCTACTTGGCTGTATGGAGACCTTGTAGCCAATGCCCCTATTACATAGAAAACAAGCCCTATTGACATTATGAAAATTATCATAAGAAGGTCAGCTTTTATCGCAAAGAAACCGACACTTAGTATAGCTGATAATAAGTATATATACGCTGCGAATATCTGAAAGTCGTTCACTATCATCTTTTCTTTAGAAAGCAATTTTACAACGTCGTAAAAAGGTTGCAATACAGGCGGGCCATACCTCCCTTGAATAAGTGCCGTTACTTTTCTGTCTAATCCGGTTATAAGTCCACCTATAAGCGGGGTCAAAATGACCGCCGCCGCAAAAACCAAATAATCTACCCACGTCATAGCAATATCCCTCCGAAAACCGCCAGTATCAAAATAAATGAGATGTAGTTCATGTACTTCGTCATCTTCTCTTCATTTATTATGCTTGGAAGATAATAATTTTTTACATCATAGCCGTTATTTGAATCATCATAATTAAGTCCAGCCTCGTACGGCTTTGTCTCCACTATGTCACGTGAATTCCTTATTGTCAAAAACGCCAAGATAACAGCTAAACCTATGGCAAAAAACACTGGATATATGGAAAAACCGCCAAGATTGCTTTCAAGGTATCCTGATGCAGCTTTTATCGAAATGGACATCTTAAGCATGTTTATTTCAGGCTTTACAATTGCATTAAAAAGCTGCGTCACAGCCAAGCTCAATACGATTGCTATCGTAACTAAACTGTATAAAGCAAACTTTATTGTTGACGGCTGTTTTTCTACGAAAAATTTGCTGTTATGCCCTTCTGATAAGATATTGCCTATCCACCTGGTGTAGTACATGACTGTTATAGCGCTGCCTAAAATCAAAAGCAGTGCCACAAGTAGATTTCTCGATGCTGCTTCAATGGCCATCCACTTGCTTAAAAGCATACCAAATGGTGCAATCATCAATGACAAAATGCCTATAAAAGTTATGATAGTCGTAACAGGCATTTTTGTGATAAGCCCCTTCATATCCTCGATGTCACGGCTGCCTATATTTTGCTCAATCGTACCAACGCACAGGAACAAGAGAGCCTTTGACACTGCATGGAATATTAAAAGCAAAATTGCCGCCGTTATAGCGCTGGAAGTATTAATTCCTATGCTGGATATCATCAATCCTAAGTTGGCAATCGTGGAATACGCCAATATCTTCTTCCCATTGCTTTGACTTAAAGCCAATATAGACGTAGCGATAAACGTGAAAGCACCATACAGTGCTATAAATCCACTTAACGTAGTCCCTCTAAATGTAGGAGCTAATCTTAAGATAAGGTATATAGCAGCTTTCACCATCGTACTTGAGTGCAAAAGTGCCGACACCGGTGTCGGTGCCACCATAGCACCTAAAAGCCAACTTTGGAATGGCATTTGAGCAGACTTTGTAAATGCACCTAATACCATAAAAGCCACAGGTATCAGCAAAATATACGATGTATCAGACTTCAAAACAGCATCTAATGTTATCATGCCAGTATATTTGTATAGGATTATGATTCCAACTAACAATGAAAATCCACCAAACATATTAATCCACAAGGCTCTTGATGCGTTTTTGATTGCCACTTCTGTCTTATCGTGGGAAATAAGCAAGAAAGATGACAGAGAAGTTATCTCCCAGAAGAAATACAACCACATTAAATTATTAGAGAATATTATGCCATTCATTGCTCCAAAGAACAAGAGTATGACTGCAAAAAATCTTGATTGCCTTGATTTAACCAATTTCTCTTCTTTTTCATGATGGTCCATGTAGCCAAAAGCATACAAAGCTATTATAGGTCCTACTATCGAAACTACCAAATTCATTATTATTGAAAGATTGTCGATGTAAAATGCGCTTACCTCTTGCTCTTTTAGTACAAACAGTTCAAAGTACGCAAGAGGCAATATCTGCAATATTGAAAAAATCGCTATCTTAGGTTCTTTTACCTTAAATGATACATAAAGGGTATAAAGCAAAAGCACATAATCGCCAACTTTTATCAATTTATCAATGATTCCATAAAATGATGTCCCAACGACCGTTGGCAAATTGGCAGTTTTAAAAATCGCCAATGAACTTAAAAATACAATAAGCAATGTAGCCGAAACAAATGCTTTCCTCGCCGCTGCCTTACCAATTGTAATTGTTATCAAGCTCATTACAATCGGAGCAATAATGCTTATTAAAACCAGATCACTTGTCATTTTTTCACTCCTTATCTATTCGATTTAATGAATATTATATATTGTATACATTTTTAAATACCCATTTTGATTATAAATCTAATTGAATAATAAGTCAATTGTATTTAATATTAATTAATTTTGTTTATTATTTAACAATATTTCAATGAATTTTGCAGTTTATTCCACAAAAATAGCAGAGGAATAATCTCCTCTGCTGCCATCAACAAGCTTTTTGTGCAGTTTCTCCATTCAATATCCTTCTCAAATACTCGCCTGATATCGTTTCTTCTTTAACTAATATACTTGATATTTCGTTTAGCACATCGATTTTGTCCTTCAAAAGTTCTTTCACCTTTTCCTCCTGCTCTTTTATGATTCTGTTTACTTCTTCATTTACCTTATCTCCTGATATGTCGTCTTTACTGATGATGCCAAGGCTTGAAAGCCCTGTATAGACTATTTTCTTTGCAATATCCACTGCCTGTTCAAAATCGTTGGCAGAGCCTGTACTTCTGCTGTTTAGAATGAGAAGCTCAGCAGCCGTTCCACCAAGAGCCACCATTATTTCGTGCTCCAACTGTTCTTTCGTGTATATAAATGTATCGTCTTTCTCAGTCTGTCTTACGAAGCCTAAAGCCTTACCTCTTGGCACTATCGTTACAGTAGCCACAGAATTAGGATTGACTATCTCTCCAATTATGGCATGTCCTGCTTCATGTATCGATACTCTTAGTATCTCATCTTCTGTAGGCTTTTTATCTGTCTTTTCGCCAAGTATGACTTTGTCAACCGCTTCCTGCAAATGCTTTTGCATTATCTTAGATGAACCATCCCTCATGGCCAATATAGCCGCTTCGTTGCACAAGCTTTCCAGATGAGCTCCCGAGAAGCCAAAGGTATCTTCTGCAATCGCCTCTAAATCCACATTTTCATCTAAAGGCTTGTTTCTCGTATGAATCTTCAGTATTTGCAGCCTACCGCTTTTATCAGGAAGATCTACCGTCACCTGCCTGTCAAACCGCCCCGGCCTTAATAAGGCTGGGTCTAACATATCAGGTCTATTTGTAGCTGCTACCACAAGAATATTTATATCATTATCGCTTTTTATTCCATCCATCTCAACAAGAAGCTGGTTTAGTGTCTGATCGTACTCATGATGACTTTCGTTTGTACCTCTTTTTGCACCAAGTATGTCTATTTCATCTATGAAGATTATCGCGCTGTTTTTTTGCTCCTTTTTAGCCAACGCTTTTGCCGATTCAAAAAGTTTCCTGACTCTCTGTGCACCGACACCTGCGTACATCTCTATAAATTCACTGCCAGATGTAGCTACATAGCTAGAGTCAGTGTACTTTGCAGCAGCCTTAGCAAGAAGCGTTTTGCCTGTACCTGGAGGTCCACTTAAAAGTATTCCTTTAAGCGGCCTTATGCCCATTTTCCTGATTTTATCCCTGTTTATCACAAAATCCAATGCTTCTTTCAGCTCTGATATGGCTGTGTTTTGACCGCCTATGTCATCAAAAGACACGCTTGTGTCAGGATTTACTACTTTTCCTGACGAACTTATAAGCCCCCTGCTTTCCAGCAAGAAGCTTAAAGCGAAAATCATCATTCCTACTATCACAATAGGAGTTATATCTATGCCTAATATAGCAGCAAAAATCACTAATGCAATTGAAATACCGATTAGTATTTCTTTAACCATCTGTTACATCCCCCTTTGTATTGCGCGGTATAATCTTGTACAAGTAATTTTGACCATCATATATACTTAAATATATATTGCTACCATCAATATAGACATTCGTCTTCGAACCTTTTTCAATGCCATTTTTGTCAACAATTTTGCTCATATCTATATAATCGCCATTTTGAATGGCCTGATATATGGCAAACTGATCTTCGTAAAATAGACTGTCTAATTTGTCGTTAGGATTGTCAACTATCTTTATATCAATTTTAACCGGATATTTCTCAATTATTTTTTCAATGTCCTTATACGCTGTCATAAGGTTGTCTACCTTTTTAAGCTTGATATTTGCCGTATAACCGCTGTTTCCAATACTTACATTTGCAGATTGAACATTATTGAAGGACTTTATGTCATTGGCTATCTTCTGCGGCAATATGCGGTTCTGATATAAATTAAATCCTCCTAAAAGCACACCCAACGCCAACGTCACTGTTACTATGACTACCTGCCATTTTAATTTTGAAAACATAATATACCCCCTTTCCAGCGACGTGATATATCATATTATATCATAAAATATATACTCAGACAACACCATAGTATCTCATTTGATTTCTTCAACTCATAAAACTATAATTAACTTAATAATATATAATTATATTACAACTTATATCCAAAACTTAATGTTTAAAATTTACAGAAATAGGAGTGAAAAATCATGAGGATAGCAGCTACTGTGACAAATGACGGATTAATTTCTAAATTGCCAGACGGTCCTTATATAGTTATCTATGATGTAGAGAGAAAAGACGCAGAAAAATACGAAAATCCAGGTTTTCCTCTAAAAGATGGTAGGCGAATCGCTACAGTTAATTTTCTCATAGAAAAGAAAGTCGATCATGTCATCACAATACCCGAATCATTCTGCGACATATCGTATGGCAAAGCTAAAAATAGCGGCATCAAATTCATAAGACTTGATGAAAGTCTGCCATTTGAAAATGTCATAGAAAATCTTGAAACTTACTTAAATAGCGCAGCGTATGATATACCAGAACAAGAATTATTTAAGAAAAAATGAAAAATTTATAGGAGGCATTGGTAATTTCGATGCCTCCTTTTTTAAGATAAATTATCAGCCAATAGGCTTTACTTTTTCTGACACTTTTTTCGCCAGTTCCAAATAGTATTCTGCTTCAGGTTCATTTATAAAAGCTACTGGCAAGCCAATATCGCTTTTTTCGCGTATCTTTATGTCAATAGGAATCTTTACAAGAACTTCTGTATTAAGCTCTTTTGCAAGTCTGTCTGTTTCGCCTTCTCCAAATATATTGTACTTTTTATGGCAATCAGGGCACTCAAAGTACGACATGTTTTCAGCTATTCCTATAAGCTCTATATTTACCTTCTGAGCCATATATGCAATCCTTCCTGCCACATGTGAAGCAGATGCTTGTGGAGTCGTGACAAGCAAAAATTTCTGCTCAGGTATTTTCTGCATTATTGTAAGAGGTACATCCCCAGTGCCTGGTGGCAAGTCAATTATCATGTAGTCAAGTTTTCCCCAATAAACATCATTCATAAACTGCTCCAGGACGCCTCCTAAAAGCGGTCCTCTCCAAATAAGCGGTGTATCTTCATCTGCAAAATTGCCCATGGAGATAACCTTGATGCCGTACTTTTCTATTGGCAGTATCGTATTTTCATCTAATGCATAAGGTCTTTCGCCTACTATGCCTAATAAACGAGGTATGCTGAAGCCTAAAACATCGGCATCAATTAAGCCAACTTTGTAGCCTAACTTTCCTAAAGCAACTGCAAGGTTTGCAGAAACCGTAGACTTACCAACACCGCCTTTGCCGCTTCCAACTGCGATAACACGAGTCTTTTCAAACAAAGGCACTTTCCCTTGATTCATGCTATTTGCAAGCTTTTGCCTTTCTTCTTCTGTCATGGCTCCCATGTTGACAACCACATCATCAACGCCATCCAAGCTTTTAAGTTTATTTATGACATCTTCCTTTATGGTGTTTTGAAGTGGACAGCCTTTGATTGTCAATTTTATGTCAACTATGACTGTACTGCCGTCTATATTGATATTATCAACCATATTAAGGTCGACGATGCTTCTTCCTATCTCAGGATCAAAAACATCTTTTAGTGCATTTAAAATTTGTTCTTTTGTAAGCAACTGTATACCCCCTAATGGTATTTTATTTTTTAACACTTATATTATAATATACAATCCTAATAAATAGAATACCTATAAAGCGAAATTTTTATCATATGTCACATTTAAAATCCACCTTAATGGAGTGAAAACAATTACCAAATTAACAATGAAATTTTTGTTAAATCGGTTGATTGAATAAAATTAGCTCTTAATATATGATTAAAATAAATACAAGTAAGGGGGATAAGTGTATGAAGGAGTTTCAGATTTCTTTAAATTCAATTGATAAGGTCAAAAATTTTGTGGAGAAGATGTCAAAATACCCTTTTGATATTGACATCGTATCAGGTCGCTACGTCATCGATGCAAAGTCCATAATGGGGATTTTCAGTCTAAATCTTGAAAACTTGCTTACGGTTATACCACACACAGACGATGAAGAAGCATTGGCTAACTTTTCCGATGACATAAAAGAATACATGAAGTAAAAATAAATTTAAAAGCGTAGACTATCTACGCTTTCACTTTTATATTATTGGCGGCGGTGTAGAGCCTTTTGGTATGGCTATTTGTCCCGTCATTGCATCAATGTGCATCAACCAGTACCCCATATCACCAGCATTTCTCATATTTTCTTTCAGTGGGCACCAGTACACAAATCCTGTCATGCCTCCAAAAGGTTGGTCAGAAAGTGTAAATAGCCCCGGCATACCGTAGACGATGTATTTAAGCTTACCATTTTCGTCATTTACAAATCCTACTAAATAATGATCGTAGAAGCCATTCCTATATCCCGTATTTATCCTCCACCATCTGTAACCTTCCAGATTATTTTCAAATGGATGAACTTCATCAAGGTAATTCACAATATTATTCACATACTCTTTTAAATATTTTACATAACCGCTGTTTTCCTGTTCATAAACATCACTTTTAGTTATTGTATCATCGCTTTGATGCTCCGGTTGAACGCTTGTATTCCCTTCATCATTTAAATTAACATCACCCGTCTCCTCTATATTGTCAATTTGTCCATTTTCCACATCTTTTTCAGGCTCAACTTGAATTTCCACTTCTTCTTCGTGGTATTCCTCGTCATTGTACTGTGGCAATGTTGTATAGCTATCTACACTTTCTTTTTGACTTTCAACTAAATCCTCAATAAAATGAATCTCGCTTTTATCTTTTTCAATATTCTCTATGTTTTTCATAAGCTTCTTATAAGTGGCTTTCCAGTTAAATCTGGACTTGTCTATGACGCCAGACAATGGAATCAGCCTCTGTTGTCCATTATCTGCTTCTACTAATGCTACAGCAAGATCATCAAACTTCACACCCTTATCAAGCACATCGTCTGTATTAAAAGACCATTCTGCACCGCCTCTGCCTTTGTCGTCTACCCTTATTGCTCCAAACTCAACTAATTTAGGACTCTCTCCGATTTTTAAAAATTTTACTGTGTAAGAATAATTAGGATCGAGATTTTGAAGCGACGCTGTAATTCGGCCCCTTCCGTTCATAGTTTCTATTTTAAGGTACCCTGATATTTCCTTGTCCTTTAAAAGCGACGCACCTCTCTCGTCGGGTTCCAGCATTATATACATGCGCTTATAAATATCCTTCCTTAAAGGCATTTTATATCCCCCTTATTTCAAATATATTTTAGCAATATATATTATGAAACAGGGGGATTTAATATTACATCTTCATATCATAAATGGTGTTTGCAAGCTCAGCAAACTTTTCTATTGAAAGAGTCTCTCCTCTTTGTTTTAAGTCTATGCCACATTTTGTCAAAGCATCTGCAATTATTGATTGATCAATGCTAAGGGATTTTAAAGAATTTGTTATTACTTTTCTTCTCTGTCCAAATGATGATTTCACTATTCTAAAAAAAAGTCTTTCGTCCTTCACAAATACAGATGGCTTATCAAGGACATGTAATTTTATAAGCGATGAACTTACTTTTGGCTTAGGTGAAAATACTTCCGGAGGAAGATTTAACAGTATCTCCGGCTTTGAGTAATAGTTTACTGCTACTGTCAATACGCCATAATCTTTGCCACCTGGATTTGCACATATCCTCTCCGCCACTTCTTTCTGCACCATTATAGTTATGTCTTTCATCAAGCGGGACTCTAAAAGTTTCATTATTATAGGCGATGTTATGTAATAAGGCAGGTTTGCAACGACTTTGCACTTTTCCCCTCCAAAATACGCATTAACGGTTTCTTTCAAGTCAACTTTCATTATATCGTCATTTAATACGATTAGATTATCACGTCCTTTAAAATCTGCCTTAAGTATGTCATAAGCTTCTTGGTCTATCTCATAAGACACTACCATATTAGCCTTCTCCAATATTTTCCTTGTAAGGGTGCCTAAACCTGCGCCTATCTCTATCACATTATCATCCTTTGTTATGCCTGATAAATCCACTATTTTTGATAGTATGTCTTCATCAAAAATAAAATTTTGTCCAAGTCTTTTCTTTGTATTGAATCCTTTTATTTTCATCATCATCCAACCTCGCTTTTTTCCAAAAAACAAGACAGGTTAAACCTGTCTACTTAAGTATATAAACTCTAACAGTTCGTCTTCCCCAATTACACGCTTCTCTATACGATGTAAAGAACAAATCGATGATATTGCCTTTTATCGCTTCCCCAATATCTGCTGCAACCCCAGGACCATACCCCTCAACATAAAGTCTTGTACCTAAAGGTATTACTCTCGGGTCAACCGCAATGATACCACGCCCGACTGTAGCACCAGAATACGTTAGGGATCCAGGCGGTGCATCATACCCTGTCGCATCCATTACCTTCATCTCTCTATATCTGTAGGTTTCTCCCCTTGACGTAGTCAAAAGCCCTAATGTGCCTACCTGCACTATCTTTGTTATGGGATCTTGCACTACGACGTCTTTTATAACTTGCCTTGATACTTCTTTCCCATCTTCATATGTAATTTTTATCGTCTTTTCTCTCTTTCCGTTTTGACCTTCTTGCACAACTAAAGTCTGACCTCTTATCATATTGTCATTTTGAATTGTTTGAACGTTGAAAGCTATATCTTCATCTTGAGTTATTACTTTTTCATTTACTCTAGTAATTGTGACATTCATTCCGCTATATGTTTTGCTATCTAAAGAGGTGCTAATTTTATCGATGGGACTTACTGTGATTTTTCCTTGAGCTAATACATCTTTTAATGTTGGTTTTACTGTGTATATTGTAATATCTTTTCCATCAACGTGAATTACCACGGGGTATGCTCTTTTAATGCTAACTTTCATTCCATTTTTCAGCTTCGAATCTATCGATGGTGTAACTTCGTCTTCTTTTCTAAGCTTTATATTTTTCTCCGCCAATAAGTCTTTTACACTGCTTTTAAATGTGGTCACAGCAACTGTTTTTCCGTTATCTGTGATTGTCACCTGTTTTTTCAAGTTAACGTATACAGTTGTACCTACTAACAAAATGACCAATGCAGCCAATATCAGAATTCCAACCGGTTTTTTGATAAGCTCAGTAAATGCACCCGGCCAAATTCTTCGGTTGCTTGCATCCATTACATAACCTCCTCATTTTTATTGGGAAGACTTTTTATAATTTTAATATAACATATTATTTTTGTCAAATTCATTTCATAATATTTATCTCCATTTCCATAATAAGTTATCACTTATATTATCTACTACATTATTATATTATATACATGAAAATATTATGTTTCTTTTGAAAAAAATACGCCCTTACGGGCGCATCATCTGCATCATTTGTGTCATTATCATGTATGCCATTGAAACATGATTGTAAGCATCCATAAACATTCTCATATGCTCAGGAGGGCACTGCATTGGTGGCATCATGCCCGGCATTCCTGGCATTGGATAAGGCATTGGTCCCATTGGTGGCTCGGAAGGGCACGGCATCGTAGGCATACCGCCCATTGGCGGTTGCATAGAACCCAAATACGGTTCTGGATTTACAGGTGGAACATTCATGGGATTTTCATTTACATTTTCTCCATCCATCTTTCTATTTTCCTCCTTTTTTGAAATATCCATTTCAATACAGTATATGTTCCACCTTTTAAATTGCTATAAATTACTTGGACTTATTTTAAATAACTCTAAGGCGTTAGATGCTGTTATATCACAAACCTCATCAAATGTCATATTCTTTATTTCAGCAATCTTTTGTGCCACGTATTTTACATTAGTAGGCTCATTCCTCTTACCTCTATGGGGCACAGGCGTCAAGTAAGGACTATCTGTCTCAATTAACAACTTTTCTATCGGCACTTTCATAGCTACATCAACAGCTTTTTTCGCATTTTTAAATGTCACTGGTCCTCCCAATGAGATGTAAAAGTTCATCTCAATCAACTGAAATGCCATTTCGCTGCTGCCTGAATAGCTGTGAAAAACTCCTCTTAAACTGCTTGTCCACTCTTTTTTGATAATATCAAGCACATCGCCATGTGCATCCCTGTCGTGAATTACTATCGGCAAATCATACTTCTTGGCAAGCCTTATCTGTTCTATGAAGCATTGCTTCTGGTATTCAACTGGCGGATCGCCGTAATAATAGTCAAGTCCTATCTCTCCTATAGCAACAACTTTTTCTTGTGATAACAATTCCTCAATAACACCAATGTCGTTTATTTCTTTTTGCGAATACTCAGGGTGTATGCCAATGGCGGCATATATAAAATCGTTACTTTTAGCAAGCTCAATCGATTTTTTTGACGTCTCAATGCTGGATCCTACATTTATCAATAATGTAAGCTCATCTTTGCACCTTTTTATAACATCATCCCTATCTTCATCATACTTTTCATCTTCCAGGTGTGCATGAGAATCTATAATCATAAAATCAACTCCTAAATGCTTTTATAGTCATTTTTATTTTAGCATATTTTATCAACGGAAAAATAATAATAATCTTACAAAAAAGAACAAGATTATTTTATTGCACGATCGTCTACAATTTTGCGAAAGATCAATTGATTGATTTAACCCTATTATATGTTTTATAAATAAGTGATACAGTAATCTCTGCAATTCCACATAGAATAAAAATCGCCTTTGCGCTAAATATGCCTGTTAAAGCACCACCTATTCCTAATATACAATATTTTGCTTGAGATAGCTATCGTCGTAAGTCTTGTGCCAATACCTGATATTACATAACCAATAATATAAAGCATAAAATTGCTATTTGATAGAAATATTTTATTTCTTTTTGCAAAATCATTCATCATGTCATCACTTCTTTCCATAATCTTAAATTTAGCCATGTAAATAGCAAGTATTCTTCATTTGCTATTAATTAACACTAATCCAACAACGCAAAGCAATATGCCAATCAAATTCGCCATTGAAATATTTTCTTTAAAAAATATTATACCTATGGGAATTAACAATAGCGTAACAGATACGTTTGAAACTATTGCACCAAAGCTTATATCCCATCCTACCCTGTATGCAAGAAGAAACCCCAACTCTAATAAAATTATAGACAATCCTAAAGCGCAACTTGTCCAATTTAATCCTTTAAATGAATCAATAACATTAATATTTTTATGATACCAAACAAACACCATTAAAGTACCTATTAATGCTGTACAATACGTCAAAATTAGCGATGCAATTGGATCTGACTTTTCTGGTATCATTTTTTGGAAAATATGGTAAAACACATTAGCAATAATAGTCATTATAATCGGTAAATAATACAAAAGTACCACCCCTTATACATCTTACATTCTTTGTAATTTACCCCAAAATTTAAATTACCTTCATAATAGCATCAATGTTTAATTTTAGCAATAGCTAAATAAAAATCGCCTGGTATATTTTGTATATAAACAAAAGAAAATTCAACTAATTTTATTCATATATCTACTAATTTTTAGTTTTTATGTTATGCTAAAATTAATGTAAATAATGCGTAATTTGAAAATGAAAATATAGTGCAATGTTTGTATATCTCCAAAAATAAAACAAGGGAGGAAAAATAAATGAAACGAAAATTAATTATGATTATGACATTGTGCATGCTCATCATATTTTCTATTGGTACAATTAGTTATGCTGTCTCTCCTCAAGTGCAAGCCAATATTGCCGCACAAGACAACTTTAAAACATTGCTTAAAAGCATTAATACAGAATACCGCGATTTTTATTTTACAACAAAAGATGAAGTATCAAAGGCAAAGTTGGGAAATCCAATTCAATGGGCCACTATTGATATTAATAAATATGATCCTTCAATAAAAATAAGTGATCAAGTCACTCGTGAACCATTTTACACATACCCAGTAATAGCTGGAAACAATGTAATAACTGATTTTTCAATCATATTAAAGAATGAAGAATGGCATGTTGTAGATTTTGGCGGAGCATTAACCAAAAATATTTATAAATTAGCAAATGAAAATAATTTTAATCCTGGGGATTGCTTTTTACTGAATTTTGGCGGTGATATATTTGTGATTGTTAATAAAAATGGAGAAGAGATGGCCTTTTCGCCGTATTATTCTGATCAAAATGCTGGTCTAAAGGAAAAAACACTTGTAAACAGCGATATTATTAAAAAATCTTTTATGAACAAAGTACGTAATATTCAAGAAAAAGCAAAACAAGGAAATTATAAGACAATAGGCAGCAATGAAGCTCTATATGGACTTCCTCCGTTAGAATTCAAGCAGAAAGGTATTTTCGAACGTTTATCTATTTATTTTAGTCATTTATTGTAATAATTATTATACAATTTGATCAGCATTCTAAGTTCTTATTACATAACTTGAAGCTTGTCTTACATATACACATGTTAGGCGAACTTAGTAAAGCAGAAACTGAGATGCCGAAAATCGGCACCTACTTCATAAAAAATGTGCCGGATTTCGGAACTTCCCAAATGTTGGAGTTAGAGTTATAATGTAGTCAAACAGATGAATTCAATGTATTATTTACTAACAAATATTTCTTTCATGCTTTATAACAATCGGGAGGCAATGTAATGAAAAAAAATATAATGATTTTGTCTATCATTTTATTGTCCATTTTGTTAACGTCTTGTCATGTAAAAACTAATAATCAAATACATAAAAGCCTTAATATAGATAATGCTTCAATCATTCCGCAAAATACAATTCCTCTTGGATTTGACAAATATAAAAAAAGAATATTGGTGTCAATAGAAAACAAAAACAATGAAAAAACAGAACTGGGTTTCTATGATTTAAATACAAGTGTAGTTAAACCAGTGATAAAGCCAGTTAATACTGATAAAAATATAATAAATGCTGCTACGGATGGAAAGTATATTGCTTGGGTAGAAGCATCTGATAATCCATATGGCAATGACTGGATAATATATGCCTATAATATAAAAAATGGAACCATTAAAAAGATAGACTACGGAAAATTAAATGAAAAATCTGCTTCAAAAGTATCCTTTAATCAACAGCCAAACCTGTCTTTGGATAGCTCAAAGCTTGTATGGTCTACTTATGAAATACAAAACAACAAAATTCTGTGTTCTTTGATTTTATACGATTTAGCAAATGACAAAAAGCAAGTGATAAGAAGCATTGATGGACTGGGAAATAGTTATATTGGACATCCAAAAATATTTGGCAATTACATAGTATGGCATGAAGGTAAAATCGAAGAGCAAAGCGAAGTTGACAAGGTCTATCTATACAATATTTCAAATAGTAAAATTGCAAAAATAAGCGATAATGGATTCACACCAAATATTTACGGTGAGAATATTGTATGGGTATCTGATAAAAGCCATATATCCTTATACAATCTCAAAACTAAAAATACTGTAGAAATTGTAAAAGGCGATGCAGTAGAAAGATGGTTTCCATCGTTAAACGATACATATATTACGTGGTATGATAATATGGGAATACTGGAATTATATAACATTAAGACAGGTAAATTGCAAGACTTCCCTATAAAAACAAATAATTTTTCTAGCATAATGGGTAACGTATTGTCATGGACTAAATTAGAAAATAATAAAGGTATAACACAATTTATTACCCTTTCTGAATGATGGTATGCCGATGCAGCACATACCCAATATATTTGCACCACGAAATATTTTGCATCATTTCTATAATTCAAATAACATAAGGAAGGAGTTTGCCTTTGAAGAGTTTATATGTTTGGCTAATAAGTATTGTAGTAAGTTTAATCATTTTTCTAATTGGTTTTGAAATGGCACGCTTTTCTGGACGGGTGTTTAAGTATTCCATACCGAAAGACAAAGAGTCTAAAATTAAGTTTTTCTGCTTTATAGCAATTGTCGTCATAGCTTTAATATTAGATTTCTTTTATCCAAAAAGATCTTCATTTTACTTAGCCCTGTTCACTGGATTAGCAGCCGGATTACCATATAGTTCTTCAGACAAAAATTCGAAAGATGATAAGAAGCAAAACACTTAAAGTAGTTCAATTAGATAAAAATAATGGCGGGAATCACCCCGCCTTCTTTTTATTTCACCTTCGCGTACTACCTGGATAGACATCCTTTTTATAGATCTATTTTTTTGTCAATAAGATATGATGTCAGAGTGAATAAACCTATATATACAAGTGTTTGGAAAACAAAGCTTGCTACATTTATCGGGAAAACCGCAAAAGACAAAGCAAAATTATCGCTTCTTTGTGCAATTCCTGAAAATAGATTTATATTTAAATTGTATGGAAATAAATTAATGAGAAGACCATTAATTTTACCGATTACATAGAAAATAATCAGAAATAGAACTATTGACAAAACTTTTCCATATTTTTTGCTGTAAATAGCTATCTTGCTGATTGTGATAGAAAAATACGACAAAATCAATAAAGCAATAAAACTCAATAAAGTAGATATAAATATATAAAGTATAAAAATTTTATGTTGAAGTACTGCATCTATAAACACTTTAGCTTCATTCACATATAATAGATTTATAAATGCCATCACTCCAGATACTGTTATAAACAATGTGAATTCAATGATCGATATAATTAGCTTTGAAAAAGCTATGTCAAAACCTCTTTGTGGCAGTGTAAACAAAAGATATCCTGTATAGCCGTACATATCTCTCTGATACAACATCACTCCTGATATAAGCACGGCTACAAAGCAGGCAAATCCAGCCATAAAAGATACAACGAATGGCAAGCCATGTGACCATGTATTATTTTTCGTTATAAGGTATATATTCAATAAAATCAAGGCAGCCAAAAATCCAAGATAATATTTATACCTTCCTAAAAACTCATACTTTATTAGTTTAATCATTATTCATACACCTCCCTGAAGATTTCATCAATAGATTTATTTCTTTCCATCCTTAATTCTTCAGCATTTCCTTTTAAAATAATTTCACCATCTGAGATAAATGCCACATCGTCAAAAAGCCTTTCAATATCTCTTACAAGGTGTGTAGATATAATCATTGAACTATCTTCGTGAATATTATCAATTATTGCGTCAATTATCTTTTCCCTTGTATTCGGATCTATTCCCCCAAGTGGTTCATCAAAAATATACAGTTTCGCATTTCTTGAAAGCACAAGTGTAAGATTCAATTTTTCAAGCATTCCTTTTGAAAGTGACGTTACTTTATCATTTTCATCCAACATCATAAAATCCAGCAATCTCTTTGATTTTTCAATGTCAAAATCAGCGTAAAAATCTTTGAAGAAATTTATCGCATCTCTAATCTTCATCCATTTATAGAGATAGTTTATATCAGGTAGATACGATACAATTGATTTTGTATAGATACCTGGTTCCTGACCGTCAATTAATATTTCGCCAGATGTGGGCCTTAATATGCCTGCTGCAATCTTTATAAATGTCGTTTTTCCACTACCGTTAGGACCTAAAAGACCTAATATTTTACCCTCTTCCAACTCAATATTAATTCCTTTTAATGCCTTTTTGCTGTAATAATTTTTAGTAAGGTTTGCCGTTTTTAAAATTAACCCCATCAGTTGACCTCCTTAAGATATTCCTTAATAATTTCGAGTATTTCATTTGAATTGAATCCTAAGCTTCTCATACCTGTTACAAATGACTCAGCTATCTCTTTTGCCATTTCTCTTTTTAACGATGCAAGCTTTTCGGTATTTTCGGTTATAAATGTTCCCATACCTCTTTGTGTATATGTGACGTTTTCCCTTTCAAGTTCCTGATAAGCTCTTTGAACAGTATTTGGATTCACTTTAAGGCTTTCGGCCATTTCTCTTACAGAAGGCAATTTGTCTCCTCCATTTAATTTTTTTGTCACTATATCCCTCTTTATCATATCCATAATCTGGATATAAATAGGCATTTTTTCATTAAATTCGATTTTCATGTTTCACCTCCATGATGCTATCATAGTGCACTAATTGAATAGTACACTATGATAGCGAGAATGTCAATATTTTTTTAAAAACTTATTGTAAGGTAAAAAGCACATAAAAATAAGAGGGACTTATGTTATGCCCTCTTATAATGCTATTTTACCTTTGCTCCGCTTTCTATGTCTTTATCGACAGTTACAACAGTCAATTTACCTTCGTTTGATGCCGCCAAAATCATTCCATACGATTCTATTCCTCTTAATTTTTTAGGCTCCAAGTTAGCGACAAGGACAAGTTTTTTACCTATAAGCTCCTCTACTTTGTAATGCAGTGCAAGTCCTGATACAACTTGCCTTACCTCATCGCCTACTTTAAGCTTAAGCTTTAATAATTTGTCGGCGCCTTCTACTTTTTCCGCTTCTAATACTTCTGCAACCCTCAAATCGATTTTTGCAAAGTCGTCTATTTTGATGTAATTTGCCTCTTCTTTTACCTCTGCTTTTTTAGGCGATTCTTTTTCAGCTTCTTTAAGCTCTTTTTCTACATCGATCCTCGGGAAAATATTCTCGCCTCTTTTGACTTTTGTGCCTGATTTCAGTAAGCCGAATTTAAGGCTATCCCATGTCTTTAAGTCATCGCTGATTCCAAGCTGCTCGTATATTTTGATAGGCGTATTTGGCATAAACGGCGTTATCAAAATAGCAACAAACCTCAGTGATTCAACAAGGTTGTAAAGGACAGTTTTAAGCCTTCCTTTTTTGTTTTCATCTTTTGCCAATACCCATGGCATCGTCTCGTCAATGTACTTATTGGCGCGACCTACAAGCTTCCAAATCTCCGCAAGAGCATTTGAAAACTGTAGCTTATCCATATAACTTTCAACAACTTTTGGCAAATTATTTGCAATAGATATTAACTCATCATCAACATCGTCTTTATCTAAAGGCTCAGGTACTACACCGTCAAAGTATTTTTCCACCATCGTTACAGTTCTGCTTAGAAGGTTTCCAAAGTCATTGGCAAGATCTGAGTTTATCCTGGAAATCAGAGCTTCATTTGAAAATACGCCATCTGCTCCAAACGGAACTTCTCTTAAGAGGAAATACCTTATGGCATCCACGCCGTATTTTGAAACAAGCTCTTTCGGATCAACCACATTGCCCTTCGACTTTGACATCTTGCCGCCTTCTAATATAAGCCAACCATGGCCAAACACCTTCTTAGGGAGAGGCAAATCAAGCGCCATAAGCATAGCAGGCCATATAATGGTGTGGAATCTTACGATTTCCTTTCCAACAAGGTGCACATCTGCCGGCCAGTACTTTTTAAAATCTTCGTCATGGTCTGTAGAATAACCCAACGCAGTTATATAGTTGGAAAGGGCGTCAATCCAAACATACACAACGTGTTTTGGGTCAAACGGAACTTTTACGCCCCAGTCAAAGGACGTTCTGGATACGCACAAGTCCTCAAGTCCGGATTTAATAAAGCTTACCATCTCATTTAGCCTTGATTCAGGCTGTATGAAGTCTGGGTGCTCCTCGTAATATTTAAGAAGCCTATCTGCGTAATTTGAAAGCTTAAAGAAATAGCTTTCCTCTTTCACAAGCTCTACAGGTCTGCCACAGTCTGGGCAGTTTCCATCCACAAGCTGTTTCTCAGTCCAAAACGTCTCACAAGGTGTGCAGTACCATCCTTCGTATTCGCTTTTGTATATGTCCCCTTTTTCGTAAAGCTTTGTAAATATCTTTTGCACGATTTCTTCATGTTGCTTGTCCGTCGTCCTTATAAACTTATCATTGCTTATGTCCATTGTTTTCCACAAATCTTTTATCCACGCCACAATTTCATCCACATACTGTTTCGGCGTAACGCCTTTTTCTTTTGCCTTTCTTTGTATCTTCTGACCGTGCTCATCGGTTCCTGTCAAAAACATCACGTCATAACCTGTCAGCCTTTTAAACCGTGCCATCGCATCTGCAGCAACAGTCGTATAAGAATGGCCTATATGCAGTTTATCGCTGGGATAATATATAGGTGTTGTAATGTAAAAAGTCTTCGCCATAAAAATCCTCCTATCTAAATTTATTTTTAAGACGTAAAAAAACCCGCCTCCCACTAAGGGGCGAGTTTATTCGCGCTACCACCCTTTTCACATACGCCTCACGGCAGTATGCCTCGTAAAGTGCTGTCACACTCCTACTCTGTAACGGGAAATCCCGCCAAAGCCTACTTAGTTTCAGCTTTGAAGCTCAAGGTCCATGTTCAAAAGTTCATTCTCTGCTGGCTTTCACCTTAACCCAGCTCTCTTTAAGAGAAATTCCTTTCTACTCTTCCCTTCATTGCCTTTTTAATATATTATTAACATCGTTACATAATAATATACTTTATCGCAAATGTATTGTCAACTATATTTTCCCCATCCTCATTCTTTCTTCCACAAATTTTACTGCATCTTCTCTGCTTTCTATTTCACCGTAAAATTGATTTTTTCTCAATTCGTACAGTATCTGATTTAAAAGCTTATAATCTCTAAGATCGAAATTGACTATTATATCAAGCGGCGTAAGAAGGGGTGTCTTAGTCCTTTCAAAGTCCATGTACCTTCTTAATAGCTTTGTTATAAAATTTCTATAGCATGAAGCTTCATTTAACCGGCCTTGTCCCTTCATAGCTGAGGTGACATCGGCTAACGACAAAAGCAAGCACCCTAAAGCGTTTTCTTCAAGGTCTGAAAAGAATTTAAACAAAGCTTTGTTTCCAATCCCATCTATGTACAGTGAAAATGGGTTTACGTGGTACAAAACCATCTTCTTTATCAGAGATGCTTCTTTTTTCGCCAGTTTTAATCTTTTAGCTATATCTGCAACAATTTTTTCTCCCTTTACATCGTGATTGTAAAACTGAAGCCTGTTATCAGAATCTATGTAAATAGCATCCTTTTTGCCGATTTCATGAAACATTGCAGCAAGTTTCAATACATCTTTTAGCTTGTTTCCTGAGGAAAGATCTTTATCAAGGTACTTTTTGACCAAATTTTCTATATCTGAAGGAAATCTGAGCTCATTTACGACGGTTTCATATTCTTCTATCGTCTTTATGGAATGATGCCATGAGTCCAAAACCTGATAATAGCACTTGCCTATCTCTTTCATCTCAGCTATCTCAGGAAAAATTGCATCGATTAATCCCATCTCGTCCATCATTTGTACGTATTTGAAGGATTCCTTTGACTTAAGTATAGAATATATTTCACTCATAATCCTTTCTGAAGAAACGTTCTTAATCAAACCGGCTTTTTCTTTTATAAGATTTTTGGAATCCTCATCTATAGAAAAATTGTATTTGGCTGCAAATCTAATAGCTCTAAGCATCCTTAAAGGATCATCATCGAAGGAAGTTTCCCTTACGCATTTTATCTTCTTTTCTCTTAAATCATTTAACCCGCCTAAAGGATCTATTATCAAGTCTACATCAAAAAAATCATTTAGCCTTATTGCCATCGCATTTATCGTAAAATCCCTATGAAGCAAATCTTCATCTATATTTTCACCTCTGATTTGCGTAAAATCCAGCACTACATTTTCATATACGACTCTATATGTGCCTCTGTCTTCTGCATAAGGCACATAAGAGCCTTTTAGCTTATCACATACAAGCTTTGAAACCGAAGCAGCATCACCTAATACAGCAAAATCATAATCGCTTATATCTACATTTAGTATTCTGTCTCTTATGGTTCCTCCTACAATATAGACTTTTTCGGCCTCATCAGATAGTATGCGCTTTATCCTGTTTATCAATATCCCCATATCATGTAAACTCCTCGTTTTTATATTACTGTCTTTAGTATATCAGATTTGAAGTTTCAAAAAAACAGTCTGCTGTAAAAAACAGATGACAGTATTGCAGCGATATCAGCAGCAATGCCCGCTACTATAGAATGCCTCATCTTTTTAACTCCAACAGACCCAAAATAGACTGCTAAAACGTAAAACGTAGTTTCTGTAGAGCCGTACATTACAGAAGCAAGTTTCGCTGTAAATGAATCAGGCCCATGAGATTTAATAAGTTCTGTCGCTATGCCTAATGCACCGCTTCCAGATAGAGGCCTTATGAGTGCCAATGGCACTACATCTGACGGCATTCCAATTTTTGCAGTAAGCGGTGAAATCCACCTTGCAAAGATATCTAAAGTTCCGGATGCTCTCAAGACTCCCACCGCCACCAACATTGCCAGCAAAGCAGGAAATATTTTTACTATCGTATTAATGCCTTCTTTTGCGCCATCTAAAAAGACTTCATAAATTTTTACGTGTTTAATTAACCCATATACAGGAATCAAAAACATTATAGCCGGAATTATAAACTCAGAAATTGATTTAAGCAAAAATATCACTCCTTAAAAAGGGATGACTTTTCAAGTGATTTTACAACTATAAGGCCTACGGTTAAAGCTGTAATACTTGATAAAAGTCCAGCCAACACAAAATCTGCTGGATTTTTCGCACCTAAAGAAGCCCTTAACCCTATCATTACAGCAGGAAGAAGCTGAACTGATGCAGTGTTTATGACGAGAAATGTGCACATGGAATTAGATGCAACATCCTTTCTATTTAATTCTTGAAGGTATTCCATCGCTTTTATTCCAAATGGCGTAGCAGCATTGCCTAACCCCAACATATTAGCCGATATATTCATTATCATAGCGCCAATGGCAGGGTGATCTTTGGGTATCTCAGGGAATAGTTTTATTATGGCTGGTTTTAAAACCTTTGCCAGCATATCCATAAGCCCAGATTTTTCAGCTATCTGCATTATACCCAACCATAAAGACATGATGCCTATGAGTCCTATTGATATTGTAACAGCCGACTCGGATGAATCTATTATAGCTTTCGAAACTTCCCCCATCCTACCATTTATCATGCCAACGATCACACCTACGCCAATCATGAAGATCCATATATAATTTATCAACTTTATCTCCCCCATCCTATAAAAATTTATGTTATTTTTAAAAAAAAATGCCATTAAACTATTGACTTATTTTTCAAAACTTGGTATTATTAGAATGCAAAGAATTTGTCGAATTTTGTAGTTTTAGGAGGGGAGAGAAATGTTGAAATCCACAGGAATTGTGAGAAAAGTGGACGAGTTAGGAAGAGTCGTCATTCCTATCGAACTCAGAAGGACTCTGAATATTGCAGAAAGAGACGCTTTGGAAATCTACGTGGATGGCGAGCAGATTGTGCTTAAAAAGTACGAGCCTGCATGTATTTTCTGCGGCAATGCAGAAAATGTCGTCAATTACAAAGGCAAAAACATCTGCAAGACATGCCTCGATGACATTAAAAAAAGCGAATAATATTAAAAATAATAGAAGTTTTACTTCTATTATTTTTTTACTCTGTTATTTCATTTTTATCGTAAGGCTCTATATGGACGATGACTTCTGTGACACCAGGTATTTCCTTTTTTAATTTTTCTTCCAACTGATCAGCTATATAATGAGCATCTTTTATGTTTTCATTCGGGTCAACCATTATATGCATGTCTATATTTATATCGTCCTCTCTGCCTCTGCTTCTTATTTGATGGCATGAAAGCACGCCTCTTACGGATAAAGCGATATCGCGGATTTTTTCTGAATCTATGACAATCCTATCGCATAGTATATCAGAGCTGTGCTTTATTATTTCAATGCCTGCTTTTACGATGAATATCGATATTGCTATAGACATCAGCGGATCGATGTATGGCGGTATTCCAAGTTTTAATGCAATAAGCGTAATGAGAACAGAGACAGACACGTAGATGTCGCTTTTTGTGTGAAGTGAATCAGATACAAGTATGTCGCTTTTTAAATTTACTCCTTGTCTGTACTCATAAGCAAATACAAATATATTAAGCAATAATGTAGTAATCATTATTATGAAGCTGTCTAAGGTGATTTTTGGTTCTACAGGATTTAAAAGCCTGCCATAAGCTTCCTTTAGTATAGTATAACTTACTACAAACAGCATCACAGATATAAAAATTGACGAAAATGTCTCAAATTTTTTATGCCCATAAGGATGTTCTTCATCCTGCGGTTTTGACGCTAAATATATGCCTACAAGGCCTACTATATTGCCTGAGCTGTCTGACAATGAATGAAACCCATCAGCTACCATGCTGGCGCTTTTTATATGCAAACCGTATAAAAGTTTAGCTAACGCCACAGCTATATTTATAAAAAGTATGAGTATCAAAACATTCTTTATCTTTTTAAATGAATTCATTGTAAAACCCCTTTGTATCAATTGATAATTTTTAATATAATACATATTATATGCTTAAACTAAAAATTATGCAATATATTAAGATATTTTTATATTCGAAATTATTGATTATCATTATCAATTGATACTGATAGGCGAAATCGAATTACGATTCATCCTTCAATGCGAGCTTGTAAATTTCGCTTTTTGGTATCTTTAATTGTTTAGCCGTCAATTTAATCGCTTCTTTCTTATCCATGCCGCATTCAATGTATTTTCTGAGAAGCTCCTCTGGTTCCATCGAAACTTCATCTCTTCCGCCTTCTATAAGGACTACAATTTCTCCTTTTACATCATCTCCTAATTTTGATAGAACTTCGTCTAACAAACCTCTTATGTACTCTTCGTGCACTTTTGTAAGCTCTCTTGCTATTACAACCTTTCTGCCTTCTATGTATGGCTTTAATTCTTCCAACGTCCTGACAATTCTATGAGGCGCCTCATAAATGATAACCGTTCTCTTTTCTCTCCCTATCTCATCCAAAGCGCTTTCTCTCTCGCTTTTCTTTGTTGGCAAAAATCCTAAGAAAACAAACTTCTTCGTGTCAAGCCCAGAGCCTACTAATGCCGTTGTTATTGCTGTAGCGCCAGGAAGCGATACTACATTTATCTTTTCTTCTAAGCAAAGTTTTACAAGGTCTTCCCCAGGGTCAGATATGCCCGGTGTACCAGCATCAGTAACCAGCGCTACATTTTTCCCAGCCTTTAAATCTATTAAAAGTTTTTTACCGCTTGAAGCTTTGTTATGCTCATGATAGCTTACTACAGTTTTTTTTATGTCGTAATGATTCAAAAGTTTCAAAGTCTGCCTCGTGTCTTCAGCAGCTATTATGTCTACTTCTTTAAGTATCCTTAGGACTCTTAAGGTTATGTCTTCCAAGTTTCCGATTGGTGTTGGGCACAAATATAAGCTTCCAGACATTCTATTCCTCCTCTATCGAAGTTTTCCCGTATATGCTTAAAAGTTCCTTTGTGTACTCTCCATTTTCTTCGTAGACGTAAAGAGGCGGCATTATTGCCACACCACTTTTTGCGCCTTTTTTTGATTCCACTAAGACTAAATTGGGCTTTTCCCCAACATGCGGATGGACAAACTTTATTTTTTTAGGTTCTAAATTGCAAATCCGCAAATTATAAACAATATCCACAATCCTATCCACTCTATGAACTAAAAAAAACTTGCCTCCAAACTTTAAAAGCTTTGACGCAACCTTTATGAAATCATGAAGCCCGCCGTTTAACTCGTATCGCGATATGTTTTCACTTTCGCTATTTTTGTCAAATCCTGTGTTGCAGGGCATATACGGAGGATTGGATGTCACAATATCGTATTTTTCAATTCCCAATTTATCCACAACATTTCGAATATCATCGTTTATTATGTCTATTCTACCTTCAAGATTATTGAGATATACGTTTCTTATGGCAATATCGGCAACTTCACTTTGTATTTCAACACCTACAATACGTGTATCTCTTGACTTGCCTGCTATCAAAATTGGTATGATGCCTGTTCCGCACCCTAAATCTACAATCTTGTCTCCTCTTTTTGTGTATACAAAATTTGAAAGCAGCACAGCATCCATCCCAAATTTAAACATGTCTTCTCTCTGTATAAGCTTAAGCCCATTCAAATTCAAATCGTCAATTCTCTCGCCATCTTTTAGCATATTACCACCTCGTTACAAATAATTTTACCATATCAATAAATTAATATAAATCGTATTGAAAAATAGATATAAGCAAAGTATACTATATAAAGAGTTTATGCATAGGGAGGAATGTGTTGGTGACGCATCCATTATTAGTGCCACATGTATCATCAGAAATAGGAACTTTAAAAGCAGTCGTATTGCACAGACCCGGAAAAGAATTAGAAAGGCTTACGCCTCAAAATTTGACAGAACTGCTTTTTGATGATATTCCATGGGTTAGAAAGATTCAAGAGGAACATGATGAATTTGCCAAAGTATTAAAAGATAACGGTATAACCGTTTTGTACGTAAAAGACCTTCTTCAGGATGTATTGAAAAATGACGCTATAAAAGAACAATTTATAATAGATCTTCTGAAGATAAATGGCATAACAAATACCGAAACAGAAAGCTACCTTAAAGATTACCTTATGGATTTAAGCTACAGTAATATTGCTGAAATTGCCATAAGCGGACTCGAAAAAGGAGATATTGACAATGTCATCCCAAAAGGCCTGGCTGAATTCATCTATGAAGAACACTATTTTTACATTAAGCCTGTGCCAAATATGTATTTTACCAGAGATCCCGGCGCAATGATAGATGGAGGATTTATGATAAGCTCCATGAAGTCTGCGGCGAGAAAACCTGAGACGCTCATAATGAAATACATATACAAAAACCACGATATTTTTAAGAAAAACGGCATTCCATGTTGGTACGACAACACCTATTTCCACTCTTTAGAAGGCGGAGATGTGCTTATACTAAGCGACAGAGTAATAGCAGTAGGATGCGGCGAAAGGACTACGCCACAAGCAATAGAAAGGCTTGCCCGCAATCTCTTTGAAGGCAATTCAACAGTAGAACACATCCTTGTCGTCCAGATTCCCATAAACAGATCATACATGCACCTTGATACTGTATTCACCATGGTAGATAAGGAAAGGTTCGTCTTCTACCCTGGAATAAAGAAAGATCTGCGAGTTTTTAGCATAATAAAGGATGATAAAGGTTTTTCAATTCAGAAAGAAAAAGACCTCCAAGACGCATTGAAATCTGCATTAAATCTCAGAAATATTGAAATAATACCTACAGGTGGTTTTAATGCCATAACGTCAGCACGGGAGCAGTGGAACGACAGCACAAATACGCTTGCTATAGCGCCAGGCAAAGTCATCACATACTCCCGAAATGAATCATCAAATAAAATCATGAGGAAAGAAGGCATCGAGGTAATCGAGATCGAAGGTTCTGAACTATCAAGAGGCAGAGGCGGTCCAAGATGTATGAGCATGCCACTTTTGAGATATTAGAGGGTTTTACCCTCTTTTTAATAATTTCTTAACATTTATGGTGTATAATAAATAAAAAACTATAGAGGGTGTGTTTCACTTGAAGAAATTTATCACTGCTTTTATGCTTTTATTGATGACTTTGACTTTTATGCTGCCACAAAAAAGTTATGCTGATACAAGCAACAATAAAAAAGTAGTGCTTGTAATAATCGACAGGGTTAGTCTAAGTGACTATACAAAATACGACGCAAAAAACATTCAAAAGCTAATCGACAACGGTTCAGTTGGTCTCATGAATGTCAGAAATGCTGATGGTTACGTCGATGCATCTGGGTATTTGACAT
Source organism: Thermoanaerobacterium calidifontis (assembly GCF_055381745.1). Lineage (NCBI taxonomy): Bacteria > Bacillati > Bacillota > Clostridia > Thermoanaerobacterales > Thermoanaerobacteraceae > Thermoanaerobacterium > Thermoanaerobacterium calidifontis. The sequence continues at coordinate 104,170 of NZ_AP042436.1, read as the reverse complement.
TTGGAACCGGCACAAGGGCAAGTGCTCATGACATCGGTCAAATAAGTCTTAATGTGAACGAAAAATATTCTTTCGGAACCGCGGGGGAAATTTACAAGCTTAACACAGGAGATGACTATGGAAATGCAAACATAGTAAATATAGGCATATCAAACCTTATACAAAGCAGCAAAAGAGCCGACTACAAGATTACGCCTGGTCTTTTAGGACAACTGCTAAAGGATAACAACATTCCTACATACGTCTTTGGAAATTCTGATATAATAACAGACAGCTCAGTTTCATATAGAAGGTATGGGGCGCTAATCGCCATGGATGAGAAAGGTACAGCATTTGGCGATGTCAGTGAAAATGTATTGAAGTACGATAGAAATAGCCCCTATTTTATTAGCACTGATTACAACAAAATCTTTGACTATTTTCAAAAATACGATAAAAATGGTGGATTCTTTGTAATCGACACTGGTGATACATCGAGAGTAGATAGCTATTCTTCCAACGTATCAGACCAATTAGCATCAAAATATGAAGAATACGCCATAAAAAGCGCTGATGCATTCATAGGAAAGCTTCTAAAAAGCTTGGATCCATCGAGGGATTTGCTTATAGTGGCGACGCCTTACCCTTCAAAAAGCGATATGTCTACTAACAATCTACTATCGCCAATAATAATCTATGGTCCCGGATACAACGGACTTACAACATCTATCACAACAAAAAGAAATGGGATCATTACAAATTTAGATTTGGCGCCTACAATACTTAATTATTTCGGCATAAAGGCACCTGTAGAAATGTTAGGACATCCCATAACAAACATAAAAACCCAAGACAAAGTAAATTACTTGGAAAATCTAAATGATAAAGTAGTGTCTATCTACACTGCACGACCTATCGTCTTAAAAAGTTACGTAATTTTTCTAATCATAATTTTAATACTTTACCTGATTACGCTATTTCTAAAGATCAACTACTTAAAATACTTGAAACCTATAGTTTTAGGCGTGATGATCGTCCCTCTGTCGCTTTTGATTTTGTCCCTTTTTGGGCCTTTGACTGTGTATTCAAGCATGATCGCTTTGATACTTATAACAATAGCTTTATTGCTTATAATAAAACTTTTTGCTAAAGATGAACTTAATATGCTAATAGTGATAAGCCTTTTAACTGCTTTGACAATTACGGTTGACATTTTTACAGGAGCACATCTGATGAAAGGCTCTATTTTAGGATATGACGTCATAGCAGGTGCCAGATTTTACGGAATAGGCAATGAATACATGGGTGTTCTAATAGGATCCACAATAATGGGAATAATGACATACATCCAAAAGTATGACACGAGAATAAACAAATTATTAGGAGTGCTCTTATTCGCGGCAGTTTTCATGTTGATGGTATTGCCACAGTATGGTGCAAAAATTGGCGGATTTATAACAGGATTTATGGCATTTGGCGTAACGCTTTTGCTTATGTCAGAAATCAAAGTCAACTACAAAAGTTTGCTGATTTTATTCATAAGCATGGCTGTCCTTCTAACGCTTATGTTTGTAGCATCAATGTTTATGGGCACTGTAACGCATATGGCGCAAACTGCTTTGATTGTTAAAAACGAAGGAATAATGGCTTTATACAAGATATTTGCCCGCAAATTAGACATGGAATTGACATTAATAAGATACACAATATGGTCGTGGGTTCTAATCATAACCATAATGAGCTTGTTTATCTTGTCATACAAGCCTACAGGAATACTTAAAAACATATTTAAGAAAAATAAATATATCTACTATGGCTTTTTTGGCAGCATTGTAGGAATGCTTTTTGCGCTGGCATTTAACGATGCTGGAATCGTGGCTGCTTCCACAATGTGCATATATGCATTTCCTCCAATACTGATAATGTTGGAAAGAGAAATAAAACATAATGAAATTTAGGAGATGATAAAGTGATATTGACATCATCAATTATACTTCTCATATCAATTGTAGCTGGAGTATTTGGAGCTCTTTTAGGATTAGGCGGTGGCATAATAGTAATACCAATGCTTACACTTCTCTTAGGAGTAAACATAAAATACGCCATTGGCGCCAGCATCGTATCCGTCATCGCCACGTCCAGCGGTGCTGCTGTAACGTATGTAAGAGATAAAATCACTAATTTAAGGATAGGAATGTTTTTAGAGATAGCTACCACGACAGGGGCTTTGACAGGCGCTTTTATCGCAGGACTCATAAGCTCAAAATACCTTTATATTATCTTTGGCCTTCTTCTTTTATATTCAGCATTCACTATGTTAAAAAAGCGAAATGAAGAATTGCCTGTAGGTGTGGTATCACAGCCTATAGCAAAAAAATTGAAATTAGAAGGTTCTTACTACGATAAAGTCCTTAAAAAAGAGATACAGTACAATGTCACCGGTGTAAACAAAGGATTTGGCATGATGTACATAGCTGGTGTAATATCAGGACTTTTAGGAATCGGAAGCGGCATTTTTAAAGTAATGGCAATGGACCTATTTATGAGACTTCCGATGAAAGTCTCAACTGCCACCAGCAATTTTATGATCGGTGTTACTGCAGCCGCCAGTGCTGGAGTATACCTTGTAAGAGGCGATATAGATCCAAAGATAGCTGGTCCTGTGGCACTTGGAGTACTTGTAGGTGCAACACTGGGTACAAAAATCATGACAAATATGAAAAGCACAACCATAAGGAAAATATTTATACCTGTCTTAGCTTATGTTTCCATCGAAATGCTTCTTAAAGGATTGGGGGTATAAGCCGTGGAAGAAAGAAAAAATCAAAATGAGAAAATAGAAAACATGGAGATAATAATAAGCAAAACATTGAGGGCAGGAGTTTTATTAAGTGCTTTAATCATTCTCATCGGTTTAATCCTATTTTTTGCGACAAAAAGCAGCGGCTACCCTGCAAACACATACCCTACATCTGTTATAGCAATAATTAAAGGGCTAATGTCTCTAAAGCCTTACGCCATAATCATGACAGGACTTTTAGTGCTGATTCTAACTCCCGTATTTCGCGTGGGAGTATCTATCATCACATTTCTTCAAGAAAAAGACTATATGTATGTATACATAACATCGGCAGTTTTTATTATTCTGATATTAAGCTTTGTGTTAGGCAAAGTAGAATAAAAAATAGAGAGGTAAAACCTCTATTTTTTTATTCTGCAAAATCGCTTCCCAGTATTTCCTCATAAATCTCAGAAATCTCATCTTTTTTATCGTCTTGGCTTTCTTCTATGACAATGACATCTTCTGGGTCGTACTCTTTCGTTATCTCTATTCCCTCAGCATTTTTCATCTTTACCTTAAGTTTTTTTCTTACAACGTCAACTTCTGCTACCCTCATCTCTTTGTCATCGACTTTTATAAGGCTTCCTACAGAAGGCAGTTCTGATCTAACTTCTTCGTAAGTATCCTGCTCATATTTTAGGCAACACATTAATCTGCCACACAACCCTGAGATTTTAGTAGGGTTAAGGGAAAGATTCTGATCCTTCGCCATCTTAATCGATACAGGCTCGAAATCCCCTAAAAATGTCACACAGCAAAGAGGTCTGCCACAAGGACCAAGACCGCCTACAATCTTTGACTCGTCCCTTACACCTATTTGCCTAAGCTCTATTCTCGTTTTAAAAACTGCAGCAAGGTCTTTTACAAGATCTCTAAAATCTATCCTTCCATCAGCAGTAAAGTAAAAGATTATCTTGTTGTTGTCAAAAGTGTACTCAACATCTATTAACTTCATGTCAAGGTTATGCTCTTTTATCATGTCCAAGCAGACACCGAATGCTTCCGCTTCACAGGCTCTATTCTCCTTGTAATGCTCATAGTCCTCATCTGTCGCAATCCTAAGAACCATCTTAAGAGGAGCTATAATCTCGTCGTCGTCAACTTCTCGTTTGCCTACAACGACTTCGCCAAACTCTACTCCCCTGGCTGTCTCTACTATGACATTGTCACCCACATTTATAGGCAAATCACCTGGATCGAAGTAATATATCTTACCGGCTTTTTTAAACCGAACTCCTACAACTGTATACAAAATAAAACCTCCTAAATGCTTAAGAGAAATTTTTCAATGGCCATTTGGTAATTGACGTTTGACTTAAGATTGAATATGAGATCTTCTATCTCATTTATTATATTATTAAGCTTAGCCCCTGTCAAATCATTCGAAATTGCTTTAATTTTATCTAGCATATCTTTGTTTATAATGCTTTCTTCATCACGGAAGTTTAAAACCATAATATCCCTCACGTAAGAAACCATTATATCAATTACATCATCTATCATTTCTCTGTTTTCATCGAAAAATCTAAAGCTATCAAGCCTTAATGCCTTATCACTGCTTACTAAACTTCGTAATACATCTCCAACTTCAAGCCTTATAGTTGAATACTTCTCATCGGTCAACAAGTCCGCCTTGCCATAATTGCCGCAAGCAACAGACGAAATCTTTTTGGCTTCACTTGCATCGACATTTTTCTCATTTATAAGATAATCCTCTATAACATCATCCGATTCTCTATTAAACCTTATTGTCTCGCATCTTGATACAATTGTAGGCAAAAGGCCGTCCATTTTAGACGCTGTCAATATAAACAGAACATGCAAAGGAGGTTCCTCTAAAGTCTTTAAAATGCTGTTTTGAGATTGCTCTGTCATTTTCTCAGCTTCTTTTATTACAAAAATTTTCTTATATGAATTGTACGGTTTAATATAGGCATTGCTTATGACAGTATTTCTCAATGTGTCTACTTTTATTGAGCCTCCCACAGGCTCTATAAAGAAAATATCAGGGTGATTGCCTGATACAAATTGAACGCATGAATGGCAACTGAAGCATGGCTTAGGATTTCTAACACAATTTACCATCATGGCAAAATACTTTGCCATGTACTCTTTCCCCAACCCACTTTCTCCAACAAAAAGATACGCATTTGCTATTTTCCCTGAATTTATGATCTTATCAAACAATTCTAAAATATTTTTGTGACCGTAAATTTTGTGCATGAAGCTTCACCTACGAATATATATCTATCAACAATCCTCTGATCTCCTCAATAGCGCTTAAAATATCAAGATTCTTCTTGTTTCCCTCTAAAAACTCCCGCGTCATAGTTTCAAGTTTATCATTTACTTTTTCAACAATAGTGTAGATTTTTTTTCGTCCACTTAGATTTATTGACTCTCTTTTGCTTTTTTGAAACATGCCATTTAAAGACTTCTGCAAGAACTCTTTAACTTTTCTCTTGTAAACCATAAGGTTATCCAAGTTCATTTCATCTTTTAATTTTTCAGCAGCATCGTCAATATCATTAAGCATCTTATTTAACATGCTTTCTTCTACTTTGCTTATTTCACTGTCAAAAATGTCTTCAAATTTTAAGGCAGAAGTCCTTTCACCTCTATCATCTTTTTCATAGCCTGTCATTATTTTATTTGAATTTATCTCTTGTATCTTCATGCAAAACACCTATATCCTGAAAAATTTTTCTACATCTATGACAAAAACTGTAGCTCCGCCGATAGAAACTTCAACAGGCTGTGGTATAAATATATCAGTGGCTCCTCCCATAGGAGTCGGAGATGTGATTATTCTGTCCCTCGTTTTACACTTCTTTTCAATCACTTCAATAGCATCATCCAGCTTATCATCTTCTACACCTATCATAAGTGTCGTATTGCCAGATCTTAAAAATCCACCCGTAGAAGCAACTCTTGTAAAGCTGAAGCCTTTTTCCGTAAGACCATCCATAAGCCTTCTTACGTCTTCGTCTTGTACTATGGCAAATATCAGTTTCACTTTTTTCCCCTCCTTAAATAATTTTGCTTACTTCAGCAATTATAGCCTTTTGTATATAGTAAATATCATGCGTAGCATCTACAATAAAGTACCTGCCTGGCCTTGACTTAATAAGATTCATATATCCCTCATAGACTTTTTCATGAAATTCTGCATCTTCTATCTCCAAGCGATCCTTGTCTTTTCTTCTGTCGATTCTCATTAAGGTATCTTTAGGCTTTATATCTAAGTACACAGTTAAATCAGGTACAAGTCCATCTATGGCGATACTGTTAATCTCCTCTACAACCTCTACTCCAAGTCCTCTCGCGTATCCTTGGTATACAATAGAGCTATCAACAAACCTGTCTAAAATAACTATTTTCCCATCATTTAATGACGGTATTATGACTTCTTTTACAAGCTCTGCACGAGATGCCGCATAAAGAAGTGCTTCCGCAGATGGGACTATATTATTTTTTTTGTCAAGAAGTATTTCTCTGATTTTCTCGCCTATTGCTGTACCTCCAGGCTCTCTTAAAACAACAATATCTCGTCCAATCTCCAAAAGGTATTTTTTAAGCAGATTTATCTGCGTAGTCTTCCCACTGCCATCTATTCCTTCAAACGTTATGAGTTTTCCTCTGTACATTATTTACACACCCGTATTTTTAAATTATCAATGCCAATAATCTTTATACCTATATTATATAGTAATTTTATATATTGTACCATATCTTTTTTTATGAGTTCACCAGGACACAAAAGCGGAACGCCCGGTGGATATGGAATTACATAATCAAGTGAAACCATTCCTACAGCTTCATCTATGCTTACATAATCATACTCTCTGTTTACAGCGTCTTTTGGTTTCATAGCCATTTCGGGAATTTCTGGGCGACTGTTGCTATCAAAATAACTTAATTTTTCATATCTTTTGTACTTTAAAAGACCTTTGATAGACTCTATTAGCTTGTCAAAAGATGATTCGTCATCAGCTACGGTCATTATGGCAAGTATATTTCTGTAGTCTGACATTTCCATCTGAATATTGAATTTTTCTCGCAGTATACTTTCCGCCACACTTCCAGACATGCCTATTCCACTTACATTGATGGTAAGCTTTGTAACATCGTAATCGTAGATCCCATACTTGCCAATGACATCATCGCCAATGCATTTTATACCATCTATTTCATTGATAACATCTCTTGCTTGAATCGATAGATCTACACATCTATCAAGCAATGCTTTGCCTTCCCTCTCCATAAAATCTCTGGCTAAATCAATTGATGTCATCAAAATATAAGAAGGAGATGTTGATTGATAAAGGCTTAAGTAAAACCTTAATCTATCAATATCTATCCTATCCGTATTCACGTGCAAGATTGAGCTTTGCGTAAATGCAGGCAAAGTCTTGTGAACACTCTCAATCACAATATCTGCACCAACTGAAGATGCCGATAATGGCAATCTGTCAGAAAACGCAAAATGTGCCCCATGTGCCTCGTCTACTATCAATACCTTGTCGTGTTTATGAACAACATCAACTACTTTGCTTATATCGACACAGAAGCCATAATAATTTGGATATGTAATAACCACTGCCTTTACATTTTTATGTTTTATAAGGAGCTTTTCAAGCTCATCTATGGATATACCCATAGCTATGTCATCTTCATCGTCTATAAGCGGTTCTAAATAAATTGGTATGGCACCAGTAAGTATCAATCCATTATAGACAGATTTATGAGAATTTCTTTGAACAACTACCATATCACCATCATTCAAGACTGACGACATTGCTGCATATATTCCACACGTAGTTCCATTGACGAGAAAGAAAGATGATTTCGCTCCAAATGCTTTTGCAGCAAGTCTTTCTGCTTCTAAAATCGGGCCATGTGGATCATGAAGATTGTCTGTCCCAGGAACTTCTGTCAAATCTATTTTAGCAATATTTTCAATGTATTTCCGGGAAATATTTTTCCCTTCCTTATGTCCAGGCATGTGATATGGTATTGTACCGTCTTCAACATATTTAATCAATGCTTCATAAAGCGGTGCTGTCAATTTTATCACCTTTTCACGTATTATACATATATAATACCATATAACACTAATTATTGCCTATAAAAAATATGAGGACATATTTCAACAGTCCTCATATTCAAAATCTTTTTTGTAGTTGCGCCAGATATCTATCATCTTTTTTCTGTAATATTCGTACTTTGCATCATCTGGAGATATGTGAGCGATTATTTTCTGGCAGTCATTGCATAAAAATTCTCCCAATACATCGATACCGTCTGTCTTTTCATGATTGCATATAAAGCACTTTTTAGTTTTTAACATGCTTTCCATATGCTACACCATCTTTCATAATATTCTAATATAATTATTTCCATAGTAACCAGTATCTATACGCTTTCTTATTAACATTATATTATTTTAAGAATAAAAAAAGGCAGGTCTAAGTGCATTTTGCACCAAGCCCTGCATGTATTTTTTTATGAGTTAAATTGCAATAGCTCCTTATGTCTGAAACACGATATTATATGGTCATTTACAATTCCAGTCGCTTGCATGTGTGAATATATTATTGTGGACCCCACAAATTTAAACCCTCTTTTTTTAAGATCATTACTTATCTTATCAGATAATGATGTTTTAGCAGGTACTTCGTCAATGCTTTCCCAATAATTTATGATAGGCCTTCCGTCTGTGAAACTCCAAATATACGTATCAAAACTACCAAATTCTCTTTGAATTTCTAAAAAGGCCTTAGCGTTTGCTATAGACGATTCTATTTTTCTTTTATTGCGAATAATGCCAACGTCATTTAAAAGCTCCTGCAGCTTTTTCTCATCAAAGAGCGAAACTTTTTGTGGATCAAATCCGCTATATGCCTTTCTGTAATTATCTCTTTTTTTAAGGATCGTAAGCCAATTTAATCCCGCTTGTGCCGATTCCAACACTAAAAATTCAAAGTGGACCATATCATCGTGTACTGGTACTCCCCACTCTGTATCGTGATATTTTATGTATATTTCATCTTTGAGGCACCAAGGACATCGATCCATTTTTTCCTCCTTACAATACCAGCGATGCTGCACCTATAAGACCCACATTTCCACCAAACTTTGCCTTAACAACTTTGCAAATCTGCCTATTTGGCTTTAATGCTCTTTCGTCAACTGTCCTCATCATTTTGTCATACAAGACATCCCATTGGCTTGACAATCCGCCACCTATTATTATAAGTTCAGGGTTATAAAATGCCATTATGTTTACAATACCTATTCCCAAATAAAATGCTTCATTCTCAATAAGCTCTAAAGACAATTTATCACCAGATTTTGCAGCATCAAAAATATCTTCTGCTTTTAACTCACCTAAAGGTTTGTCTTTGAGAATAGTATCTTTTCCAGACTCGATATGTTTTTTTGCAAATTTAACTAATGATGTGCCAGAAGCATAAGACTCTAAACATCCAGGATTGCCGCAATTGCACCATCTAGGCCCGTCAAAGTTTATGGTGTGATGTCCTATCTCAGCAGCATTTGAATTTGCGCCATTGTACAACTTTCCATCAATTATGGCGCCACCACCGATACCTGTGCTTACAGTCATATAAACCATATTATTTATTCCTTGTCCAGCACCAAATAAATGCTCAGCAAGTGCCGCAACATTAGCATCGTTGTTAAGTTTTATCTCTGTATCAAAATCTCTCTTTAATATGTCCACCAATGGAATGTCAATCCATCCAGGTAGATTAGGAGGACATTCCACCACGCCTCTATCTGCATTCAAAGGTCCTGGAGCACCTATCCCAATACCTGCAATCTGGCTGACATCTATATTCAATTTATTCAAAGATTCTATTATGCTTTTCTTTATGTTGTCTATTACATGTTGCGGTCCTTTATCTGCCTCTGTAGGTATTTTTACATTGCACAAAATATTTCCGTCCTCATCCATAATGCCGGTATTTATCTTTGTACCGCCAAGATCTACACCGCATGCAAACTTTTTCACAAACACTCCTCCTAAGCAAACTAAATTATTCTACTTCTATATTCATATAGGTTTTCCAATTTGTCAATATAAAAATTAAAAACTCCTTAAATAGGAGTTTTGCTTAGGGGGCTAATATATAAATTTTTACCGGCAGCGACCTACTCTCCCGAGAAATCAGTACCATCGGCGCTGGAGGGCTTCACTTCCGTGTTCGGTATGGGAACGGGTTTTTAACCTCCGCTATTGCCACCGGAAATCTTTCGTTCATTTGTCTTTTGCATATATGCTGATTCTTTTCTTTGAAAATATTATTTCCGTTCGCAAATTGTGTTTTCTATATACTTTCGGCTCTCTTCGTTTGTTCGGCTAAAGCCGTCTATGCGTTGTGACGTCTTTTTACGCCTCACTTCACTCCGTTCGCCGAGTATATTATGAAAACGCAATTAATCGCTCTCTTCAATAATATTTTCTTCACATATATGCTTTCTTAAATGAACTTTGAATACTGCACAATGCTAAAGGTCAAGTCCTCGACTTATTAGTACCGGTCAGCTGAAAGTATTTCTACTCTTACACCTCCGGCCTATCTACCTCGTCTTCTTCAAGGTGTCTTACTCCTTTCGGATGGGAAATCTTATCTTGAGGTGGGTTTCACGCTTAGATGCTTTCAGCGTTTATCCCTTCCAAACTTGGCTACCCAGCTGTGCAAAAGGCTTTGCAACTGGTACACCATCGGTTTGTCCACCCCGGTCCTCTCGTACTAAGGGCAGATCCTCTCAAATTTCCTGCGCCCGCGACGGATAGGGACCGAACTGTCTCACGACGTTCTGAACCCAGCTCGCGTACCGCTTTAATGGGCGAACAGCCCAACCCTTGGGACCTACTTCAGCCCCAGGATGCGATGAGCCGACATCGAGGTGCCAAACCTCCCCGTCGATGTGGACTCTTGGGGGAGATCAGCCTGTTATCCCCAGGGTAGCTTTTATCCGTTGAGCGACGGCAATCCCATTCTCTACCGCCGGATCACTAAGCCCGACTTTCGTCCCTGCTCGAATTGTCTTTCTCGCAGTTAGGCTACCTTCTGCCTTTGCACTCTTTCGCGCGATTTCCTTCCGCGCTGAGGTAACCTTTGGACGCCTCCGTTACTTTTTAGGAGGCGACCGCCCCAGTCAAACTGCCCGCCTGTCAGTGTCCATATGCCGGTTTACGGCTCCTATGTTAGAATTTCGGTAATATCAGGGTGGTATCCCAACGTTGGCTCCATATAGGCTGGCGCCCATATTTCTTAGCCTCCCACCTATCCTGTACAGATATTACTAAAATTCAGTGACAAGCTGCAGTAAAGCTCCATGGGGTCTTTCTGTCCTGTCGCGGGTAACTCGCATCTTCACGAGTACTACAATTTCACCGGGTCCCCCTTCAAGACAGCGCCCAAGTCGTTACGCCTTTCGTGCAGGTCGGAACTTACCCGACAAGGAATTTCGCTACCTTAGGACCGTTATAGTTACGGCCGCCGTTTACTGGGGCTTAAGTTCAGAGCTTCTCCGGCACTCAACTCTATCTACTAAGAGTTTATGCTTTTGGCTATTCTTTCTTTTAACCATCTTCTTGCATTATGAGATTTTTTTAATTGCTTTTCTCTCTTTTGGGCATCTTCTTTTGCTTTATATGCTTCATAGTATATTAGTTCCCATTTATGCCCTTTTGTGTATTTGTTTAGTCCTTTATTATGAGCTTCTACTCTTCCCTTTATATTCTCTGAATAGCCTGTATATATGCCTCCTTTTTCATTCTTTATTATATAGACATAATACATTTTTTTCACTCCTAATAGGTATAGTTGAGTGCCGGATGACCCTTCCCCTTAACCTTCCAGCACCGGGCAGGCGTCAGCTCCTATACTTCGTCTTTCGACTTAGCAGAAACCTGTGTTTTTGGTAAACAGTCGCTTGGGCCTCTTCTCTGCGGCCTTTCGGCACTCCTTCTCCCGAAGTTACGGAGTCTTTTTGCCGAGTTCCTTAATGAGGGTTCTCCCGCTCGTCTTTGGATTCTCTCCTCGCCTACCTGTGTCGGTTTGTGGTACGGGCACCTCATCCTCGATAGCAACTTTTCTTGGCAGCCCCTTCGAAACTTCGCCTTTCGGCTCCCCATCACAGCTCTTATGAGCTTTGGTACTTCACTCAAAGCTCTTTTCGTCGCTGCTTGGACGTGCTCTACCAACCGCACGCTTTTCTTATCTCGCTGCGTCCTTGCTTCTCTTTTAGCGGATTTCGGTGGTACCGGATTTATTACCGGTTCTCCATCGCCTACGCTTTCGCCTCGGCTTAGGTCCCGACTTACCCTGGGCGGATTATCCTTCCCCAGGAATCCTTAGGCTTTCGACGGTAAGGTTTCTCGCCTTACTCTCGTTACTTATACCGGCATTCTCTCTACTGTACTGTCCAGATTCGCTTTCGCTTATCCTTCGTCCTGTACAGTACGCTCCCCTACCATTCTTTTCAGAATCCGTAGCTTCGGTGGCATGTTTTAGCCCCGTTTATTTTCGGCGCGGGATTTCTCGACCAGTGAGCTATTACGCACTCTTTGAATGTATGGCTGCTTCTAAGCCAACATCCTGGTTGTCTTGGAAATCCTACTTCCTTTACCACTTAACATGCTCTTTGGGACCTTAGCTGTCGGTCTGGGCTCTTTCCCTTTTGACCACGGATCTTATCACTCGTAGTCTGACTCCCAGGGTCTCAATATGGCATTCGGAGTTTGATAGGGTTCGGTAACCTCTTTGGCCCCTAGTCCATTCAGTGCTCTACCTCCATATTTCCTTCCCCCTGAGGCTAGCCCTAAAGCTATTTCGGGGAGAACCAGCTATCTCCGAGCTCGATTGGAATTTCTCCGCTACCCACAATTCATCCCATGACTTTTCAACGTCAACGTGGTTCGGGCCTCCACCAGATCTTACTCCGGCTTCACCCTGATCATGGGTAGGTCGCACGGTTTCGGGTCTATGATATGCAACTCTCGCCCTTTTAAGACTCGCTTTCGCTTCGGCTCCGCTTTCGCTTAACCTCGCTGCATATCTATAACTCGCCGGTCCGTTCTACAAAAAGTACGTGGTCGCTTTCGCTTCCACTGCTTGTGGACATATGGTTTCAGGTTCTCTTTCACTCCCCTCCCGGGGTTCTTTTCACCTTTCCCTCACGGTACTATGCGCTATCGGTCACTTAGGAGTATTTAGCCTTGGGAGATGGTCCTCCCGTCTTCCCACCGGGTTGCCTATCCTGTGGTACTCTGGATCCCACTCGGTATTTAAAGCCTACGCCTACAGGGCTTTCACCTTCTTTGGCCTGCCTTCCCAGGTCTGTTCGGCTTCGCTTTTCATACCTTCTTGTGGTCCTAAACCCCCGGCACTCAATTAGAACTGCTATTTTTCTATTTTTGGTTTTTTAACAATTCTAATTGAGTGCCGGGTTTGGGCTCCTTCCTTTTCGCTCGCCACTACTCAGGAAATCGACTTTTTCTTTCTTTTCCTCGCGCTACTTAGATGTTTCAGTTCACGCGGTTTCCCCTCCTCATGGCTATGTGTTCACCATGGGATGCTTAAGTATTACCTTAAGCGGGTTTCCCCATTCGGAGATCTCCGGATCTGCGTCTGCTTGCGACTCCCCGGAGCGTTTCGCCGCTTGCTGCGTCCTTCTTCGGCTCTAAGTGCCTGGGCATCCACCATACGCCCTTTCTAACTTGACCTACTTACATTGCTTTTTGAAAATATTATTAACGCTCACAAATTCCGCTTACTATATATCATCGATTCTCTTCGCTTGTTTGGCTAACGCCGTCTATGCGTTGTTAGGCTTAGCTTTCGCTCATACGCCAAACTGCGCTTCGTTCATCGTGATATATTGCGTAAGCTTCATTAATCGTTCGCTTTTAATAATATTTTTCATAACAATGTCTATTGGTTAATTGTAACTCGTTTCTTCGTTACCCATATTTGCATTGTGCAGTTTTCAAGGTTCACTTTCCTGAGGGTCTAAACCCTCAAAACTGAACAGTGAGATATCATATTTATTTTATCGCTCACACAGGCTCCGTGTTCTATGTGTCTTCGATTCTTTCAGCTCGTTTCGCTAACGGCACTTAACGACGTCCTGTCGTAGTGCCTCTCGCGTGGTCCTTCACGCTCGCACGCTTCACTCGCTTCATTCATCGGACACATTGACGAACACTTCGCTATGTGTTCGCTCGTAAAATAAATACTCTTTTTTTCCTTAATGTAAGGATTGCTCCTTAGAAAGGAGGTGATCCAGCCGCACCTTCCGATACGGCTACCTTGTTACGACTTCACCCCAATCATTTACCCCACCTTCGGCAGCTCCTCCCCGGCACTCAAGTAGATACGGATTATTTCTTTTCTTCCCTATAATTCCATATCTACTTGAGTGCCGGGTTAGGTCACTGACTTCGGGTGTTGTAAACTCTCGTGGTGTGACGGGCGGTGTGTACAAGGCCCGGGAACGTATTCACCGCGGCATGCTGATCCGCGATTACTAGCAACTCCGTCTTCATGCAGGCGGGTTGCAGCCTGCAATCTGAACTGGGACCTGTTTTCTGGGATTCGCTCCGGATCGCTCCTTCGCTGCCCTCTGTTCAGGCCATTGTAGCACGTGTGTAGCCCAGGGCATAAAGGGCATGATGATTTGACGTCATCCCCGCCTTCCTCCGTGTTTTCCACGGCAGTCTCGGTAGAGTCCCCGTCTTTACGCTGGTAACTACCAACAGGGGTTGCGCTCGTTGCGGGACTTAACCCAACATCTCACGACACGAGCTGACGACAACCATGCACCACCTGTCTCACAGCTCCTCTTTCGAGGCACTCCGGTATTTCTACCAGATTCTGTGGATGTCAAGCCCTGGTAAGGTTCTTCGCGTTGCTTCGAATTAAACCACATGCTCCGCTGCTTGTGCGGGCCCCCGTCAATTCCTTTGAGTTTCAACCTTGCGGCCGTACTCCCCAGGCGGGATACTTATTGCGTTAACTCCGGCACGGATGATTCCTCACCCACACCTAGTATCCATCGTTTACGGCGTGGACTACCAGGGTATCTAATCCTGTTTGCTCCCCACGCTTTCGCACCTCAGCGTCAGTTCAAGTCCAGAGAGCCGCTTTCGCCACTGGTATTCTTCCTGATCTCTACGCATTTCACCGCTACACCAGGAATTCCGCTCTCCTCTCCTTGACTCAAGCTATTTAGTTTCAGATGCATACCCTCGGTTGAGCCCAGGTTTTTCACATCTGACTTTTACAGCCGCCTACGTGCTCTTTACGCCCAGTAATTCCGGACAACGCTCGCCCCCTACGTATTACCGCGGCTGCTGGCACGTAGTTAGCCGGGGCTTTCGTATGGTACCGTCATTATCTTCCCATACTATTGAGCTTTACGACCCGAAGGCCTTCTTCGCTCACGCGGCGTCGCTGTGTCAGGGTTTCCCCCATTGCACAATATTCCCCACTGCTGCCTCCCGTAGGAGTCTGGACCGTGTCTCAGTTCCAGTGTGGCCGTTCACCCTCTCAGGCCGGCTACCCATCGTCGCCTTGGTGGGCTTTTACCCCGCCAACTAGCTAATGGGACGCGGACTCATCCTATAGCGGATTTCTCCTTTCTTCAAATGATGATGCCATCATTTGACATTATCCGGTATTAGCACCCCTTTCGAGGTGTTATCCCAGTCTACAGGGTAGATTGTCCACGCGTTACTCACCCGTCCGCCGCTATCCGGCACTCAACTCCGCGTTTACTCATTTTTCTCTCTTTTTGCTTTATCTTTCTTTTCTGTCTTTTTTTCTGTAAGCGCTTAGTTGAGTGCCGGATCGCTCGACTTGCATGTGTTAGGCACGCCGCCAGCGTTCGTCCTGAGCCAGGATCAAACTCTCATGTTTATATCCTTTGCTCTTATATCTCACTGTTCGGTTTTCAAGGTTCGTCTCCCTCGCCGCTTATCGCGACATCGTCTATCTTACCACATTATCTTCTCTCTGTCAACTGCTTTCTGTCTGGTATTTTGTGGTGTCTTTATTCGCTCCTCAAAGAAGCGACGTATGTTAATATACCACGTTTTAAATTCTTATTCAAGCTTCATTAACTTTAATATAACACAATTACATATAAATAACTCGAGAATGCTTCAAAATGCTTCTATATACTATTGATTACACCTATCCAGTTCATCTCTAATAGATTTGAAGTCTTCCCAAGCAGGATACTTCTTCTCCGGATCTCTTAGAAGTGCCGCTGGATGATATGTGGCTATTATCTTCACGCCTTTCTTTTCAAACCACTGTCCTCTCATGACTGTTATCTTAAAATCTTTATCAATTATGGCTTTTGCAGCCGTAGCACCTAAGCATACTATGATTTTGGGAGCTATTATTGCAACTTGATTTCTAAGATATGGTAAACATGCATCTACTTCACTCTGAAGCGGCACTCTATTGTTAGGTGGCCTGCATTTTACAATATTGGCAATATATACATCTTCTCTTTTTAAATTTATTGCTTCCAGCATCTTATTTAGCAATTGCCCCGCTTTTCCTACAAAAGGACGTCCTTGCAAATCCTCGTCTCGTCCAGGTCCTTCACCTACAAACATGATTTTCGACTTTAAATTTCCTTCGCCAAACACAACATTATTTCTGACATTGTGCAGCGGACATTTGGTGCAATTCATACATTGCTCTATAAGTTCTTTCAGCGGTAATAGTGACATCAAAACCACCCTTTTCAGTAATTCCTTTTTTTGTATTTGTCTCTTTCTGTTTCATAAAGATTATTGCCATACATATCGATTGTGACGATTGCAGGGAAATCCACCACGGTAAAAAGATGTATGGCCTCCGGTCCCAAGTCTTCATAAGCCAAAACCTTTGAATCTACTACTCTTTCAGATAATAAAGCACCAGCGCCTCCTATAGCTGTAAAGTAAACGGCATGATACTTCATCATTGCCTCAACCACATCTTTGTTTCTATAGCCTTTTCCAATCATGCCTTTTAAACCAACCTCTAAAAGCTTTGGCGTATAATCATCCATCCTTCCACTTGTTGTAGGTCCACAGCTTCCTACAACTTGACCAGGTTTTGCAGGGCAAGGTCCTACGTAGTAAATCACTTGATCTTTTACATCAACAGGCAATTCTTTTCCATTATTTAAAGATTCTATCATTCTTTTATGTGCCGCATCTCTTGCAGTAAGAACTTTGCCTGTAATCAATACAGTATCGCCAGCACGGAGATCTTTTACAATTTTTTCTGTTAAAGGCGTATTTATCTTTTTATACATTTTCTCCTCCACATTTTATATGTTTATAATATAGCTGTAGCATGTCTCGTAACATGGCAGGATATATTTACAGCCACAGGTAGCATTGCTATATGGGTAGGATATTTTTCGATGTTTACTGCCAAAGCTGTTATCCTTCCTCCTAATCCTTGCGGTCCTATGCCAAGTCCGTTTATTTTTAATAAAAGTTCTTCTTCTAATGCCCTCACATCGCTGTCACTGCTTCTTTGATCGATAGGCCTTAAAAGGGCTTTTTTAGCTAACAATGGTGCATACTCAAAATTGCCACCTATTCCAACGCCTACTACAAGCGGTGGGCACGCATTGGGACCTGACGCTTCAACTGTATCAATTATAAACTTCTTTACTCCTTCAATGCCATCGGAAGGTTTCATCATCTTTAGTGCACTCATATTTTCACTTCCGGCTCCTTTTGGCGCAACTGTGATTTTCAGCTTGTCGCCATCTACAATATCATAATGCACAATCGGCGGTGTATTGTCATTTGTGTTGATACGTACAAACGGATCCATCACAATTGATTTCCTTAAATACCCATTAAGATACCCCTCTTTAACACCGTTTTGTATAGCATCTTTTAACGTACCATCCACAATATGGACATCTTGTCCTACCTCAACGAAAATTACAGCTATGCCTGTGTCTTGACATATTGGCATTTCTTTCACCTTGGCTATCTCGGCATTTTCAATTATACTATTCAGTATTTCTATTCCCGTTTCGCTAACTTCCTCGCGAATTTTCTCCTTCAGCGTATTTAACACATCGTCCGGCAAGTTGTAATTAGCTTTAATGCACAAAAGCTCTACAGCCCTTTTTACATCATCTGCTTTTATTTCTCTCATAAGCACACCTCATTACTAAATAAAAAAGCTATACAATGTCATTAAAATAATAATACTACAACGTTAGATTTTGCGAAAGGGTTTTACATATATATCATTTTTACTGTCATACCGCCATGCCCACTTCCAGTCACTATTACAACTTTTCCATTAAAGTCTTTTTACAAACACTCCTTTCATTATATTATTCGTTTGCAAAAGCTTTTGGCAAAGTCCAAAAATCTATTCAAACAGCCTTTCTATAAAAATATATTTCTCCGTTTTCTATTGAATAATCGATAAGTTTTTTATCTCTTAAATAGCTCAAAAATGCGGAAACCGATGAAAAATAAATATAATACTGGGTAAAATTTAATGGCAGATCATTTAATATTACTAAGTTTTGCAGCAATCCTTCCCTTGTATGAGGTTGTTCCAATAATTCCAGTATAATTTCAATATTATCTTCTATATTTGAAATATTTTTTTCTATCAGTGCATCAAGCTCATCCTTGTTAAGCACTCTATCTATGTGACTTATTACAAAATAGTCTGCATCAACCTCTTTTAACTTTTTTAAGGTTTCTACGCTTTTTTCTATATTAAACAAATATGGAAGTGAATATTTTTTTATTGTATCCTCACTAAATACGCTATCTCCCAAAAAACATACTCTATCGGGTGTAATAACACCGATTTGATCTATTGAATGCCCCACCAAAGATATTATATCAAATTTTTCATCGCCAATTTTTGAGATACCATAATCAAGGACAAAATCAACAGAAAATGTTTTATTAGTCGTATCAAGATCTCTTATTGGGCATGAAGAAAATAGTACCATATCTCTTAACTCTGGATTTTCTATATATAATCGCTCCTTATTTGATGTATAGATTTCGCATCCAGGGTACTGAGTCTTAAAGTACATATTACCGCCGCAGTGGTCCATGTGATTGTGAGTATTTATAATATATTTGGGATGTAAACCACCTTCTGCTAATACATTGTCGATCTTTCTTGCTTGCCCATTGTTTATACCGGTATCTACTAATAGACAATTTTTGTTTTTATAGGAATAAACACCTATATTTGTAGGATTATTGATGTAGTACGTATTTCTATTTATCTTATTTAAATTCATGCGATTACCCCCAAAAATCACATCATTACATGATAATTTTACACCTTTTATCAAGCCAGTTCAAAGGAAAAGCCCCATGATACCCATCATGAGGCTTTTAGACTACTTTTATATCTCTTTTTCTAAATTCTTCTTTTATCTCTTCTATTTTTGATGTGTCAGGAGGATTTATTCCCTTCAAACTATATGGTATCCCAAGTGCCTCATATTTATACACACCCATTTTGTGGTACGGAAGTATCTCAACTCTATCTACATTTTTCAACGATGAAACGAAATCAGCCAATTTCTTTATCTCTCCCATATCATCCGTTATTCCAGGCACTATCACATGCCTTATCCACATTTTCTTACCTTCATCGGAAAGGTATTTTGCAAACTCCAAAGTCTTTCTATTCGAAGCTCCTGTAAGCTTTTTATGGCCTTCATCATCAATGTGTTTTATATCAAGCAAAAAAAGATCGGTGTATTTTACAAGTCCTTTCACTTTATCTATATTCACATATCCTGAGGTGTCTAATGCCGTGTGTATGACAGATGCTTTAAGCTTTTTAAATAGATCTTCGCAAAATTCAGGTTGCAATGTAGGTTCTCCACCTGTCAGCGTCACACCACCACCTGATGCCTTCATGTAAGGTATATATCTTATTGCATCATTAAATATTTCATCTGTCGATACTTCTTTACCACCGCTATAATCCCATGTGTCAGGGTTATGGCAATAAGCGCACCTTAAAGGACAGCCTTGCATAAAGACTACATACCTTATGCCAGGCCCATCTACAGTACCACATGTTTCTATTGAATGTATTTTCCCCATAACCATGACACATCACCTTTACATAAAATTTGAATTACATGGATTCGTGGAACGTGCGGGATATGACCTCCAATTGTTGTTCTCTCGTCAATTTATTGAAGTTGACAGCATACCCTGAAACCCTAATAGTAAGCTGTGGATATTTCTCAGGATGCTCCATAGCATCAAGCAGCATGTCTCTGTTTAAAACGTTGATATTTATATGGTGTCCTGCATTAAATGCGTATCCATCTAATAGTCCCACAAGATTATTAATTTTATCTTCGTCATCTTTGCCAAGTGCATTTGGTACAATCGTAAATGTATATGATATACCATCTAACGAGCTGTCATAAGGTATTTTCGATACTGAATTCATTGATGCTATGGCACCTTTTGTATCTCTGCCATGCATTGGGTTTGCACCTGGCGCAAAAGGTTCTCCTGCCTTTCTTCCGTCAGGCGTTGCACCTGTCTTCTTGCCGTACACAACATTTGATGTAATTGTCAAAACAGACAGTGTTGGTATAGAGTTTCTGTAAGTCTTATGCTTCTTAAGCTTATTCATAAATCTTTCCACAATGTCAACTGCTATTGAGTCAACCCTGTCATCGTCATTGCCAAACTTAGGGAAATCACCTTCCACTTCGTAATCTACCGCTATGCCATTTTCATCTCTTATGGCTTTTACTTTGGCATACTTTATGGCACTTAAAGAATCTGCCGCAACAGAAAGACCTGCGATTCCAAACGCCATCGTCCTTACGATATCTCTATCATGCAAAGCCATAAGGGATCTTTCATAAGCGTATTTATCGTGCATGTAGTGTATTATATTCATAGCCTTAACATACACTTTCGCAAGCCACTCCAGCATATTGTCGTATGCTGCCATTACCTCATCGTAATCTAAATATTCAGACGTTATAGGATTAAATTTTGGTGCCACTTGTGTTTTATACCTTTCATCGACACCGCCATTTATGGCATACAGTAGCGCCTTCGCAAGATTCGCCCTTGCTCCAAAAAATTGCATCTGTTCTCCCGTCTTCATGGCTGATACACAGCAAGCAATACTGTAGTCATCATTGTATATTGGCCTCATTAAGTCGTCATTTTCATATTGAATAGAGCTGGTATCTATTGACACTTTAGCACAAAACCTTTTAAAGTTTTCAGGAAGATTTTTAGACCATAAAACTGTCAAGTTTGGCTCAGGTGCAGGACCTAAATTATACAATGTGTTTAATATCCTGAATGAATTTTTAGTGACAAGAGGTCTTCCGTCTACGCCTACACCGCCAATTGATTCGGTGACCCAAACAGGATCGCCGCTAAATAGCTCATTGTAATCAGGAGTCCTTAAGAACCTTACCATTCTAAGCTTCATGACAAAGTGATCCATTAACTCTTGCGCCTGTTTCTCTGTCAATGTACCTTCTTTAAGATCTCTTTCAATGTATATGTCAAGAAAAGTAGATACTCTGCCCAGCGACATAGCCGCACCGTTTTGTTCCTTTATAGCAGCAAGGAAGGCAAAGTATGTCCACTGCACAGCTTCTTTTGCATTTTTTGCAGGTTTTGATATATCATAGCCATACTTTAAAGCCATTTCCTTCATTTCGTTTAACGCTTTTATCTGTTCTGTCAGTTCTTCTCTCAATCGAATAGTTGCTTCATCAAATTCATCGTAATCAAGTTCAAGTTTTTCTTTTTCCTTTTCTTCTATGAGTCTGTCTATTCCGTAAAGTGCGACTCGCCTGTAATCCCCAATAATTCTACCTCTGCCATACGCATCTGGAAGACCTGTTATTATACCGGCATGTCTTGCTGCCCTTATTTCCGGAGTATATGCGTCAAACACACCATCATTGTGGGTCTTTCTGTACTTCGTAAATATTTCTTCTACTTTTGGGTCGACTTTATATCCATAAGCCTCACAAGCTTTTTTGACCATCCTTATGCCACCATAAGGCATTATAGCTCTTTTAAGAGGTTTGTCTGTCTGCAATCCAACTATTTCCTCAAGATCTTTGTCTATATACCCCGCATCGTGGGATGTTATAGACGATACAGTTTTTGTATCGATATCTAATACACCTTTTTTTAATTCTTCCTTCATTAGCTCGAGAACTTTATTCCAAAGCTTAATAGTCTTTTCTGTAGGTCCCTCTAAAAAGCTGTCATCACCTTCGTATAACGTGTAATTTTTCTGTATGAAATCTTGAACGTCAATAGTCTTTTGCCACTTGCCCTCCTGAAACCCGCGCCATTCGCTAATCATCTTTATTCCCCCTAATGATTTATTATGGTTTTATTATAGCTGTTTTGTTCTTTGTAGTCAATATACTGTATACACTTCAGAAAATTTATTATCTTGAAACATCAACCTCATTGTATCACTATCAAAGTGTAAAAAATATGACATATATCACATTTTGATACAAATTTTATGTTTTTGGGATATAATTTAGTAAGGAGCACAGTTATACTGTTTAGGAGGAATCTAAGATGCCAAAGATGAGAATAGATAAGCTTTTATCAAATATGGGATATGGCACAAGGAAAGAGATTAAAAATTTTATAAAAGAAGGCCTTGTTTCAATAAATGATGTGATAATCAATGACCCTGGTTTTGCAATACAACCTGACAAAGACGTCATCACATTTAGAAGTGAAAAAGTCTTATACAAAGAATACATATATATAATGATGAACAAACCCAAAGGCGTCATCTGCGCAACTTATGACCCATCAGAAAGAACCGTTGTAGACCTTTTGCCACACCATATAAAATCAAGAAAGGTCTTCCCAGCAGGAAGACTTGACAAAGACACAGAAGGATTGCTTTTAATCACAAATGACGGAGAACTGTCACATAAGCTTTTATCGCCAAAAAAGCATGTTTTCAAAAAATACTATGCAGAAGTTTTAGGCTTTATCGACGAAGATGACGTGTCTTTGTTTTCAGAAGGCATATTATTAGACGATGGTTATAAGACTATGCCTGCAAAACTGGAAATAATATCTTCAGGCACTATCTCAAAAGTAAATATCTCAATCAGAGAGGGAAAATATCATCAAATAAAAAGAATGTTTGAAGCGATAGGCTCGAAGGTCATCTACTTAAAAAGGCTTTCAATAGGTCAATTAAAATTAGATGAAAATTTAAAAGAAGGGGAATGGCGCGAATTAAATGAAGAAGAAATAAAATTGCTTAAGTCAATTGAATAGCTATTTCAATTGACCAGTTGCACAGTGGGATATCATAATCGATATAAGGCTTTCAGCTCCTTCATTGCTATTTACGCCATTTTCCGTTATGCCATCACTGCAGCCTCCACTATCTTCGTCGTATAAGCTTAACCCTTTTGAGTTTTTTCCGTAAAACCATTTGTCACAGTCTATGGCCCTTTTTTTGTATTTTTCATCGCCTGTCAATTTATAAGCATCTATATACATTAGAGCCATTGTATACGCTTCTACAGGCTGCTCATCATATTCTGCAATGTCTTTGCCTTTTCTATACCATCCTTTGCATCCAACAGCTTTAAAATAGCCATTTTTAAAGCAAACACTATCCAGAAAATTGATTGTCTTTAAAGCGACATCCAGAATTTTTCCATCTTTAGCGATTGAAAAATACTTTAAAAGCGATAATGGAATGATTCCATTATCGTATGACACTACATCTTCAAACCACTGCCAATCTTCACTTGAGTTTTTTTCGTACTCCTCAATGATATTGTACGCCAATTTATCCATCTTTTTTCTGACAAAATCTTTATCTAAATTCTTAAAAGAATTGTAAACATAGTATAAGCCTATCAAGGTGTATGCTTTACCTCTGATGTAATTTAGAGTATCCACTAAAGGCAGTGATTTCTCAATCATCTTATACGCAGGTAACTTTACCCTTTCATCTATATCTGCATTTATTAAATACCCTAAAGCCCAAATGCACCTGCCAAAACAATCTTCTGAAAAATCTTCATCAATAAATTTCCTATCGAAGGACATGAAATTTCTAAAATGTCCGTCTTGTTCTTGTGCGTACATCAAAAATGACAAGTATTTTTTGATAAGGTCAATATACACATCATCTTTGTATTTTTCGTACATCATAGTACAGGCTATCAAAGCCCTTCCATTGTCATCCGTCGTATACCCATATTTAGGATTAGGGACAGAGCCAATAGAGTGCTGCATCATACCTGTATCATCTGTCAGTATAAACAAATGGTTAAACATTTTTTTGCCGTCCACAGTACGTCCCTCCTTGTTTATACTGCTGCTTTTGCATCATCCTCTAAATCTTCAAATATTCTCAAGAACAATTCAACATATTCTAATGCAACGTTGTCCCACATCATCGTTTTTCCATAAACTTTTATCTTCTCCTCCATGATTTGCTTTTCGTGGGGATTTTCTATGGCAAAACTTATGCAGTTTGCTATAGAATCAGGATTTTTAAATTCCGCCAACAGTCCCCTTCCATCGCTTAAAATTTCTTCAGCGTATTTATATGGTGTTGATACAACTAATTTTCCTAAGCCTGCTGCATATGCCAATGTCCCGCTGACCGCTTGTTCCCTGCCAATGTATGGCGTCAAATATACATCAGAAAGCTTTAAGTATTCTACGATCTCCCTTTTTGTCAGATATTTATTGACAAACTTTACATTGTCGTTTAGATTTAGCTCATTTACCTTCCTTACAAGAAAATCTCTGTAAACTTCCCCATCTGACTTGACTATATTAGGATGTGTCTGACCCAATATAAGGTACAATATATCAGGATATTTTTCCTTAACTTTTGCTATGGCTTCTATGCCATATTCTAACCCTTTTCCAGGACTTATCAGTCCAAATGTGCTTACGACGAATTTTCCTGCATCAATGTTGTATTTCTTTCTCAAACTTTCACTGGACAGCGTTGGCAGATTTGGAACTCCGTGAGGCAATACTACGATTTTTCTTTCATCAACACCATATAAATTGACAAGAAGTGGAATTGTGTTTTTGGCCATAGTGACAACTCTTTTGCTCTTTGTACACAATTCTTTTAAAATGTGCTTTTGCTTATCAAGTGGGTTAGACAATATCGTATGAAGAGTTACGACATAAGGCACTTTTAAATTGTCTACAAGGTCTAAAATATATTCGCCCCACTCACCGCCGTAAATTCCATATTCATGCTCGATGACTAACAAATCAATTAATGAATCATTTAATTTATTCGCAAGTTCTAAATAGCTATTTCGGTCGTGCTGCTTAAGCCTATAAATAACATCATCACCATAATCATATTCTTTATCGTCTATCGCAATCACTTTTGGTTCATTTATAATTTTAATATCTTTAAGCTCATTTACCAAATCTTGTGTAAATGTAGCTATACCGCATTCTCTCGGCGGAAATGTACTCAAAAACGCAATGTTTATTTCTTTATTCTTTACCATTCATAACACCTCCATCAACTTACAGCATAATCGTTAATGCCATTTGCATAAACTTCATCTTCAATTTTCCTCATGCCATCTATCACGCTATTTGAAGCTACGACAGCATTTATCAAATTTACATTTCCTTTGACTTTGACATTGTCCCATAAAACACTGTGTCTTATGATGCTGTTAGGACCTATACGCGTATTATCGCCTATAATCGCATACGGACCTATCTCTGCTTTGGCATCTATTTTGACATTGCTTCCTATAAAAACAGGCTCAACAATTTTTACAGAATTATCGATTGTGATTTTTCTACGCTTAGTATCATGATCATTTATGTCAACGTATTTGCAATACTTTTTTAATATGTCAAAGTGGACTTTTTTGTACTTTTCAATTGTTCCTATGTCTATCCAATACCCGTCATACCTATACGCAGCCATTTTATAACCTTTTGATAAAAGTTTTGGATATGTATCCCTTTCTATCGATACCACTTCATCTTTGGGGATTTCATTTAATAGCTGCGGTTCAAACACGTATATTCCTGCATTTATCCATTTTGAATTAGTCTCGTATGGTTTTGGTTTTTCTTTAAACGCTGTAATGTAATCATTATCGTCATATTCTATCACGCCGTATTGCGAGGGATCCTCTACTTTAGTCATTGCAATAGTAGCTAATGCTTTTTTTGACTTGTGATGCTCCACAAGACTTCTAATATCGATATCACATATAATATCTGAATTTAGCACTAAGAAAGTATCGTCGAAAAATTCCTCAGCATTTTTTATAGCTCCGCCTGTTCCCAGCGGTATGTCTTCTTTGATGAATGAAACTTTTACCCCTAATTTTTCACCATTTTTAAAATAATTCTCAATATGATTAGATTTATAGCATGTGCTTATTACAACTTCGTCTACACCTTGATTCTTAAGTCTTAAAATGGTAGATTCTAATAATGGTCTACCCATTATTGGTACCATAGGTTTAGGAAGAAAATTCGTCAGAGGTCTTAGCCTTGTACCTAATCCTCCTGCCAGCAATAATGCTTTCATTCGAATTCCCCCTTCGTCAATATTTAGTTTTTGTTTAACAATTAAAATTTATAAACGTGTCGCAATCAAAGTACAATGTGAGTTAAATGTGAAGATACATCAGTAGTATTAGCACTCTATATAAACGGCTGCTAACAATTAAAATTATAATCCTTTTAATTCCATAAGTCAAGAGGGTCAAAGGATTGTAAACGTTAAAAGACTTTATACAAAACCTCCATCTACAGTCAATACTTGACCTGTTATAAATGAAGATTGATCCGATAGCAAAAAAACTACTGCCTTAGCGACTTCATCTGGCATCCCAAGCCTTTCGAGAGAAGTTCTTGTCGACAGATATTTAAGTGTATCATCTGACAAGTCTTTATTCATGTCTGTTTCGATTACCCCAGGTGCAACACAATTAACTCTTATATTTGATGGTCCCAATTCTTTTGCCAATGCTTTTGTAAAAGCTATAATAGCACCTTTTGAAGCAGAATATGGCACTTCACAAGATGCGCCGTATATTCCCCACATGGATGAAACATTCACAATAGCACCTTTTTTACTTTTTAACATGTACTTTAAAGCGCTTTGCGTACAATTAAACATGCCATTTAAATTCACATCCATCATGTATCTCCAATCTTCTGCTGATACATCCATAAAAGGCTTAATTTGTGAAACACCAGCATTGTTGACCAAATAATCTATGCGACCAAATCTATCAACTACATTTTTCATCATCGTTTCTACTTCTTCTCTATTTCTAATGTCTGCTTTAAATACATCTGCATATCCTAAGTTACTTTTTATATAATTCTTTAAACTACATGCACTATCGTAATCTGTATTGTAATGAATTGCCACACATCCACCTAATTTTGCTACTTCTTTACATATAGATGAACCAATGCCTCCAGAACCACCTGTAACAACGACAACTTTTCCACTGAACATAAAAACATCTCCTTTAATAAATTAAGCCGCTTATAGATAGGTTATACAAAAGTAAAACAAAAATCAATAGAAAAAAAGTGTATGAAGCACTCATACACCTTTTGTGGTTATTTTTTTATGGCCTCTACTGTATTTTTTGTAGTGCTATAAAGGCCAGATGCCCCAAGACCCATGGCAGTTCCCAACAGTATGCCTTTCAAAATATCACCAGGAGCTATGTAAAGTATTCCTAAAGCTATTCCAAATATCAACGAAATCAATGCTGAATATTTTTTAGGTAAGCCAATTTGTTTTACTACCTCTACCAAACCTATTATCAATGGTATCAACGACACATCGTACACATCCATAATTAAATCCTCCTAAATACACATTTCTAATATCATTATATTTTGTCCTTTCTCTTTTAACACATGAAATTAAAATTTTTGCAGTTCTTATCAAAAAACATATTTAAAAATACTTAATAGAAAAGAATTAACAAACAAGACAAAATAAAAAAGACCCCATTGACTGGAATCTTGATATCATTGGAGCGGATGACGGGATTCGAACCCGCGGTCCTCGGCTTGGGAAGCCGATGCTCTACCACTGAGCCACATCCGCAAAATATTCTTTTTTAAATACAAAAATGGCTCCTCAGGTAGGGCTCGAACCTACAACCTACCGGTTAACAGCCGGTTGCTCCACCATTGAGCTACTGAGGAATATATTATCCGGCAGCGACCTACTCTCCCGAGTAATCAGTACCATCGGCGCTGGAGGGCTTCACTTCCGTGTTCGGTATGGGAACGGGTTTTTAACCTCCGCTATTGCCACCGGAAATCTTTCGTTCATTTTCTTCTAAATGAACTTTGAATACTGCACAATGCTTCTTTTGGTCAAGTCCTCGACTTATTAGTACCGGTCAGCTTAAAGTATTTCTACTCTTACACCTCCGGCCTATCTACCTCGTCTTCTTCAAGGTGTCTTACTCCTTTCGGATGGGAAATCTTATCTTGAGGTGGGTTTCACGCTTAGATGCTTTCAGCGTTTATCCCTTCCAAACTTGGCTACCCAGCTGTGCGTACGGCTACGCAACTGGTACACCATAGGTTTGTCCACCCCGGTCCTCTCGTACTAAGGGCAGATCCTCTCAAATTTCCTGCGCCCGCGACGGATAGGGACCGAACTGTCTCACGACGTTCTGAACCCAGCTCGCGTACCGCTTTAATGGGCGAACAGCCCAACCCTTGGGACCTACTTCAGCCCCAGGATGCGATGAGCCGACATCGAGGTGCCAAACCTCCCCGTCGATGTGGACTCTTGGGGGAGATCAGCCTGTTATCCCCAGGGTAGCTTTTATCCGTTGAGCGACGGCAATCCCATTCTCTACCGCCGGATCACTAAGCCCGACTTTCGTCCCTGCTCGAATTGTCTTTCTCGCAGTTAGGCTACCTTCTGCCTTTGCACTCTTACGCGCGATTTCCTTCCGCGCTGAGGTAACCTTTGGACGCCTCCGTTACTTTTTAGGAGGCGACCGCCCCAGTCAAACTGCCCGCCTGTCAGTGTCCATATGCCGGCTTACGGCTCCTATGTTAGAATTTCGGTAATATCAGGGTGGTATCCCAACGTTGGCTCCATATAGGCTGGCGCCCATATTTCTCCGCCTCCCACCTATCCTGTACAGATATTACTAAAATTCAGTGACAAGCTGCAGTAAAGCTCCATGGGGTCTTTCTGTCCTGTCGCGGGTAACTCGCATCTTCACGAGTACTACAATTTCACCGGGTCCCCCTTCAAGACAGCGCCCAAGTCGTTACGCCTTTCGTGCAGGTCGGAACTTACCCGACAAGGAATTTCGCTACCTTAGGACCGTTATAGTTACGGCCGCCGTTTACTGGGGCTTAAGTTCAGAGCTTTGGATTTCCTCCTGACCCTTCCCCTTAACCTTCCAGCACCGGGCAGGCGTCAGCTCCTATACTTCGTCTTTCGACTTAGCAGAAACCTGTGTTTTTGGTAAACAGTCGCTTGGGCCTCTTCTCTGCGGCCTTTCGGCACTCCTTCTCCCGAAGTTACGGAGTCTTTTTGCCGAGTTCCTTAATGAGGGTTCTCCCGCTCGTCTTTGGATTCTCTCCTCGCCTACCTGTGTCGGTTTGTGGTACGGGCACCTCATCCTCGATAGCAACTTTTCTTGGCAGCCCCTTCGAAACTTCGCCTTTCGGCTCCCCATCACAGCTCTTATGAGCTTTGGTACTTCACTCAAAGCTCTTTTCGTCGCTGCTTGGACGTGCTCTACCAACCGCACGCTTTTCTTATCTCGCTGCGTCCTTGCTTCTCTTTTAGCGGATTTCGGTGGTACCGGATTTATTACCGGTTCTCCATCGCCTACGCTTTCGCCTCGGCTTAGGTCCCGACTTACCCTGGGCGGATTATCCTTCCCCAGGAATCCTTAGGCTTTCGACGGTAAGGTTTCTCGCCTTACTCTCGTT
The DNA here is from genome assembly GCF_055381745.1 of Thermoanaerobacterium calidifontis. Taxonomy (NCBI): domain Bacteria; kingdom Bacillati; phylum Bacillota; class Clostridia; order Thermoanaerobacterales; family Thermoanaerobacteraceae; genus Thermoanaerobacterium; species Thermoanaerobacterium calidifontis. Next base: position 74,285 of record NZ_AP042436.1, on the reverse strand, counting down.
ACTTATACCGGCATTCTCTCTACTGTACTGTCCAGATTCGCTTTCGCTTATCCTTCGTCCTGTACAGTACGCTCCCCTACCATTCTTTTCAGAATCCGTAGCTTCGGTGGCATGTTTTAGCCCCGTTTATTTTCGGCGCGGGATTTCTCGACCAGTGAGCTATTACGCACTCTTTGAATGTATGGCTGCTTCTAAGCCAACATCCTGGTTGTCTTGGAAATCCTACTTCCTTTACCACTTAACATGCTCTTTGGGACCTTAGCTGTCGGTCTGGGCTCTTTCCCTTTTGACCACGGATCTTATCACTCGTAGTCTGACTCCCAGGGTCTCAATATGGCATTCGGAGTTTGATAGGGTTCGGTAACCTTTTTGGCCCCTAGTCCATTCAGTGCTCTACCTCCATATTTCCTTCCCCCCTGAGGCTAGCCCTAAAGCTATTTCGGGGAGAACCAGCTATCTCCGAGCTCGATTGGAATTTCTCCGCTACCCACAATTCATCCCATGACTTTTCAACGTCAACGTGGTTCGGGCCTCCACCAGATCTTACTCCGGCTTCACCCTGATCATGGGTAGGTCGCACGGTTTCGGGTCTATGATATGCAACTTTCGCCCTTTTAAGACTCGCTTTCGCTTCGGCTCCGCTTTCGCTTAACCTCGCTGCATATCTATAACTCGCCGGTCCGTTCTACAAAAAGTACGTGGTCGCTTTCGCTTCCACTGCTTGTGGACATATGGTTTCAGGTTCTCTTTCACTCCCCTCCCGGGGTTCTTTTCACCTTTCCCTCACGGTACTATGCGCTATCGGTCACTTAGGAGTATTTAGCCTTGGGAGATGGTCCTCCCGTCTTCCCACCGGGTTGCCTATCCTGTGGTACTCTGGATCCCACTCGGTATTTGAAGCCTACGCCTACAGGGCTTTCACCTTCTTTGGCCTGCCTTCCCAGGTCTGTTCGGCTTCGCTTTTCATACCTTCTTGTGGTCCTAAACCCCATCACCAATGGTGATGGTTTGGGCTCTTTCCTTTTCGCTCGCCACTACTCAGGAAATCGATTTTTTCTTTCTTTTCCTCGCGCTACTTAGATGTTTCAGTTCACGCGGTGTCCCTTCCTCATGGCTATGTGTTCACCATGGGATGCTTAAGTATTACCTTAAGCGGGTTTCCCCATTCGGATATCTCCGGATCTGCGTCTGCTTGCGACTCCCCGGAGCGTTTCGCCGCTTGCTGCGTCCTTCTTCGGCTCTAAGTGCCTGGGCATCCACCATACGCCCTTTCTAACTTGACCTATTGTTTCCTCGTTTTTCTTCGTTACCCATATTTGCATTGTGCAGTTTTCAAGGTTCACTTATCCGAGGGTCTAAACCCTCAAAACTGAACAGTGAGATACGACTTGTTGTAAGGATTGCTCCTTAGAAAGGAGGTGATCCAGCCGCACCTTCCGATACGGCTACCTTGTTACGACTTCACCCCAATCATTTACCCCACCTTCGGCAGCTCCTCCCCGGCACTCAAGTAGATACGGATTATTTCTTTTCTTCCCTATAATTCCATATCTACTTGAGTGCCGGGTTAGGTCACTGACTTCGGGTGTTGTAAACTCTCGTGGTGTGACGGGCGGTGTGTACAAGGCCCGGGAACGTATTCACCGCGGCATGCTGATCCGCGATTACTAGCAACTCCGTCTTCATGCAGGCGGGTTGCAGCCTGCAATCTGAACTGGGACCTGTTTTCTGGGATTCGCTCCGGATCGCTCCTTCGCTGCCCTCTGTTCAGGCCATTGTAGCACGTGTGTAGCCCAGGGCATAAAGGGCATGATGATTTGACGTCATCCCCGCCTTCCTCCGTGTTATCCACGGCAGTCTCGGTAGAGTCCCCGTCTTTACGCTGGTAACTACCAACAGGGGTTGCGCTCGTTGCGGGACTTAACCCAACATCTCACGACACGAGCTGACGACAACCATGCACCACCTGTCTCACAGCTCCTCTTGCGAGGCACTCCCGTATTTCTACCGGATTCTGTGGATGTCAAGCCCTGGTAAGGTTCTTCGCGTTGCTTCGAATTAAACCACATGCTCCGCTGCTTGTGCGGGCCCCCGTCAATTCCTTTGAGTTTCAACCTTGCGGCCGTACTCCCCAGGCGGGATACTTATTGCGTTAACTCCGGCACGGATTATACTAACCCACACCTAGTATCCATCGTTTACGGCGTGGACTACCAGGGTATCTAATCCTGTTTGCTCCCCACGCTTTCGCACCTCAGCGTCAGTTCAAGTCCAGAGAGCCGCTTTCGCCACTGGTATTCTTCCTGATCTCTACGCATTTCACCGCTACACCAGGAATTCCGCTCTCCTCTCCTTGACTCAAGCTATATAGTTTCAGATGCATACCCTCGGTTGAGCCCAGGTTTTTCACATCTGACTTTTACAGCCGCCTACGTGCTCTTTACGCCCAGTAATTCCGGACAACGCTCGCCCCCTACGTATTACCGCGGCTGCTGGCACGTAGTTAGCCGGGGCTTTCGTATGGTACCGTCATTATCTTCCCATACTATTGAGCTTTACGACCCGAAGGCCTTCTTCGCTCACGCGGCGTCGCTGTGTCAGGGTTTCCCCCATTGCACAATATTCCCCACTGCTGCCTCCCGTAGGAGTCTGGACCGTGTCTCAGTTCCAGTGTGGCCGTTCACCCTCTCAGGCCGGCTACCCATCGTCGCCTTGGTGGGCTTTTACCCCGCCAACTAGCTAATGGGACGCGGACTCATCCTATAGCGGATTTCTCCTTTCTTCAAAGAATGATGCCATTCTTTGACATTATCCGGTATTAGCACCCCTTTCGAGGTGTTATCCCAGTCTACAGGGTAGATTGTCCACGCGTTACTCACCCGTCCGCCGCTAAGTTCGTACCGTAGTACTCCCTTCGCTCGACTTGCATGTGTTAGGCACGCCGCCAGCGTTCGTCCTGAGCCAGGATCAAACTCTCATGTTTATATCCTTTGCTCTTACTATATCTCACTGTTCGGTTTTCAAGGTTCATTTCCCCTCGCCGCTTATCGCGACATCGTCTATCTTACCACATTATCTTCTCTCTGTCAACTGCTTTCGCTTTGGTATTTTGTGGTGAATAATTTTAAAATCATATAGTCGAATAATCTGTGCTCTATTAATATACCACATCTATTATTTATATTGCAATACTCCTATTGCCCAAATTACGGCCAATAATTCATTTTATGTCTAATTATCTTATAAATGCTTGGATTTTTCTCGTTTTATGTTAATTTTATGTAAAATTTTTGAGGCATCAATAGATGCCCCTAATACTCATTTTTTATTTGAAAGTATATTTTGCACTTGCTGTGTAGCCTGCTGCTGTTGATTCAGTTTGTTATTTGAATTTATATAATTCAACCTATTGTTTAGCATATTTACATGCCTTTGCATATCTTGCTGCATCTGCTGAAACATCTGCTTAGCTGCTGGATCATCTGTTGCACTGGCGAACTGCGCGTACGTTCCAAGTGCAGACTGTGCTGCAGCAACAGCCTTTTCGATATCGCTTTTTACAGTCATCTTTGCAACCTCCTTAATAAAATATTACCTTTTTTATTATTTCTATTAAGGAGATTATTTACACTTATAATTATTTGGAAATTTATATTACACGATATACTGCAACACGATAAGCAAAATCACTCCAGGTATGCCTAAAAAACCTACAACTAAAGCTGTTATCGGATTTATGCCGACATATATTCCAAATGTCTTTCCAGCCATATTTATAAAAAACAAGACTAATGCTCCTACTACTCCATTTAAAATAAGCCTTATAAGAAATTTTCTCGGTACAACCAATAACCACCCAAGTATGTATAATAAAAAAAGTCCCACAACATATGCTATTATTATATTGTATTCAATGCTTAAATTCATAAAAATTCCCCCTTAATACATCCTATGATTATTATATTAAGAGGGGGACAAATTATGATATAAGCGAATTGAAATTATCAAAATTCACACCATTTTCTTTAGCTTTTTTAAGTAAATATGTATACTTCTTTCTCAATGACTCTATGTTGTAAATAGCTTGATCGATTAAGTCAGGATCTGTAACACTTTGAAAATACATTTCCGCATCTTTTAACTGTCTCATGGTGTTTTTTACTTCATCTATCAAAGCATCATTTTCATCATTTGTTTCTTCTTTTGTAGCTGATATCTCCCTAAAAATTTTATATAGTGTGCCCATATAATACCTCCTCATCCATATTATTGACAGTTATATGGATGAGTATACTTATTCGTTCACTTTTTGTATTTCTCTTATTATCTCCAGCGATTTTCCATCTACCTTATTTTGCTCGACCAATTTATAGATCACATCGATTGCTTCAATATGTGACATACCTTTTCTATAAGGCCTATCTTCTGTCAGTGCTTGGTATATATCGCAAACAGCCATAAGCCTTGAAATTTCATCAAGGTCTTCTCCAGTAAGTCCTTCTGGATACCCTGAGCCATCTAATTTCTCATGGTGATTTGCAGCCCACTCAGCTATATCATCAATTTCTCCTATCTCACGTAGTATTTTTTTAGTAAAGTATGTATGAGACTTTATCGTCGTAAATTCTTCTTCAGTAAGCTTTCCCGGCTTGTCCAATATTTCATTGGGTATGGCCAATTTGCCCAAATCATGCAAAAGGCCTGCTATTTTCACCTTTTGAACTGTAATTTGATCATATCCGGAAAGCATCGCTGCTTTATGTGCAATTTCAGATATGCCTTTTGAATGGTTGTACGTAAAATGACTTTTGTTATCAATTATTTTTGAAAAAACTTCGGCGATATTCTCAAAATCGTCTACGTCGATCACCATGATCTCATTTTTAATGTACGGTTTTAAGACATCAAATTGATTATAATTTTCATAATCCAGCCAAAACTTTTCTTGCTTCATTAGATCTTTAAACATGCTTACCAATAGAGGATTAAACGCCTTTTTGGATTCTAAATCAAGCCATCTCTTTATGTTTTCCCTTGTATCATACTCATTGAGTTTTTTGGATATAATGCTGTACCTTATATCAAACTGATCAGCTAAATATATTATCTGTGCTTCTAAAGGAATGGAATTTCCACTAAGATGGAAATGCCCACTTCCATCCCAATTTTCATGATGATACTTGATGATTTCGGAAAACTCATCCCCTTTAGGCATCCCTTTTACAAATTCACTTCCTTTAAGGGAATGCTTCCACGTGCTGTCATGATTGATATCATCAACTATATCGCTTTTCCCTATATCGTGCAAAAAAGCAGAATAAAAGATCTTGTATTCATCATCATTTTTGAGACCAATATTTCGTGCCAATCTCATGGCAACATAGGCAACTTTTCTAGCATGTCCGAAACTTCTTTTCTCCATCACATCTAATGACAGCGATAACGCCGAAAGCAATCTAAAATAGTCTAATATCAAAACCTTACACCTCCCTCCTACTATACTTTTATAATACAACATTTAAAACAGACTTCCAATATAATATCCTAAAAAAGCGCCAATAAGTCCAACGACGACAGTAATAGATGAATACAAAAATGCATGTATATAATGCTTATTGCGAAAAAGATCAATCGTCTCATGAGAAAATGTAGAATATGTGGTAAAAGCACCTATAAATCCAGTCATTATAAATAATTTCACATCGTTATTAAATAGATGGACAAGCTTAGGACTTGATAAAAAGCTTAATAATAAAGCGCCGGTAACATTTATGATAAATGTCTCTAACGGCACTACAAATTCCCTATTTTCCTTTATGTGCCTTGATATTTCATACCTCAATATTGCTCCAAAAATTCCTCCTAAACCTACTAAAAGCATATTTATCATCAATTTTCTTCACGCCCTTTAATTATTTTTGCTGTCTTATCTCCTAATTCAAATCCCATAAATGACATGATAAATCCTATAAATATTGATAGAAGCACATACAATATCGCAACAGCGATTTTCCCGTTTCTCATTAGATCCATAGTCTCTTTAGTAAACGTAGAAAATGTAGTGAAGGCACCTATAAATCCTGTTGTAATAGCAAGTCTTATATTGAAATTTACATTAAATTCTTCAAGGGCCAAATTTGAAATATAGCTCAGTAGAAATGATCCAAAGATATTAATAAAAAAGGTTTCAATAGGAAATACTGTATGCAATATACTTTGGCAGTAAGTAGAAATTAGATATCTCAAAATTGCTCCAAAAAAACCACCAACACCTATATAGACGTATTCCATGTAAATCACCCTCCATTTTCATAAGATAGCAATAAATAAGCTCCTATTGAGTTAGTATACCCAATAGGAGCCATCAGCATCATCGCATTTAATGGTGAGCTCCATCACCAATCTTAATTATATTATAACCCAAACAAACAGCATGTCAAATTAATTTTTATTTGAGCAAATTTCATATTTTAAATAGCTTGATAACCTTAATTTTTTAAAAGATAAAAAAGGAAGTTCACCCCAAATGTCGAATATATAAGTAATAACAAAATTCTAACAAAAGAGGTGAACCTATTTATGTATATTCGACAAGAATGCTTATTTTCCTTCGACGAATTAATAAAATTTCAACCAGAGACAAAATTTGAAATGGTTTTGTCACAGCTTGATTTTTCAAATGCCGTGCTTTCACTATCAAGACCTGAATATAAAAGAGGTCCTAAAGGATACGATCCACTATCTTTGCTTAAGTGCAAAATGCATCAATAAACATTTTGTCGCAATTAAATGATTCAAATATTTTATTATTGCAACAAAATAATGAGACATATACTTATTTATTAGTTTGACCCCTCTTTAGATAAACAATAATATGCTCCTCTACCACTGCCTTTAATCTGAACACCATCCGCTTCTAACTCGCGCATAAGCCTTAATACCTGCTGCCTATCCATGTTTGTCATTTGTCTTATCTCTGCATTAGTAAGATTCCTTTCTTTCAATATAGATAATATTCTCATTTTAATAGACTCCTTATCAAGTCTTTTATCCCTATCGTATTCTACTCCTTTTTCCAGCATTGAATAGACTTCCCGGGTTAAAGAATAGTATTTCTTTTTAACAGTACCTCCTGATTTTATAAGTTTTAAACTATTCTCCATATAACTAAGTATTTCTCTAACTTGTTCTATACTTCTCTGACATATATAAGAAGCATTATATGTGTCTATTTCTCTATGTCTAAGAAGATAGTTTAAAATAATCAGGTGGTCTACATCAACTTCAATCCCCTTGGAATTTAATTCTTTAATAAAATTTCTGAACTCTGGAACTATTGTTGATGCAATAAGGGTTAATTCGATGCATTCTCCTATTTCATTATATTGCGGAGGCTCTTTTCCTTCTATTAATAAAGACTTATAGATTCTCGGAACTCCAAGATTACTTCTATTTACAAGTCTCAATCTGTCCATCAAATCTGCAAGATGCAAGTTCCTTGCTACTGGTGGGTGATGAAGTATATTGCTCGGAGAAATACCTCCAATAAAATTGCCTGGGTTTGTAATAATCAGTTTGTCTTTATAATGTTTCAGCATAACACTTCCTGGAATTCTATAATCCCTATGTACAAATGCATTAAGCAGTGCTTCTCTCAATGCTATTTTAGGATACGTGGAAAATTCAGGGTGTAAGAAACCAACCTCAATGGTGGTTGTAGGATTTTCAGTAGCCATGTACCTCTCTATTTCATATAAACCTATAGGTATCGCTGAATTTTCTCCATGCTTTATCGTATAATCTGTACTGCTTATCATTCTTCTAAAATCCCACCTATGATTTGGGATATATTTTGATAGTGCTTGTGTATTCCCAACAATCAAAAGTCCTCCAAAGGTTAGTTTCCCGTTTTTTAGTGCTCCTATAGACTTTAACAAGTCTTCATTAGACATTTTTAATAATGTATCTGGAGCATGTTCTTCGGCCATTATCATTCTTATTCTTTCCATAGCAACTGGTGAGAAACAGTCTTCCCAGTATTCGTCTACTAAATTTGATGTGAAGTCTGAAACTCCAGTTTTAGCAAACAGTTCTTTTCTCATAGACCCTGTAAGCGGTCTGCATTCTTTACCTATTCTTATTGTAGCACTCCCATTTGTTTCTGTATAAGGTGGCATACCAGGATATACATTCATCATCAGTATTCTTCCATATCCTTCTGGCACCTCAATCCAATCAAATGTCGGAGTAATATGGGGGTCAGTTTTTTCATATACCGCTTTTTGCATCAAAAATGCATCAACAGTAGGAGGCACACCTAATATTGCCTTATTTCTGCCTCTAACCTTATCTTTTATTCCAAATACTATGGTCCCTCCTCCGCCATTGGCCATACAAACTGCCATCTTTACTGCTAAATTTATGTTATCGTTTATACTTCTTTCTATCCATTCCTTAAAGTCTAAATCTTGCGCTTCAAACTCATCTGCAATATGCTCTTCTAACAAATCAAGAATTTTTAAAATATCATCTTTTGTTCTCAAGCCTTTACCTCCTTTCGCGCTTATTTTTGCAATTAAATGCGACATGATGCATTTTAATTGCATCATTACTTATATTATTGCATCATTTCTTTATATAATGCAATAGTAAAACACAGTATTCTATTATCATTATACATTAAATTCTATCTACAAAAATATCTTTACTATTAGTATCGGCTTTCGTCTTCTTTAAGAATATCCATTCTAATAACCATAGTAATTCTCAATACAACTTTATTTGCATTTTAATAGAACTTTACCACTTATGAAACAACTTTTCTGTTTCTAAGAATTTTTATCCATATGATTTTTGGAAACAGAAAAAAGCCCTATGATTTTTCTGGCTTTTAGCCTTATTCCTTGTTCCTTATTTCTATCAATCTTCTAAACAAAAAACCATAGTTCCAAGGCATTCCTTATACCTTTTCCCTATGGTCTCCTGAAACAACTTTATTTGCATTATAAAAAGAATTTGCAAAATGAAAGGAGTTTATTTGATTTATACATAATTAAACCGCAGTTTACATTTCCCTTCTGCCTTCTAAAGCCCTTGACAGTGTTACAGAATCTGTGTATTCGAGGTCACCGCCTACCGGTACACCATGTGCAATTCTCGTCACCTTTATTCCAAAAGGTTTTATAAGCTTTGCAATGTACATTGCAGTTGCCTCGCCTTCTATGTCTGGATTTGTAGCTAATATTATTTCATTGATTTCAGCGTCTTTTATCCTCTCCAGCAGCTCTTTTATCTTTATATCCTCTGGACCTATTCCGTCCATAGGCGATATTGCACCATGAAGTACATGGTATAAGCCTCGATATTCCCTCGTCTTTTCCATCGCCACTACATCTTTGGGATCGGAAACTACACATATGGTATGTGTATCCCTCGTCTCATCACTGCATATACTGCAAAGCTCACTGTCAGTAAAGTTATAGCACTTTTTACAATATCTTAAATTGTTCTTTGCCTCTAAAATAGCATTAGACAAGTTAACAACATCGTCTAAAGGCATATCTAAGATGTAAAACGCCAGCCTCTGAGCTGTCTTGCGTCCAATGCCGGGAAGTCTTGATAATTCATCAATAAGCCTTGACAATGACCTCGAATATACGTTCATTAATTAATTCACCTCAGAACAAGCCAGGTATGTTGAAACCTCCTGTTATTTTTCCCATCTCTTCTGCAATCATCTTTTCAGCACTTCTTAAAGCTTGATTTACTGCAGCCAATACAAGATCCTCCAGCATCTCTACATCGTCTTTGTCAACGACATCCGGATCGATCTTTATGCTTATAAGCTCCTTTCTGCCATTTGCCACTACCTTTACAGCTCCACCGCCTGCAGACTCCTCAACCGTCTTGTTTTCAAGCTCCTCCTGCATTTTCTTCATTTGCTCCTGCATCTGCTGCGCTTGCTTTATCATGTTGTTCATGTTGAAACCGCCAGGAAATCCTCCTTTAGCCATCCAAATACCTCCTAATTAATTTTGTATTCTCTCTTATTTATATGCTAATTTTGACTCAGTAGTGATTAATCAATCTATTATTTCTACATCGCCAAAATATTTTCTTACTGCCTCAATTAACTGTTCATCTTCATTTTTTTCTTCTATAACAAAAACTATGTTGTAGTCATTGCCTGTAAGTCCTTTAATAATATCTTTGATGTAATCTTTGTTTTCGATTTTATTAAGCTCTTCTCTGTAAAACACATGCTCCTTTGGATATTCTATCACAAAATTGCCATCTTTCAAATACGGTTTGCCTAAGCTTAAAAAAGAAAAAATCATGGGCCTATCTTTTTTTATCATGTTTAATAGTTTTTTGAAAACTTCATTCACATTTATCTCAATGCTCTTATCTACTTTATCAACTATATCATCAGTTTTTTTCGCTTCTTTTTTTACAGCTACATCATCAAAAGCCCTCTCAGATTTTAAAATTTTATCATTAGCGATAATATCTTTCTCTACAGATGGCATTACCTTTCCATTTTTAATCACATTTTCCAACATACTTAGTCTATCTAAAATACTGTCCATATCAGGTGAGATTTCCGGATTTATAAGCTTAAGCAATGTTATCTCCAGCATTATTCTTGGAGATTGAGCATATCTTATTTTTCCTTGAAGATCTATCAATTTCTCTAACACATTTGATAAAAACGCCATGTCAAATAAAGAAGCCTTCTCAATTACATCATTTATCTCTGTTTCTAATATCTCTTCTGACTCATCACCACATGTCTTATATACAATCACATCTCTCAAAAAAGACAATAAAGCCTTCACCAAATTATTTACGTCTATGCCGTAAAGCATCAACTTATCTATCTGTTTTATGGTTTCTTTTCCATCTCTATCGTTTAAACTATTCACTAAAGCAAACAATGTATCATTATTTACAGTGCCAAGTATATCGCACACATCATCATACGTTAAAACATCGTTGTATGAAGCACACTGCTCAAGTATGCTTATGGCATCCCTCATAGAGCCATTTCCATGCTTTGCAATCAGTGCAATTGCTTTACTATCTATATTTATTTGGCTGTCTTCAGCTATCTTCTTTATATTCTGTGAAATAACTTTCGATGATATCCTTTTAAAGTCAAACCTCTGACACCTTGACAAAATAGTTGCAGGTATCTTGTTTGGTTCAGTTGTAGCTAAAATAAATATTGCGTGTTGCGGAGGCTCTTCGAGCGTCTTTAAAAGTGCGTTAAAGGCACTGCCAGACAGCATATGGACTTCATCGATAATGTACACCTTGTACTTGCATGAAGAAGGAGCATATATGATGTTGTCCCTCAATTCTCTTACATCATCAACGCTGTTATTCGATGCCGCATCTATCTCTATTATGTCCATGAGAGAATTGTTATTGGCAGACTGGCATATCTGACATTTGTTGCATGGCTCCCCATCTACGCTATTAGGGCAATTAACAGCTTTTGCAAAAATCTTTGCAACACTTGTCTTGCCTGTACCTCTTGTACCACAAAAAAGGTATGCATGTCCTATTCGCCCACTTTTTATCTGATTTTTTAAAGTCCTGACAATATGATTTTGCCCCAAAACTTCTTCAAAGCTTCTGGGCCTATACTTTCTGTACAGTGATTGGTACATATAAAAACACCTCATTTACTTAATTGTAACAAAAAAAAGGATACTTTTCTATATCCTTTTAGTTTGCTATTTCCGTTTCTATTTTTATCCTCTCCATCTTTTTTCTATCTCTCATGTATATAGATATTACGCTGTCAACAACCCTCGGATTAAACTGTGTGCCTTTGTACTTCAATAATTCATTTACGGCCTCGTCAAAGGAAATCCCTTTCCTATACGATCTATCAGATGTCATGGCATCGAATGAATCTGCCACACACAGTATCGCAGCAATCAATGGTATGTTGTCGTCATTAAGCCCAAATGGATATCCTTTCCCATCGTATCTTTCGTGGTGTTTTTCAATTCCATCCATTATATCCTTAGATAGTCCAATTGGTTCCAATATTTTTCTAGATATTTTTGGATGTTGCTTTATCTTGTCGTACTCCTCATTTGTAAGCTTGCCAGGCTTGGTAAGTATACTGTCAGCCACCCCTATCTTTCCTATATCATGCAACAGACCAGCAATTCTTATCTTTTCTATTTCATCTTTTGGCAGTCCCATGCTTTCGGCTATAATTGCAGCGTACTTCGAAACTCTAAGCGAATGCCCCTTTGTGTATTTATCCTTTGCCTCAACAGCATGAGCCAAAGCGTCGATGGTCCTAAAGTACCAATTCCTCATGTCGTCATACAGATTTGCATTTTCTATGGCAACAGACACACTATCAGCCACAGATCTCAACAAGCTTATATCATTGGCAAGCTTTGAAGTTGTTAATATATTTAAGATTCCTACAGCCTTATCTTTAGATATGAGTGGAACAGCTATCACGTTTTTTACATTTAATTCTTTCAATCGCAAAAGCAAATTATCATCTATCGGGAATTTATTAGGATCCAAAACAGTAATCTCTTTTGAAACAAGAAGCTTAACATTTTCATCCGACGACAACGACAGCTCTTTCAAAAGAGGCATGTCTCTCAATTCCCCTGCTGCTACCATAAGCTCTAATCTTCCTGACTCATTTATCGTCCTTATGGTACAAAGTGGTGAAGAAAGAATGGTGGATATTTTTTCAGCAATAGAATATAAAACATCTCGAGGTTCTAAATTTTTAGTCAACAATTGCGTCACATTTCCTATGGCCAGAATCTGCCTATTTCTCTCCATTATCTCTTTTTTCGCATTATTGTAATCAGTTATATCCCTCGACAAGCCTTGAATTCCCAATATCTCATTTTCATTGTTCTTTATTACCTTGGCTCTCGTTTCTGTAAGGAGTATTGAACCATCTCTTTTTTTGAATTTTATTTCCGCCATGCTTATTCTGCCATTCATCAGATCTTCCATGATCTTCTTATCTTCGTCATGAACGAATTCTGTGATTTTTCTGCCTGTCATCTCGTCTGGCATATAATCTAAATACCTTACTGATCTATTATTAATAAACTCTATATTATATTCACTATCAGTAAACCAAAGAATATCTGAAATATTGTCTACCAACGTCCTATACTTTGATTCCGATTTCTCAAGCTCGTTTGTCACAGCTTCCATCTGCTCATAAGATGCCTCAAGCTCTGCATAGTAATCTTGCAATTCGTTGTTTTTCTTTAAAAGCTCCTGAGACTCCCTTTTTAACTCTTCATAAGTTGACTTTAGCTTATGTGACATTTCTCTGAAACTTCTTGATAACTCTACAAATTCTTCTGAAACATCTATATCGATATTATAATCGTATTCACCATCTATTATACGTTTAACGCCTTCATTCAACTTTTCTATTGGATATGACAAGTGCTTTGACTCTGTCATTGCTATAAAAGCCGAAATAAACAATATCAAAAAAGAAGCAAATATGTTATTGCCTATGCCTTTTACTATGTGGACAAACGAAAGTAGATATACAAAGACTGAAACTCCGAATATTATGACGAACAAGCGATTGCGATAACTTCTAAACATAAATACCTCCCTAAGCAGTAAAAGTCACTATTAGTATTTTCGACAATGCGCAAAAAAACTTTACACAAATTTTAAATATCAGAATATTTTTTTGATAAAATATTTTTTATGTACGTATTAAAATTTTTTAGTAAAATATAATAAAATAAAAAGGCCGCACACCCGACTCTGTCATGTTACCATAAGCGTTACATAAGCAGTTAACTCCACTCAAGCACTCCCCCGGCACATGGAAGTATTTGCTTACCGTTGCTTCCTTCCAGACCTGGCGGGGTTCACAAATTTCCATTGCGGAGGACTTGAATATCATAATCACTTACTTATGCCAGCCTTACAGTAATCATGCCTCGGCTCGGGAATTCGACCCTGCTATAGCGGATTGCAGGTTACAGGGCACCGCTACCTCCCCATCTAGTACGGCCATGTAAGTCCTTTTCAACTTACAACATTATTTTGTGCAATGCAAGACCTATTATACATCGTCTATATGTAAAAATCAACACATGGATTGAAATTTTTAATGGATGTTATGGATTAAGATGGGAATTACATTTAATGGCGGAGAGAGAGGGATTCGAACCCTCGGTACCCGTTTTGAGGGTACACACGATTTCCAGTCGTGCGCCTTAGACCAGCTCAGCCATCTCTCCATGATATTTCCATGGCGGAGAGAGTGAGATTCGAACTCACGAGGCGGGAATCCGCCCACTCGCTTTCGAGGCGAGCGCTTTCGACCACTCAGCCATCTCTCCAGATTACCTTACTCTACTAAAAAAATCATTTATCAGTTTTTTGCATTCATCTTCCATGATGCCAAAATAAACTTCTGCTTTTTTATTTAAAAGGTCATATACAGTGCCTGCAGCACCGCTATCACGGCTTTCTGCACCTATATACACTCTTTTTATTCTGGACTCTATTATCGCGCCTGCGCACATTGGACATGGCTCTAATGTGACGTACAGCGATGCACCATTAAGTCTCCAATCACCAATGCTTTTGCAAGCATCCTTTATAGCATTGATCTCTGCGTGCTGCGTCGCATCTTTTTCTGTTTCTTTCAGATTATGGCCTCTACCGATGATGATGCCATCTTTAACTACAACTGCACCAACCGGCATCTCTCCAAGCATAAAGCTTAGTATAGCCTCATCTATAGCAGACTTCATAAATTCGTTGTACATCTTAATCACACAAATGGTGCGCCCGAGAGGACTCGAACCTCCGGCACACGGTTTAGGAAACCGTTGCTCTATCCTGCTGAGCTACGGGCGCATGATTTATATTATAAATAAAATTTCAAATTTGTCAATATCATAGTGGTGCGCCCGACAGGATTCGAACCCGTGGCCTTTTGATTCGTAGTCCCTTATAAGCCACTTTTATCGAATATTGTCTATTCTTCTTAAATCCCTCTAATGCGCACCATTTCAACGTTTCTTTTACTTATTTCATTATACAATATGTGTTGAAATTAATCAAGTTTTTTTCAGTTCGCAATCAACTCGCAATTAAAAAATCAATTTAAAATAGCATATCCTTAAGTTTCTTTGTTGCTTCTTCCTGCATATCTGGCAATACATGCGAATAAATATCTAATGTTATTCCGATATTAGCATGTCCTAATCTTTCACTTACTACTTTTGGATTTTCACCTGCCTTCATTAATAATGTCGCCGCTGTATGCCTTAAATCGTATAGCCTTATATCTGGCAATCCCGCATCTTTTAAAAGCGGTTTAAAATATCTTGTTACAATCTTTCGTTCTTCTAGTGGACTACCATTGCTACAAGCAAATACAAGCCCATAATCATTATATACTTCCGCTTTAAGCTTTTCTTCTGCTTGATTTATCTTGTGTTCTTTAAGATCCTTCATAACTTCAGGCGGTAATGGGATTGTCCTTCTTCCGTGCTTTGTTTTAGGCTCTTTAAATTCCCATTTATTTTTTACTCTTGTCAATGATCTTTGAATTGTGATCCTATTATTCTTCCAATCAACATCTTCCCATTTAAGTGCCAATGCTTCGCTTGGTCTCATACCACTTATAACCAGTAATTCAAATAGCACTCCAAAACGATTATAGATACAAGCTTTTAAAAACTTTTTTACCTGCTCTTGTGTTAACACCTTCATTTCCTGCCTTACCTGCTTCGGTAATGTTAAGCCTTTACAGGGATTTCTATTGATTACCTGCCAAATTACCGCTTGATCCAATGCTTCATTCAATATCGTGTGCATATATCTTACCGTTCTAGCTGATAAACCTTGCAATGTTAAACCATTGTACAAATTTTGTATAATTAAAGGCGTCAATTTTATAAGCTTATAATTCCCTATAGAAGGATCAATATACAATCTTATATTCCGCTCATAACTGCTATATGTCATAAGTGCCAATGACGTTTTCTTTGTTTCAAGCCATTTATCAAGATAATCTTTTAATGTCATATTAGTTTCATCTATAGGTAAAGTTCCTGTATCAAATTCTACTAACTTTTTAGATAAATATTTCTGCGCTTCTGCTTTATTTTTTGCCTCAATAGTTTCAATATGATATTTTCGCTTCCCATTCGTATCCGTACCAATATAGAAGCTTATCTTATATTTTTTGCCTTTTACAATTTCTTTTACAGAACCTCTTTGTCTTGCCATTATAAAACCTCCTCCTAATTAATTCAACAATTTTAATGTAACATTGCCTTAAATTAAGATTTTTAAAGATATATCAATTAGAGCATATGGCAAATAATCAATCAAATATAAAATACAAATACAATCTTATAGTATAATATTGATTGCCAATAATTCTTAAGTTTCTTTTTTGACCCATTCTTTTATTTGTTCAACATCTCTGTTAAGTTTAATAGCAATTTCTTCTATGTTTAGTCCCTCCTTATACATTTTAATAGCATTCCTCTTTTGCTGGTTAAACCAAGCTTGCCTACACCCAGGATGAAATCTTTGATTTTTGCGTGGATTTAAGATTGGCAGTCCGCAAAATTCACAATATGTATAACGAATCTTAATTTGTTTAGTAACAATCAGCCAAAAATGTAACCATATTGCCTGAATAAGATCAGTATATCCCCAACTTGGTATAAAATCTATTTTAGATTCTGATTCCATCATTACGCCCTCAAAATCTATTCTAATATTTATATTTGCAGTTCTAAAAGCTATAACCACGTTAATCAAATTTGTTGCTAATTCAATGACCATATAGTCTGTCATTAATTCGGTCAACATAAAATTTATCATTTCTTTATTTCCAGACTTTACACTTTCAATAAATATAGACTTATTAATATCAAATTTTTTCATAATCTCTTCCCATTCATCAACTATATACTGAATATATTTTACAAAACCATTTCTAAACGTTGTAGCATACGGTATACTACTGAGCTCAGAATTTGTATGTATAATTTTATCTACAAATTCATAAAAATCTATCAATGTATTTCGCAATTTTTTTATGTTTTTGCTCTTCAATTGATCATATAATTGAAATACAAAAAATGCTTCACGTGCATACTTGTATATATCTTCTATGTTATATTTATTGATGGGTATATCCAAATCTACACTTGCAATTTTATCTGATACTCTTTTTAAATATTTCAATTTAATTGATTCTACCAAATTGCCGCCATATGTTTCAATAAATTTAATAATCTCTTCTTCATTTACTTCACTGTTTCTCCCTAAATTAGAAAAAGCAAAAAACAAATCCGGAAAATCTATTAACGGTCTATACTCTATATTTTTACTTCCTTCTATCGGCACTACATATCGACCTTTAGGAAATACTAATTTGCTTTCATCCGTATTATAATCATATGTTAATAAATCAAATTTTAAAGGCATTAATTCACCTTCAATAAACGGTAGTTTAAGAGAAAAACTATCTTCTTCTTTAATATAGTATTTTTCAAATCTTCTTATGTATGTGGTTTTAGCCATCTCTGAAATATCAGTATTTTTTGATCTTCTAATTTCGTCCATTAAATTTACACCCTTTACTAATCAGGATTGTTTACGTAAGTTTACATTAAAAATACTTGAAATTTTATAATCTTGTGTATATAATAAATTGAAATTAAAAAAAAGTCAAGGAGGTGACATAAATTGGATAAAAAATTATTAAGACTTCCTGAAGTAGCAGAAATATTAGATTTAAAAGAAGACAGAGTATATGCTTTAGCCAGAGAAGGCATTTTACCTGTTGTTCATGTAGGAAGACAATTAAGAGTTGATCCTGATAAACTGTTAGAATGGATTGACAATGGCGGAAAAGCTTTCGACGGCGGCTGGAAAAAATCGAGTTAAAATAACCTTTATGTTAATTAAGGAAGGGATCTGCAATGGACAAAAATACCATAGAAAAATCTATGGCAAATAAAAAAGATAAATTGAACACCAGCTATAATATAAGCAATAATTTTGAATATGTCAAATCTAATATTTCCCTATTACAGGCTATAGAACTTTACGGTTTTAATCCTGTAAAAAAAGGCACTCATTATTTTATCTTATGCCCATTTCATGCGGATAAGAACCCTTCCTTAGCAATCTATGAAGATGTCTATCATTGCTTTGGGTGCCAAGCTCATGGCGATGTTATAGACTTTATTTCAAGATATTTTAACTTAACACCGTCAGAGGCATTAGAAAAGCTTGCACAAGATTTCGGCATAGATCTGCCCAGTAAAAAGCAAAAAAAGAAGTTCAAAAGACAAGCTCTTAAAATGCAAAAAGACAACAAGCTATATAAAGAATATATTCGCAAATACAATGAAGTATATAACTACTTATGTAATCTTAATCAGTTATACACAAAAATAAAGCAAGCTGTTGAAAAACCTGAAGACATAAATATAACTGAATTTATTGAAGCATGTCATATGCAGGACTTAATACAGTACTGGATAGATTTACTCCTTGAAGGCAGCATCGAAGACAAAATACACGTGATAAAGGAGGTGTTAGATTGGAAAACAAAGATGAAATAATTAAAGCAATAAAAAAAGCACATGCTGAGCCTTTATTTAATGAAGAAAGTGAACAAGAATATCATTCTCCATATGAAATAATCGAAAACATAATTTACCACGTTAAGATAACAAAAGATGGAGTTGTATACATGCCACTGTGCAATTTTGAAGCACACATTATTGAAGAAATCATTAAAGACGACGGTTTAGAAACAAAGACATACTTTAGAATTAAAGGTACAACCAAAAATGGCACTCCATTAAAAGATATAATTGTACAATCAGATAAATTTGCAGGCTTAAACTGGGTTACTGCAAACTGGGGAAATCGAGCCATAATATACGCAGGAAGCAGCATAAAAGATCATTTAAGAACCGCAATACAAGTTTTGAGTAGCGATAATGTGAAAAGAAGAACGATATATACGCATTTAGGCTGGAGAAAAATAAACAATAAATGGATATATCTATACAATGGTGGTGCAATAAGTCAATATGGAGAAGAAAACAATATAGAAGTAGAACTGGAAAGCTGCCTTAAAGATTACAGACTTGAATTGCCAAAAGATGACGATGAATTAAAAGATTGTATTTCAAAATCATTGGAATTTTTAAATTTGGCTAAGCCGGAAATAACTTTTCCGTTTTTAGCTGGAATATATTTAGCACCATTAGGAGAAATGTTAAACATCGATATGAGTCTATTTATAGCAGGCCCAACTGGCAGTCAAAAAAGCGAAATAACTGCCTTAGCGCAGTCACATTATGGCCGGAATTTCAACGGCAAGAATTTACCTGCCAGCTGGGAAAGCACAGAAAACTTCCTTGAAAAACTATCATTCCTGGCAAAAGATGCAGTGCTTACTATAGACGATTTTGCACCGCATGGAAGCATTGGAGACATTCAAAAATTAAACAAAAAAGCAGATTTTATCTTCCGAAATCAAGGCAATGGCTCAGGTAAGGGTCGAATGAACAGTGATATATCTTTAAGACCTTCATACAAATCAAAGACATTATTAATTTCCAGCGGTGAAGATGTACCAACTGGACAGAGTCTAGTTGCAAGGCTTGTCGTTATAGAGATTAACCATGGTGATATTGATCTTGAAAAACTAAGCATCTTACAGGAATATGCAAGAAACGGCGTATTCACAAAGGCCATGGGCGGTTATATCAAATGGTTAAGCACAAGAATTGACTTGTACAAAAAAACATTGCCCAAAAAGAAAAACGCATTAAGGGATTTAATACGTAAAAGCAATATTGTATGCCACGACAGAACGCCAGACAATATTTCTCATCTTTTGGTAGGCTTAGAGGTATTCCTCATATTTGCTAAAGAAAAAGAAGTGGTATCAGAAGATGAGGCAAAAGACATCTACGGAAATGGATTCAATACATTATTGAAAATTGGTAAACAGCAGTCACAGTATCTAAAAGTTGACGATCCTGTTGATAGATTTTATTCACTTTTGATTGCAGCTATAACAGCAGGTATGGCACATGTAAACAAAGCTGAAAATGATGGAGTGCCAGAAAATCCAAAGCAATGGGGCTGGGTTAAAGATGAAAAAGGTATTTGGAAGGAAAAAGGCACTTTGATAGGTTGGATCTCAAAAGACTATCTTTTGTTAGAAGGTGATATTGCATTCATGATCGTGGAAGAAATGGCTAAAAAGCAAAATACTACACTGCCAGTAACACAGAGAACTTTATGGAAGAGAATGCAGCAACGAGGAATGCTTGTAGCAGAAGAAGGCAGAAATACAGTAAGAGAATATATAAATGGCAAACAAAAAAGAGTCAAAAAAATTCCTCTAGATAAGTTATATTCCATAACTGGACTTACTGGACTTAGTACTCTGAGTCCTAGTTAAATAGCGGCTTCTATCAAGTCCAGAAATTGTATAAACCGGTCATACAACTGGACTTACATAATTATGACCAGTTATGTGACCACTTTAGAACAAAAGTGGTCTTAAAAAACAATTGAAAAATCAGCAATATCAAGCATTTAAGTCCAGTAAGTCCACTAAGTCCACTTTTGTAATAAGACCATAATAGAAAAATTACAATATAGTGCTCAACATATAAAATAATTAAAAATAAAATCATGATCTGTTCATTTAAAAAGAGCTAAATACGGTAAATCGTATCACTGAAAGGAGGTGAAGTTAATATTATGAATTACAACAACGAAGAAATGACTCGTGATGATTTTGATTCATTAGCCGGACTGTTAATACAGAAAAACCGTGCTTTAATGAAAATTATTGATAATGACCAAGATGCCAAATATTATAATAAAATCATAGACATAATCGATTCTTATATATACGAGATAATTGGCATTGAAGAAGAAAATGTAAACAAATTAGTTGATGCAATTCTTGAGTTACTTGTAAAAGTTCAAAAAGAAGACGAAATACTGCAAAAGGAAGATAAATAAATTCTCAGTTGTTGCTAACCATACCCTATGCTTTAAATCGCATAGGGTATTTAAATATTTATATTGAATTTTTTGAATATTTGTTATATAATAATATCGAAATAAAAGGAAAACAAGCATAAAAATAAAATGCGTTATGCATCATTCTCTTTCCTCTACGGTTGAAATATCCGGGCCTTCAGAAAACATTTTTGCGAGTATCAAAGGATTAACTTTCTGCCGCTAAAGTTGATTCCTTTGCATATATCCGAATATTTCATAAAAGAGAATGGCAATGGAAGGTTGCTTGATTTTCTAAAAAGCAGTAGACATCATGCATTTACGCCAGCGGCAAAGCCCTATAGCTCACGGGCTTGGATAAGAGCAGACGGAATTTTAAAAGCAACAGTTATCCGGCATGATGAAATACACCACAGCAATATCATAAGCTATATCGCAAAAATCACTGCAGAGGTATTCTCTATCATGCTATGCGGATAATACATTTAGAGAAGATAAAGCAGCTTACCGGCTTTATCAACGACATAATCACAACTGGTAATGATGTTTTAACAAAGGCTAATCTTACTTTATAGATATATAACTTACTCACGCAGCGATAATAGGAGAATATAAACGGCGAAGCTGGTTATATTCCTCAGTTAAGACATGCTTTTTAATCAAAAGGCAATCATTATGCTGGAAAAATTTCGGAAGTGGCAAAGTGCAAAAGTTGCACTTTGCTAAATACAAAAAATACTAAAAAAAAACGGCTGTAAAACCGGAAAAATTTCGGTGATAGAGAAGTGCAAAATTGACACTTCTCTAAATACAGATAATGGAAAAACAATAAATAAATTGTCTGAAATAGCTAAAGTTTCTCCAAATTGATAACACAGACTTTTATTGATATTATGCCTTTAAAGGAAACATAATTGTTTAAAATGATAACTGACATCTATTTTAAATACGAAATCTGTTAACATTTTTTACTTAATAATTTATTTAAGCCTGTTATATAGGCTTTCATCATTGTTATCAATATAAGTATTTTCTGTAATTTAAAATAGATATGTAGATTATGGATTAATTTGTATTTTACCTATAGATAAAAGCAGAATTGACAGTTTTAGAACGTGCTGAAAATCTTAAAAAGTGGTCAAGGAAATTATTTCGCCGACCTCTTAAAATACAGGAGTGATCTATAAAAATAAAATATCCTGAAGTAAAACGTGGAGGATCACCAGGTAAAGCAGGCGGTGGGAAAATAGCAATACCGAAAAACGAAAAAATTTCGTCTTTCGTTGAATCTACTGCTATAAAACTAGGAGTATCACCAAGATAAGACGTCCAAATAGCTGAAAAAAATTTTACGAAAATAGTATACCAAAACAGGACATTGTGTCAGTTCCTCTTAAAATACAGGAGTGATTTTAATGAGCAGACAAGGAAGCATTTTTTATAGATTGCTTAATAGTTTAAAAGAACAGCAGTCATTTGGAAAAAGTAAATATACTGTCAAAAAGAAAGCTAGAGAAGAAGCGATAAAGAATGGACTTCATGGTCAAGATGTATTTAATGCTATGAATGATGCAGTTTTTAATGCTGGTATCTTCTCTGTGCAGACTTATGCAACTTATCGTAATGAAGTTAAAAGATTTGCTGATTGGTGTAAATCAAAAGGTGTAAAGAATAAAGACTTTGACAAAACAAAGGATATGGTATCAGATTATTTAAGCGAAAAAATCTCACTGGGTCAATCAGCATGGTCTATAAAGGTTGCAAAAGCAGCTCTTAGAAAAGCGTACAAAGATAATAGCCTTGCTGATGATATTAAAATACCCGAAAGAAGACTAAAAGATATAACAAGATCTAGACTTGAAAGACCTGATGATAAAAAAATTAATTTGGATAACTATAAAGATTTAATAGATTTCTGTAAATCATCTGGTTTAAGAAGGCGTGAAGTATCAGCTATCACTGCAAATGATATTTATAAAAAAGACGATAGATTATATGTCCATGTCAAAAACGGTAAAGGCGGTAAGACAAGAGAAGTTCCTATACTCAAAAAATATCAGCCTAAAATTGAAAGCATATTAGAAAAAGCTAAAGATAGAGGAAATGAAAGGCTTTTTACAAGAATTCCAGAGCATCTTGATATACACAGTATGCGCCGTGAATATGCTCAAGACAGGTTTATAGAAATCAGAGGAAGAAGATACAAAAAGCATACAAGAGATAAAAGAGATAGAGAAGCAGTAAGAGAAATAAGCAGAAATTTAGGTCATAACCGTGAAAATGTGACAGTATCACATTATTTGTCATAAAAAATAAAGGTGGTTGATCACGCCACCTTTATTTCTTTAGTGGAAATACATCCACCTTTTTCATTTGTTGTAGGCATTCCGCTTTTTATTTTTAGAAACCAATTCACCTTTAAAAAATTTTTATTTCCACTTTCAATTATATTATGACATATAAAAAGTAAAATGTCAATAGAATTTTAAAAATATTTTCACTATTTTATTAAATATACTTAAAGCTTAATTCGAGCTTCTAAAAAATAGCACGTCTGCGAAGAATGAGCAGAGGTGCGCCATAAATTCGGATTTTTGATTTGAACAAAGCGAAATCGTTTATAATTTTAATTAACAAATACAACCACTTTTATTAATCCAATATTTTACATATTTTATTTATTCATATAACTTCTGACACTACCACAATAGACAGACAATATCAATTAAATAGAAACTCCCTCCTAAAAAGGAGGGAAAAATTCATTTAAGCTTAATTACGTATTTTGTTCCTTTATTTTCGTATCAGTTTCGTCAGTTATCCAAGGTGCTCTACAAAATCCATCTTTGTGAGATGTAAGTTGACCTTTTGCTATTGCAAAAGCCTTTAAAGCGTCAACATCTACTTTCTCAGCCAAATTTTCAACTGACAATCTTAACCCTCCTTTCTATAAAAGACTTTTAGGTATTTACGAAACCCCATAATGCTCTAAAAAGCGGGGTTTCGTTTATATTTTCAAAGGATTTCCTCCACTTTTGTTGAATTATTATATAATACACTATATTAACAAATAGGAGGTATCCTTATGAAAACCAAGTTTAAACAATTATCTATCAGTGATGTCTTCACTGATATTGAATGTATTTTTGAAGAAAACAAGCCTAAGTTTATCGAATTATTTGATTCTTATATTGATTTTTCTGAAATTGTGCCTCAGTCTTTTTATGACCATTATTACAGTTATTATGACCTTCATAGAGTCTTCAGTCTCGAGTCTATGCTTTCTTCTTTGGTTATCCAAAAGATTCTTTCTATACCTACTATTCAATTACCTGTTCACATTCTTAACCTTTCTAAGGACCTTAGAGAACTTTGTGGGTTCTTTAAAAGAGTTCCTAATGTTTCTCAATTCTTTAGATTTAAATCTCTTTTCTTGCGTGATCTTGATGATTTTTTCCATAATCTTGTCAATATTACTCATCCTATTTGTGAGCAAATCAGCCCTACTCTCTCTAGAATTTAGTTGCTGATATTGCCGGCATTGAACCATATGTCAGAGAGAATGACCCTAAATTATTTGATTCTTTTTTCCGTGAGGCTAAAAAATTCTCTAAGTCTAATCCTGACTTTAATGCTCACAGGTATGCCTGCAGTAAAATGCCTAAATTCACTTCTTCTAATCCTGATGCTAAATTCTGTTATATTAACGGTCACTATTGTCATGCTCACAAAACTGCTATTGTTACCAATGCTTTAGGTGTTGTTTGTCATGTTGATTTTTATGATGATAATTCTTTAAATCCTAATACGGCTAAATCTGCTCACGAATCTAAGTATCAGTATGATACTAAAAGTCTTATCCCTGTCATTGATAATTTCTTTTCTCTTCATCCTGGTTTCTCTCTTAAATATTTTTTGGGTGATTCGGATTTTGATGCTTCTGATAATTATAGATATCTTTTTAAGGAACATGGCATAATTCCTATTATCCCTCTAAATTACCGTAATTCAAAATATCTGCCTCAACCTGATGTTGCTTCTGATGGAATCCCTACTTGCCCTTATGACCCTTCTCTTAAAATGAAGTATGATGGTATAACTAGGGAGAAAGGCAGAGCTGCCAGGATTAAATGGCTATGTCCTATTCTAAAAAGGTTAAAATAGGTGATAAAACTACTTACATCCTTAAAAGGCACATTCCTTTTTAATATTTTAATAGCTTATACTACTGGTATAGTTCTCTTTTCTGCGAGACTAAAAGCGGAGCATGCTTGCATGTATAACTCATTATATTAAGTATATTTATAAAATGACTATCTACTATAAGAATAGCTAACCTATTATAAATAATTACAATTTTTGTGGCAATTTTTAATTAAAATGTTCTAAGTATAAAAATCAATAAAATTTATATAAAATTAATTAATTGATTTAACCCTATTATATGTTTTATATATAAGCGCTACAGTAATCTCTGCAATTCCACATAGTATAAAAATTACCTTTGCGCTAAATACATTTGTTAAAGCGCCACCTATTCCTAAGGATATTATCGATAAAGGATCGACTAATGAACCTAAAAATCCATAAACTTTGCCTCTATTATCGTCATTAGTATTTTCTTGTATTATCGTATCTGTAAGTGTTTCAAACACTACAAATATTATGCCTAAGAAGGTAAAAAGTATTGATGATAATAAAAATATTTTGCTGTTTGAAAATGCAATAAGAGTAATTCCATCAAAAAGCAGTACAGTCGTCATAATTGAAATATTATTAAATTTCTTTCCTATTGAATTTATCAATATACCTCCAATAACCCCTCCAACACCTGCTAACGAAAAAAGCATACCACTTCTTGCTGCAAGCAATTTCTCCCCACCTAGGTAGTTATTAACAAAAATATACACAAGTGGCGTTTGCATACTTATTATAAGCGTACTCAATAGATTAAGATTTATCACTTGTCTTATTACCATGCTGCCTTTGATAAATCCTATTCCTTGCTTTACTTCATTTGCCATATTGCTGATTGTTTTTGAAACATCATCAAATATATTCTCACTTTTATCTTCTTGAGCCTTTTCATCTAATCTAATAAAGGCAATTAAAATCGCAATTATGATAAATGTAAGACTATCTATTAAAAAAGATATATCATTCCCAAATATCGAAACAATTATACCACCTATAGAATACCCCACTATCATATTTATACTTGATAAACTGCTTCTTATGCTATTTGCCTCTAAAAGATGGTCTTTATCAACCAAAAGCGGGACAATCGAACTTCTAGCGGGATATTCAAATGATGTTAATATACCGTTTATAAAACTAATTATGTATATTAGGCTCATGTCATTTGCAAATATCAATCCAAAAGACGTAAAAGCAAATAATATATATAAAATCATCAATATGTTCTTTTTTCTCATCTTATCGACTACATTCCCAGCAAACAAACCTAGCAAAAAACTCGGTATCCCTTCAAGCATTAGTGTTGCACTTAAAGACAGTCCACTATTTGTAAGATACAATATTTTACTTGAGATAGCTATCGTCGTAAGTCTTGTGCCAATACCTGATATTACATAGCCAATAATATAAAGCATAAAATTACTATTTGATAGAAATATTTTATTTCTTTTTGCAAAATCATTTATCATGTCATCACTTCTTTCCATAATCTTTAATTTTCTTTAATTTACTCACTTATTCTTAGTATTTTGAAATTAACAAAATAAAACCTTTGAATTAAATTTATATTAATAAGAAATATTGAAATTAGAGGATGTCGGTTATGCTTCTTTGTATGGTCATCGCCATAATTGTGATTTATACTACCGACACTCTAAGCCTTATATTGTCAAAGATCATTTTCTAAGATTTTGTGAGTTATTGTCTTAAACTAAAAATATTTGCTACTGTTTATTAAGCAGCATTACATGCAATCTCTGGATTTTAATGCCATTTCAACACATTTTGTTCCTATTGCGTAAAGAACTCTTATAAGCTTACAGCACAGTGCTATGAACGATTACTCTCGCATATTTTCGGCCATTTTTGGTCGGGAAATTATCATCAAAGTTCTTTACTTTTCTTGACATGCATATGATTGATAATAACTATTTTAATTCCTTTATATCTAAGAAACTTTACTAAAACTCATAGTATCCTGTGGGTTCCATGCTATAACGTTATCTTTAGCATATTTTTTGCTTATTTTAGTAAATTATTTATAGAATTCAACAAAGCCTCTTTTATTTGTTGGTAAAGCTAAGAGTTTTACCATGCTTAATTCCTCTAAAGTCCTCTGCTCTTGCTACATGTTTTTCTTTCGCAATATTAACTACAAAAATTAATGTTTGTTCATTTATCTGCATTATTTTTATTTTGGTTATAATTCATTTTAGGTACCTCCAATGATAGTTTTAATTTATTTAGAAATGGGTAAATTCATTACCACATATTCTACCATGATATGCCTTTTTATCAACCTTCAATTTTGTCCATTACAGGAATGCTCCCTTTAAATAGCGTATTAATTATATGATTTATAATCTCTTTTCGTGCATTACAATAATGTTCTCTTTTTTCATTAATTGTCCATCCGTTTATTCTTCTATGAAAACACCCACCCTTACATATCGAAAAATATACGCATTTCATACATTCAACACTAATATCACTACATAAATTTTTAAATCTGCTGAACTGATCTCCACAAATGATATCAATAAAATTATTTTGATTAATATTTCCTAATTTTAGAGAACCAACATTTACTAAACATTCACATGGATAGATGTCTCCATTTGATAATATAGCAAGATTTCGTCCACAGTTACCAGAAAATTCACATATATATTTATCTGGCTGTTCAATATTATAATGCCAATTTATTGTCTTATCAATTATATCACTTAATGTAATTATGTTAATACACGAAAAATTAATGCTATACCATAAATCAAAAATTTTAATTAAAAATCTTGATAAATCATCTGATGAAGGGCTTAGCTCATCATTATTGTAAAAACAAGGTATAAAATCAATTAATTTTATTTTAAGTTTATCAACAAAAAAATTAAAAATATCTTCTGGAAAATTCGAAGAAAATTTAGTAATAACAGATAATATACCTATTGGTACATGTTCTTCCTGAAGTTTTCTAATATTCTCTATTATTACATCAAAAGTACCATTATCATCTATAAACTTACGATATTTATTATGTATATATTTTGGACCATCAAGGCTAATTCCTAAACTAAATTTGTTATCTTTAAAAAAATTTATCCACTCATTATCAATTAATGTAGCATTAGTTTGTAAATAATTAAATATCTTAATGTTAGCATCTTTATTAAGTTCACTATATCTGTTCTCTATCTCCATCATCTTTTTATAATAATCCAATCCAGCTACTAGTGGTTCGCCACCATGCCATACAATATTTAAAATTAATTCTTGTTTATTACTTTCAATAAAATTTATATAATTCTGTAGGATATTTTCAAAAGTACTAGCATCCATATTACCAAGACTATCAAAAATATTATTGGTATTCCCCCTTTTACAATAACAATAATCGCATTTCATATTACAATGTTCAGATGGTTTGATAAAGACTTGTTTAATTTTATATTCATAATCAAAAAG
This sequence comes from Thermoanaerobacterium calidifontis, assembly GCF_055381745.1. Taxonomy (NCBI): domain Bacteria; kingdom Bacillati; phylum Bacillota; class Clostridia; order Thermoanaerobacterales; family Thermoanaerobacteraceae; genus Thermoanaerobacterium; species Thermoanaerobacterium calidifontis. The sequence goes on along the minus strand of NZ_AP042436.1, from coordinate 45,548 downwards.
CATTTGTAACCCTTCTTTCAATAATATTTAAAGACTTATATTAATTTAAATTTATATTTTTCTTTTCGGAAAATATAAATCTAAATTATTTAGAATATGGTAAATAATTCCCTTTCTTGCCTCACAATAATAATCTTTTAAATTATAAGTATATTGAGGTAATCTCCTATTTAAACAACCAGCATGACAAATATCTAAAATATCACATCTTAAACAGTCTTTACTTACGTTGTTATATAATTCTTTAAATTCATTAAATTCTCGTTTTTTTAATATACTTATGAAATCTTCTTCTTTTATATTTCCCAATTTCATATAATCAATAGGGGTCAAGCATTCACATGGAAATATATCACCATTTACAGAAATACTATAATTACGTCCACATACTTCACCCAACTCACAACCTACATTTACTCTAATATTTTTATCATATTTACGCAAAATGTTTTGGAAAATGTCATTTAAAAATCTAATTTTTATAACATTTTTATATTTTTTCATCCAAATATCGAATATGTTAATCATAAAGTTCTTATAATTTTCAACTGATAATGTATATCTATCATTATAAAAATAACATGGAATAAAGTCTACAACATTTATTCCTAAATCAACAAAGTATTCCAATATCTGGCCTCCATAATTTACATAATCGTTATTAATTACAGATATAATATTAATTGATATATTACATTGTTTGAGTAATAATATTCCATTTATTGTATCTTCAAATGATGAATATCCCTTCCTATTTAATCTATGTTTGTCATGGATAAATTTAGGTCCATCTAAACTAATTCCTATAATGAATTTATTGTTTTTAAAAAATTCTATCCATCTATTATCAATTAATGTTCCATTTGTTTGTATTGCATTATGAATTACAAAACCTCTATCAATATAATTTTTTTGCAATGAAATAATTTTATTGTAAAAGTCAATATCAACTATTAAAGGTTCCCCTCCATGCCAAACAAAATTCATAGTTTTATCTAGATTATTAGCCTCAATATAATTCGAATAATCTCTAAACGCCTTCTCTAATATTTCCAACGATAATTTTTGTTTATTTTCCAATTTTGCTTTTTTTCTGTAACAATATTGACAATCTAAATTGCAACTATTCGTCACTTTAAAAATAATACTATTTATGTTATAATCTTTAAAATCATTTAAAACATTCATTGTTGACTACCTCTCTTAATTTTAATTAAAACTAAAATAGCAAAATAATTATCAAATTTTTTCATATATTAAGAAATATTTTGTTTTTTGGTATCATTATAGATTTTAAATGAACGAGAATGAAACTTTCTAACTTTCATATCTTCTTCACGGCAAATAAAAGCAAAACATTAGTATGTAAAAAATTACCTCTTAACTAATTCGGAATTGGTCTCTAGCTTGCATAATTATTACCACTTTAATAAATTTCATTTATCCAATTACTTAATTAAATTTCAAAGTTAACTTTTTTCGATTAATTTAATAATAATACTGTTATTGAATTTTGAAAATAGCTTGTTGGTACAAATTATTTTGTCAATATAAGTCGAATTTTATCGTAACTATTGTACTAGTAGGCTATTAAAAAATTGTTATATTTATTACTTTTTTAATAAAGATCTATGATACCAACTTTTGTTGCCCTGAAAACTAATTCTGCATCCGTGTTTGCTTTTAATAAAATTCGAAGTTTTTTTATATGATTTTTAAGAGTATTTTCTGCAATATGCATTACTTTACATATATCTTTTCTCTCCATCCCATGCGCTAACCAATATATTATTGCTGTATCAATTGAAGTTAATTCCGACTCAATTGTATACAATTTATTTTTATATGTTAAAGCTTTTTCTACACATTTAACTATATTTCTTAAGATAAAACTTTGATAATCTATTTTTTGACAATTTACACATGACAAATCAAGATAAGCAATTATTAAAGCATTTGCATAATCAATTACAGGTATTGCCGTACAATACCAATTTTCTAATATGTCCCACTGATGATCATTACCACATATTTGATACTGTTGTTTATATTCCATTGCTAAACTGACTGCATTTATTCCACTGCTTTCTAGCTTTAAACTGACTCCTTCTGCCAAATTTATTTCTTTAAAATAATTTTCTAATTTATTGTTATATATTAATCTAATGATATAGCCATCTTCATCACATAAAATAAAAAAATAGCCTTCATCAATCATTCTCATATACAAAAAGTCTGTATTTATAATATTATCAAGTACTGTAATAATATCATTTTTACGTTCTTTTCTATGCTTAAATTCTTCAGCTTCAATACTTTTTTTAAATTTCCCGTCTATAAAATTTAAATTTAATCTACTTAGTTTAAGATATAATTCTACATACTCTCTTGATTCTTTTGTTACAGTAATGACTTCAAACAATTTAGATACCTCCATTATTTTTAAAATAGCATTAATCATTAATTAATTCTATAAAATAGCAAAAAATCCTCCTTAATAAAGAAAGAGATGTTTTTTAGGTATTTGCAAAACCTCATAATGCTCTATAAAAGTGGAATTCCGCTTATATTTTTAAATGATTTCCTCTACTTTTGTCGAATTATTATATAATATTTAAATCATCTTGAAACATGAAGGAAATAAGTATTGGAGCCAATTGTTATAACAAAAAACGAATTTATTTCAGGGCTGCATAAATTAAAAGCAGCAAAAGTGCTAGATTTAAATGAAATAGAATGCATAACAATGAGCTACAATAATATTGACAAAGAATTGGCTGAAATTGACAAAAACTTAATAATGACAGAATAGACAGTCTTGTAACATACTGAACATTTAAAAAGAATGAAAGATCTGTATGAAGCAAAGTATCCAGAAACAAAAGCAGGTATAAAATGCGCTTATGGAATGAACAAAGCATCAGGATATAACGTTGACGACAAAATGACACCAACGTTTGCTGAAGATACTGCTAATAAATCAAGGAACACCATAATTCCAATTTCAACTCGCAATCAACTCGCAATCAAAAAGGGTATGCATCTTACGACACATACCCTCAAATATGCTATTTTACTGGTGCGCCCGACAGGATTCGAACCCGTGGCCTTTTGATTCGTAGTCAAACGCTCTATCCAACTGAGCTACGGGCGCACACTTACATACTTTATAATACCACAATTTATTTTTATTTGCAAATGCTAAATTAATCCCCGCTTAAAAAGGGCTATAGACTTTTATCTATAACCCTTACTTTATTACTGCATTCCTGTTTGTGTCGTATTCTGCTGATTTGCTTGCTGATTTAAGAAATTGGCCTGTGCTTGCTGAGCTTGTTGAGCTTGCAACTGTGGTGTCAACTGCTGCAATTGCTGATTTGATGAATCTAATATTTTGCTCATCTGTGCAAATACTTGGTTTGCCTGTATGCTTTGTTGAGCCTGTTGAAGTGCAGCCATAGCCTGTTGTAATGCTTGCTGAACCTGTATATCTGTCTGCTGCTGCTGTTGTTGCGCTTGAGCTTTTACTTGATTTAATAATTGCTGGAATTGCTGCGGTGTGACATTTATGCCCATGCTCTGCAATTGTTGCTGAAATTGCTGCGCTTGCTGCTGTGCCTGTTGTTGAGCTTGTTGCTGTGCTTGATTGTTTTTGCCAAATCTTGCACTTAATTCTTCAGACACTTCACTATTTACTTTTTCACCTAGGTAATCCTCAAATTCTCTCCTATTCAATGTAAACCCTCCTTTAAAAAATTTCCCCGTTATTTAATATTCCCTTTATGATTAGAATTAGTAAATGAAAATTTTACTATTGAAAATTTTCCAAATTATTTACAATGTCCTCGTATATTTTTATCCTATTCATGCCTTCTCTGGCGATGTACAAATTATTTAATGCCGTATTTAGATTGTTTACAAGTTGCGGCAGCAAGTCATACACGTATTCTACCTTTTCAGGTGTATTTTTTTTGTTTAGCTCTATGTTTAAAAGCACATCCTTTTCGATTACAGCTTTCATAGAGCTAATATCTCTTTCAAGATCTTTTAACTTGTATAGTGTCTTTTTCATGCCATTCAGATTGTCTTTTAGAGTTTTTACGTCATTACCTAATTCATCGATATTGGAGTAAATCATGTTTTCTATTTCTTTTAAGCTATCTAATCGATTGTCAGCCTTTCTCAAATAACTTATTAGATATTTTCTATCGTTATTTTCTTCAAATTGACTTTCAATGTACTCCTTAATTTCTTTTTCGCTTTTTTCTAATTTTGCATCAATTTTTGTCACATCATTTGATAAAATCTCATTGAAGCTCATTAATTTTTCAAATATATGTTCTGTTTCTTTTATCAAATTTTCTATCTTTAATTCTGACTGCAGTATTTCCATTTAACATCACCTACATTTAGTATCTCCACTTTTAATGCAAAAAATAAAGTGCACCGCCAAATATTAATTAGCAGTGCACTTTTCATCATCACTTTTTTATGCTATTGTTTAAATCATTAAGCACGCTTCCAAGCTCATCGAGATTTTTACCGAAATCTGTCCAATCGCCATTTTTTGAAGCATTCATTGCATTATTATATATGTCATTTGCCTTCTTTATAAGCTCTTGCTGGGTTTCATTCGTCTGCACTTGTGGAACCTGTGGCTGTGTTGGAGCTTGCAAATTAAATAGCTTGTTTAATGCATTTGCAAGCGTATCCTCCATTACGATTTTATCTTTGTACGCCAGAATAACCCTTTTCACTTCAGGTATTGCATTTTCATTTGATGACTGTATATAGATAGGCTCAACGTAAAGCATAGAATCGTCAATCGGCAGTGTCAGCAAATTGCCTCTTATGATGCTTGATCCTTTTTGATCCCACAAGCTCATCTCTTTTGAAATATTCGGATCTTGATCGATCATGTTCTCAATCTGCATAGGCCCATACACGACAGTGCTTTTTGGAAACTTATAGACTACCAGTTTTCCATAGTTATTGCCATCCATCCTTGCTGCCATCCAAGCCACCATGTTATCTTTCGTGGCTGGTGTATACGGAATCATCAAAACGTACTCAGCAGTTTTTTCTCCTGGAAGCCTCATTATGACATACTGTGACTCTTCCGGTTCTATCTTACCTGTAAATTTCTCCTTTGCTATGTCCCAAGAATCTTCTTTGTTGTAAAAAACTTGCGGATCCGACATGTGATAATTTCTATAAACGCTTGCTTGTATATCAAATATATACTGAGGATACCTTATATGAGCTTTTAAGCCTTTAGGCATCTCGTCTATATTTTTAAATAGCCCGGGAAATATCCTGCTGTACACCTTTATTATAGGGTCATTTTTGTCAGATATATAGTACTTTACATCACCTGTATAAGCATCAACGACGACTTTGACAGAATTTCTAATGTAATTTATACCTGTATCCCCATAAGGCTCTGAATAGGGATAGTTTCCAGAATAAGTGTATGCATCAATCATCCAATACAGTTTACCATTATCTACTACTATATATGGATCATCATCGTATATCAAAAACGGAGCTATCCTTTGAACCCTATCCTTTATGTTTCTAAAAAGAAGCATCCTGCTATCATGCGTAATGTCAGTGGATAAAAGTATTTTTATATTGCCAGTATAAATAGTGTACAAAAACTTGTTTAAAAACGTCATAGGTATGCCTGATTTGCCAGAGTAAAAATTTTCTTTGTTTGTGTCGCCTGAAGGGTAATCAAATTCACCTGTCTTTGTATTTACTATTGCGTACGTGTTTGTAAGCTCTCCAAAGTATATCTCTGGCCTCGTTATCTTTATATTTGTGCTGCTCACTGGCGGAATATTTTTTATCACCATGTCTGGCTGCCCTGTAGCCGTTACATCATTTACGGTTGACATCACAACGCCATACCCATGTGTATATTTAAGGTGCATGTTGATCCAATTTTTCGCTTGGCTTGCCAGATTGTCAAGATTCATCTCCCTCGCAGATATAAAGACCTGCCTGTAATTTCCATTTATCATATACCTGTCGATATCTATGTCATTAAATTTATAGTAAAGCCTTATGCTTTGAAGCTGGTTGTATATTTGGCTTACAGGCCTATAATCGTTTATCCTGATATTGTTTATGGTGTCTTGGTTTTCATCTAATACCTTTTTGTCTATATTGCCGCTTAAATCGTAATTTTTCTCTTCAACATTATTTAAGTCAAATGCTTTCTGAGTAAAGTCAATATTGTACTTCAAATAAGTCTTTTCCTTGTCAAGCTCGTTTGGCGCAACAATGAAACTTTGAACAACCATTTGTGATACAGTCGATAAGATCATGATGGCAACGATTATTACAGGTGATGCTATTATGTATTTAAGTTTTTGCCTAAATGCACCAATCATAAACAAAATGCCGGAAACTATTGATGCCAACATTAAAATCCTGTAAAACAAAAGCCTTACATGAACATCCGTATAGCCTGCGCCAAAGACAACGCCACTTTTAGAGTACAATATGCCATACGCTTTTAAGTAATAACCCAATGAAAGAACGGCAAAAAATACAAATCCCAAAACGGCAATTTGCCTAAAAGCTATCATCAGTATCTCTTTGTTGTAAATAGCTCTAAAAAAACCTCCTCTGTCTGATATCTCATAAAACCTGGTCTTATCGGATAAGTACATAAGCCCATATACGATTATAGTGGCGACTATGAGTATCGGTATTATGATAATAAGCAAATCATATACATCTAAAAGAAATGGCAGTCTAAACATGTAAAGGCTTATGTCTTTATTAAAAATCGGATCTTTCACGCCGAAATTCGCAGAATTTATGTAAAACAAAAAGTCGTTCCACCAATTTGCAGAGATAAATACAGAAATCAAAAAGCTTACAAATATCGATATGCCTATCACCACACCTCTAAATCTTTTGCGTACACTTTTGATTTCAATGTCCTGAGCAAACTTTGCATAGTCTTTAACCATTCTATTCAGGTAGAAATAAGAAAGGATAAAGATTACTACAAACGATGGTACACCTATAGTAAGCTGTGTTAAAAACTTCTTAAAAAACACGCCTAAATAATTCAAGCTATTGAACCACTGTATGTCCACAATAAGATTTGCAAGGCTTGCAAATAAAGCTACAATTAAAAATATTGATATCAATAAAATGATTATTGCCAAATTCCCTCTTTTCAAACAAATCACCATCCTAAAATGTACTTCTTGACACTATTATAATATATCCATTTTATAAAATGCAAAGCGATTTTTATTGATTAATTTAGGCATATAATGTATATTAGAAATAAATAGAAAATGATGATTAATGAGGATGTGATATATGGATGAAAAGGGCTTTAAAAATCTCCCTCCTTGTCATTTTAGGAATCGCTTTATCTATTGGCACAGGTGCATTTATGTTTTATAGAAATTTAAACGTTGTAAACACTGAAGAAAATCCTGTCACAACCAATAATCAAGTTAAAACGTCTAAACAATATAGCAGTAGTCAGAACAAAAAAAATATACTATTTGTCGGTGATGCCGATGGTCTCTCTGACACTATATTCGTGGCAAGCTTTGATGCAAATAAAAAAGAAATCGATATGTTATCGATTCCACGCGATACATATTATCCAAGGCCTGGCTACAATGCACCAAGTGAGAAAAAAATCAATGCGGCTTATTCTGAGCAGAAAATAGACGGTTTAAAAGATGCAGTAGAAAATCTATTGGGAATAAAAATAGACAACTACGTCATTTTAACATATGATGGCTTCAAAGATATCATTGACACCATAGGTGGTGTTGAGGTCAACATACCGTTTGACATGAAATACGACGACAACGTGGCAAATCCACCACTTCACATAAACCTAAAGAAGGGACTTCAAGTATTAAATGGTGAAGAAGCTTTGCAATTTGTTCGTTATAGACATGGCTATGCAGATGGCGATATAGGAAGAATAAATGCTCAGCAAGAATTTTTGAAATCATTCATAAAGAAAGTCACATCACCTACCATAATAACGAAGATTCCATCTCTGGCCATAACCCTAAGTAAAAACTTAAAAACAGATTTGACAGCAAAAGACATCACAACGTACGCATTAGACTTCGTCAAGAATAAGCCTCAAAACATAAATACTTCTATAGTGCCAGGAGAAGGCGGATACATGGGTGATTACAGCTATTATTTTGTAGACCAGCAAAAAGCCATGGAAGTGGCATCAGAGATGTTTGGAGACGGCCTAAACAATGATTCTGTAAGCACAGTCTCGCAAATAACGTATTCACCTATAAATAATACCATTTCTGTTGCGGTCTACAATGGAACAAAAGTACAAGGACTGGCTGCAAAGTACGCTGATGAACTTAAAAATCTTGGCTTTAACGTAGTCAAAATCGCCAATGCCGATGCGAAAAATTACGATGAATCATGCGTTTACGCAAATACCAGCATTGATAAAGCCCACAAAGTTGCCAATGCTCTGTCTATAAAAAACGTATTAAAAGATGAAAAATTAAGCAATACAGATGTCACCGTCATAATAGGTAATGATAAAAAATGAAAAGGCGCAATTGCGCCTTTTTTTCAACAAAAAAAGTAGCCTATGTATGGCGGAGAAGGAGGGACTTGAACCCTCGCGCCGGGTTATCCCCGACCTACAGTCTTAGCAGGACCGCCCCTTCACCAACTTGGGTACTTCTCCATATCAGCTACAATCTATTTTAATATTAAATTCATGGCGGAGAGGGTGGGATTCGAACCCACGGCTCCGTTAAGAGACACTGGTTTTCAAGACCAGCTCCTTAAACCCCTCGGACACCTCTCCAAGCCGGGAACGATATAAAGTATATCATATACCGGCTAAGTTGTCAATATTCATGAATCAATTATTTAATGTTATTTAATCCTTTTACTTCCTTATAACATCACATCTCATATACGGCCTTAAAGCTTCAGGCACAACTACAGAACCATCCTTTTGCTGATAGTTTTCAAGTATTGCTGCAAAAGTCCTGCCGACTGCCACACCTGAACCATTTAGAGTATGGACATACTGGGCCTTTCCTCCATCTTTTGGCCTGTATTTGATGTTTGCTCTCCTTGCCTGAAAGTCCTCGCAGTTACTGCAAGATGATATCTCAACATACCTTCCGTAGCTTGGCATCCAAACCTCAAGGTCGTACTTCTTTGCCGCAGTGAAGCCAAGGTCTCCAGTGCATATAGATACAACCCTATAAGGTATGCCTAAAGTCTTCAGCACATCTTCAGCATCGCTTACCATCTTTTCAAGTTCTTCGTATGATTTCTCAGGCTCTGTAATCTTTACCAGTTCTACTTTATTAAACTGGTGCTGCCTTATTAATCCTCTTGTATCTCTCCCTGCAGAACCGGCTTCCTGTCTAAAACAAGCGCTATACGCGCAATTGTATATAGGAAGTTTTTCACCGTCAATTATGGTCTCTCTGTACATATTTGTAACCGGAACTTCAGCAGTCGGTATCAAGAAATAATCTGTCCCAGCCACCTTAAATGCGTCTTCTTCAAATTTAGGAAGCTGTCCTGTGCCAAACATGCTTCTTCTATGAACCATAAAAGGCGGAAAAACCTCTGTGTATCCATGTTTTTCTGTGTGAAGATCCATCATGAAGTTTATTAGAGCCCTTTCCAGCCTACAGCCTAATCCTTTGTAAAACGTGAATCTGGAACCTGTAACCCGTGATGCCGCTTCAAAGTCTAAAAGCCCCAGCTCAACTCCAATGTCCCAGTGTGGCTTCACTTCAAAGTCAAATTCTCTAACATCGCCCCATCTGCGGATTTCCACGTTATCAGCATCGCTGTCTCCAACTGGAACGCTTTCATGTGGAATATTTGGTATGGTCCATAGAAGCTCTTCCAATTTCTCATCGTACTGCTTTACTTCGCTTTCCATCGCCTTGATTTTGTCGGATATTTCCTTCATCTCTTTTATCAATTCTTCAGCGTCTTTGCCTTCTTTTTTCAGTTTAGCTATGTTTTCAGATTCTTTATTTCTGGTGTTTTTCAAAGACTCCAGTTCCTTTAAGATTTCCCGTCTCTTTTCGTCAATCTCTAAAAATTCGTCGATGTTTGAGTTTTCTTTTTTAAGTTCAATAGCTTTCTTTACCTCATCTGGATTATTCCTTATCCTTTTAATATCAAGCATCATTTGCACCTCCTAATAAAAATATCCCGCCCTATGTAGGGACGGGATTTCCGTGTTGCCACCCTGATTCGGCTTAAAAAGCCCTCATCACTGATTTAACGGTCGCCCGATGGTTATTAACCATAGCTCCAGGCTGGATAAATATGTACATATACTGGTTTACACCCGCCACCAGCTCTCTTAAATATAATACATACTATTGGCCCTTCAACGCTTCTTTTAACTTAAAACTAATTATACTATATAACAAATGCGATTTCAACAATTATTTGCCAATCATAGAACCAAATCTGCTTAAAGGCCAAATTCTAAATACTATTTTGCCCATTATGGCATCTTTGGATACATATTTGTTTTTCCAATACCTTGAGTCAAGAGATTGATTGCGGTTATCCCCCAACATGAAGTAGTGATTTGGCGGAACTTTATACGGCCCAAATGTCTCATTTTTATTCATAGGCTCTTTAAGGTATGGCTCTTTTACTGGTTTTCCATTTCTATACAATATCCCATTTTTGATCTCAATGGTATCTCCGCCAATTCCGATTACCCTTTTTACAAAGCTTACAGACGGATCGTCGGGATACTTAAATACGACTATGTCACCTCTTTTAATAGGCTCAAATCTGTATATGAATTTTAATTCAATAAACTTATCATTAAGCTGTATTGTGTTAAGCATAGAACCTGTAGGTACGTCAACAAGCTCAAACACATACGTCCTGATAAACATAGCTATGATAAAAGCAAGCCCAATAGTTAGTATCCAACTTACAATCTCTTTTTTCGTATTGCTCTTCATCGTCCAATCTCCTTTTTTAAATATACAGTTATTATTATATCACATCAATATTTCAAATACTAACTTTATATACATTACAACAACAATGTATATAATGAATATATGTGTCAATAATTACTATATAAAATAATTTATGGGGGAATATGATGAACGAAATCAAATACCTATTAGAAATTGCCGACATAAAAGACACAGAGTACAAAAACACTTTAGCTTTGACATCTTTGATAGAATTGCTTATCGAAAAAGGAATAATATCTCAATCAGAAATAGCTAAAAAATCATATGAAATCAAAATAAAGACCGCCCAATAAATAAAATCCGGCAAAACCGGATTTTATTTATTCATTTATGTAGACACATAGCTATTCCGATACTATAATAAAGAGTAAGGAGGGGTTTTTCGTGAAAGATTTTCTCTCACGGTATCAAAGCACTATAAGAAATTCAATTGTAATATTAGCAGTCATACTGAGCTTTTACCTATTTGTGTTTAAGCTTATTCCATTTTTAATGCCTTTTGCAGTGGCATTGTTTTTGGCTATTTTAATTGACCCTGCCGTAGAGTTTTCAGAAAAAAAACTGAAAATACCAAGGGGTTTGTCATCTGCATTCTTTATACTTTTATTGATTGGAATAATCGGTCTTTTAATAAGCCTTTTAGTCACACAGCTTGTATTCGAACTCAATACTTTAGCTGAACACGCACCAAGTTACACAAAGAATTTTGATGTAGTGATATCTGATTTGATAGACAGAATTAGGAGATATTATGTATCGCTTCCTACAAACATCTCAACTTTCTTAGAAAGCAATCTTCAATCGATTTTAAATAATATATCTGTGTACGCTAAAAACTTCGCAGGATGGATATTAGGCTTGGCAACAAAGCTGCCTAACTTTTTCTTTATGTCAATAATAACAATCGTATCAACGTTCTTTTTAAGCAAAGACAAATGGCTCATATTAAACTTTATAAAAAGACAGTTTCCATCCAATTGGGCATTTCACGCTGAAAATATAAAAGGAGATCTCTTTCAAACTTTAATAGGCTTTATAAGGGCTGAAATAACCATAATGTTTATCACTTTTTTAGAAGTTTCCATAGGGCTTACGATAATAGGTTTTGATTACGCATTTTTGCTGGGGCTTTTAGTCAGCTTTATAGATATACTGCCTGTTTTAGGATCAGGCTCTGTATTAGTCCCATGGGCATTGTACAACATATTCACCAAAAACTACCTTATTGGAATCTACTTGCTTATCATATATGCCATCGTCACAGTCGTAAGGCAGATGATAGAGCCAAAGATAGTCGGCCAAAGCATAGGCCTTCATCCTCTTGTAACGCTTTTATCCATGTTTATCGGTGCAAGGCTTTTTGGTGGTCTTGGGCTTATAATGGGGCCAGTTTTCGTAGTCGTCTTTAAAACATTCCAAAAATCCGGCATAATACCATCATGGAAGTAAAATACCCATCTTAAAAGCGTAATGCTCTTAAGATGGGTATTTTTTTATAAGCTTTCTATTTCCTTTATCAAATTGGCCATCTCAATTGCCGTAACAGCCGCTTCAAACCCTTTATTGCCTGACTTTGTTCCAGCCCTCATGATTGCCTGTTCAACTGTATCCGTCGTAAGGACTCCAAATATTACAGGCACATCATAATCTACCGATATTTTTGCTACTCCTTTTGATACTTCATTTGCAACATAATCAAAATGCGGTGTATCGCCTCTTATTACAGCACCCAGCGCGATAATTGCATCGTATTTTTTTGATGTGGCCATCTTCTTTGATATAAGGGGTATTTCAAATGCGCCTGGCGTCCAAGCAATGTCAATGCTTTCATCATCTACACCATGTCTTCTTAAAGCATCCAAAGCACCATCCAAAAGTTTATTTGTTATAAATTCATTAAATCTGCTTACAACAATGCCTACTTTTAAGCCATTTCCAATGAGTTTTCCTTCATACTTTTTCAATACAATCTCTCCTTTGCTTATTTTTAAAATGAAGTAAATATGTGGTCAAATTTTTCTTTTTTTGTTTTAAGATATCTTTCATTGTGTCTATTGATTGAAACCTCTATAGGAACTCTTTCTACAATTTCAAGGCCATAACCTGAAATACCAACCAGTTTTTTGGGATTATTTGTCATTATCCTGAGTTTTTTAAGCCCAAGGTCCTTCAAAATCTGAGCTCCAATCCCATACTCTCTCATATCATCCGGAAAACCTAATCTGATGTTGGCATCTACCGTGTCAAGTCCCTCATCCTGCAAATGATATGCTTTAATCTTGTTTAAAAGTCCTATTCCTCTGCCTTCTTGTCTTAGATACAATAGTACACCTCCTTCTTTTCCAATCTTCTCCATCGATGTATGAAGCTGATCGCCACAATCACATCTTAATGAACCCATAATGTCGCCTGTCAAACATTCTGAATGAACCCTGACTAATGTAGGACTATCAGATAAATAACCTTTCACCAACGCAACGTGTTCTTTACCTGTTAAGATTTCTTCATAACCTATTATCGTAAAATCTCCATACTTTGTGGGCAAATATGCTTCTGCCACTCTTTTCACCAGTTTTTCATTTTTTCTTCTATATTCTATGAGATCAGCGATAGATATTATTTTTAAATTAAATTTTTTTGAAAATTCAATTAGCTCTGGAAGCCTAGCCATTTTCCCATCATCTTTTATTATTTCGCAGATTACACCAGCACTTTTAAGACCTGCAAGCCTTGCTAAATCACACGCTGCTTCCGTATGTCCCGCTCTTACTAATACTCCTCCTTCTTTCGCTTCCAATGGAAATACATGTCCTGGCTTTGTAAAGTCATCCGGCATCGATTCATCATCTATAAGCATTTTTATAGTAAGTGCTCTTTCATAAGCAGAAATTCCAGTTTTACAGTTTTTATGATCTACAGATACTGTAAAAGCAGTTTCTTTTTTATCGGTATTATCAAACACCATCTTGCCAATGTTTAATTTTTTAAGCCTCTCCCCCATCATAGGAACACATACCAATCCACGGCCGTACTTTATCATAAAGTTCACATGGTCACTTGTCACTTTTTCCGCAGCCATAACTAAATCCCCTTCATTCTCTCTATCTTCATCATCGACTACAATGACCATTTTTCCATTTTTTATATCTTCTATTGCGCTTTCAATAGTATCAAACATTTATGAACATCTCCTTATAAATAATTTTCTATTAAAAATTCATCAACGTTTTTCTTCGCTAAAAGCCTTTCTGCATACTTTGAAAGTATGTCAACTTCAATATTTACGGTATCTCCGATTCTTTTTATATTTAAAGTTGTATTGTTCTCTGTATGGGGTATAATTGACACTGTAAAGTATGAAGCTGATGATTCTACCACTGTCAAACTTATTCCATCCACAGCAATACTTCCTTTATCAGCCACATATTTTGAATATCTTTCATCAATTTTAATTTTAAATGTCGTCGTACTGTTTATTTTGTTTTTATCAATTATTGTACCAACAGTATCTACATGTCCCGTCACAATGTGTCCATTTAGCCTACCTGATATGCTTAATGCCCTTTCTAAATTGACAATGCTTCCTATCTTTAAACTTCCTAAATTGCTTGTTTTAAGTGTTTCATACATTATATCTGATGTAAATAAATCTTTACCTATATTTGTAACCGTTAAGCATACTCCATTTACAGCTATGCTATCTCCAATTCTTACACCATCTAAGACTTTTTTGCACTCTACTGCTATTTTGGTAATATTTCCTCTTTGAATCATTTTGACCTTTCCAACTTCTTCTATAATTCCTGTAAACATCTTAACACCTACTTTTTTATATAACCTTCTATAAGTATGTCATCGTCAAATTTTTTTATATCTATCTTTTCAATCATTATTGCATCTTTAATCAAAGCAATGCCATCACCTTCCACAGGCGTTAATGAATTGCTTCCACCTATTATTTTTGGAGCAATATAAAACATAACTTTGTCTACTATTCCTTCTTTTAAAGCAGAATAGTTGAGAGTTCCTCCACCTTCTATGAGAATACTATCTATCCCTCTTTCCCCTAACGTATAGATCAATTTCTTTAGATGGACTTTATTATCTTTTTTTTCGATTGTAACAACATCAACACCCAAATCATTCAAAGCTTTCACCTTATCATGTGGCATCATATCTGTTGTAGCTATTAATGTCTTAGCAGATTTATCAATGATGACATTTGCATCTAATGGAATCCTGCCGTGACTATCCACAATAACTCTTAAAGGGTTTTTATATCCTTGCAATCTAACAGTAAGATGTGGATTATCTTTTATAACTGTATTAATACCTACCATTATTGCCATAACGCTGCCTCTAACTTTATGGACATGCTCCCTTGATTTTTCATTTGTTATCCACTTAGAATCGCCTGTAAAAGTCGATATCTTTCCATCAATTGTTATGGCGGATTTTAATATTACATAAGGTTCTCTACTTATGATGTACTTTATAAATACTTCATTCAATTTCTCTGCTTCATCTTTTAACAATCCAGTATAAACATTTAAACCAGCTTCTTCAAGCTTTTTAATTCCTTTTCCTGCTACAAGTTCATTTGGATCCTCCATAGCGATAAAAACATTTTTTATGCCTGATTTTATGACAGCATCGACACAAGGTGGTGTTTTTCCATGATGGCAACACGGTTCCAATGTCACATAAAGCGTGGCTCCATTTACATCTTCTTTAGCATTTTTTAATGCATTTATTTCCGCATGTGGTCCTCCATAGTATTCATGATAGCCTTCACCTATAATTTTGCCATTTTTAACAATTACAGCTCCTACTAAAGGATTTGGGTTTGTGTGTCCTACACCAAGTTTAGCAAGCTTTAATGCCCTTTTCATGTATTTCTCCATAAATCACCTCAAAAAATTAGCCCTGAAGCATGTAATACTTCAGGGCATAATGACAATTGCCATTTCACCTTCTTTCATCCAGACTATACTGTCGGCTCTGGAATCTAACCAGATCTGCCATAAGGCTCGCGGGCTTTACCGCCGGTATGGAATTTCACCAATCCCTGAAGGTTTAATCTTATTTAGTTTCTATAATTATAACATTAATTTTATAAAAATGCTAGTCTATCATCTCTTCAATGGTTCCTCCAGCAGGAATAAATGGCAGAACCATCTCATCTTTGTCTATGATACACTCTAAAACATAAGGCTTGTTGTTTGACAATGCTTCACTAAAAGCATCTGTAAATTCTTCTTTCGTGTAAATTCTTCTTCCGGTTACCCCAAAAGCTTCGGCGACTTTTGAAAAATTGAGATTCGGGTTTAAATCTGTCTGAGAAAATCTTTTGTCGTAAAGGAGATTTTGCCATTGTCTAACCATGCCAAGTGTCTGATTGTTGAGGATTATCGTTATAACAGGTATGTTGTACACCGACATCGTTTCAAGGGCATGAATATTCATCCTTATGCTGCCGTCACCTGCAATATTCACCACTCTTTTGTCATCTCTCCCTACTTGTGCACCTATTGATGCAGGAAGTCCAAAGCCCATGGTACCTAATCCACCGGATGTGACAAATGTCCTTGGCTCTTTGAATTTATAGTATTGAGCCGCCCACATCTGGTTTTGCCCTACTTCTGTCGCTACTACAAGATTGTCTCCTCCAAGCTCTTGAACCCTTTCTACTATCCACTGTGGCTTCAATTTCCCATCATCTTTATATTTAAAGGACGTTTTGTCTTTTATCGATATAAGTTCATTAATCCATTCCCTATTGTCTTTTTCTTTTATCATTCCATTTAAAAGAGACAAGACTTCTTTGATATCTCCTACTAATGGCACATCAACATCGATATTTTTGCCGATTTCCGCAGGATCGATATCGATGTGAATGACTTTTGCATTTGGCGCCAGACCACCTGCTTTACCGGCGACTCTGTCGCTAAACCTTGACCCTACTGCAATCACCAAATCTGATTTATAAACGGCCGTATTGGCATATCTGCTTCCATGCATTCCAATAAGCCCTAATGACAACTCATCATCTTCTGGAAAGCATCCAAGGCCCATAAGCGAAGTAGCTACAGGTATCATGTGCTTTTTAGCAAAATCGTACAAATTCTTCGATGCTTCGCTCCATATTACTCCACCACCGGCAAAAATAACTGGTCTTTTGCTTGATGAGATTAACTGGGCTGCCTTTACTAAATCTGCTTCTAACACTTGATGCTTCTTTACTTCAACATAAAAATCCTTTCGCTTGACGAAGTTTATATCTGCAGTCTGAATGTCCTTTGGTATGTCTACAAGAACAGGGCCTGGTCTTCCATCTTTCGCTATAAAAAAGGCTTCTCTCAAAGTGTCCGCTAATTTATCAGGTGATTTCACAATAAAATTGTGCTTTGTCACAGGCATCGTGATTCCTGCAATATCCACTTCTTGAAAAGAGTCCTTTCCTATAAGGCTTGTAGCAACTTGCCCTGTTATAGCAACTATTGGCACAGAGTCCATGTAGGCATTGGCTATTCCTGTGACTAAATTGGTAGCACCAGGTCCTGATGTAGCAAAGCACACGCCAACTTTTCCAGTCACTCTTGCGTATCCATCTGCCATGTGGGCAGCCATCTGTTCATGCGTTGCAAGGATATGCCGCAAGTCAGAATCGTACAAAGCATCGTAAAGAGGTATGACGGCACCGCCAGGAATGCCAAAAACGACTTCTACTCCTTGCTCTTTTAATACTTCTATGACAACCTGCGAACCTTTTATGATCACGATATGCGCCTCCTTTCATGGAATTTAAGCTTTGTCAATCATTTTTTAAAACCGCACCAGTATTTGCAGATGTGACTAATCTGGCGTACCTTGCCATGTAACCTGTCTTAATGTGAGGCTCCGGCCTTCTAAAGTTTTTTCTTCTTTCTTCCATTTCTTCATCGTCTATCTTTAAGTTAAGCTTTCTTCCCGGTATGTCTATTTCAATGATATCCCCATCTTTTATCAAAGCGATTTCTCCACCTTCCATCGCTTCAGGCGACACATGACCTATGCAAGCTCCTCTTGTGGCGCCAGAAAATCTTCCATCTGTAATAAGCGCTACATCCTTATCAAGTCCCATGCCTGCCAGTGCTGATGTAGGGCTTAACATCTCCCTCATGCCAGGACCGCCTTTTGGCCCTTCATACCTTATTACAACGACATCGCCTTTTTGTATCTTGCCATCATAAATGGCTTTTATGGCTTCATCTTCTGAATCAAAGACTCTTGCAGGACCAGAATGGCGAAGCATCTCTTTAGCTACTGCAGACGCCTTTACTACAGAACCGTCTTTCGCAATATTTCCGTACAAAATCGCCAAGCCACCTGTATTGCTGTAGGGATCTTCTACTGAGTGTATTACATCATGATTTTTTATCCGCGCATCTTTGAAATTTTCACCGATCGTATCGCATGTGACTGTAATGCAATCTGTATTTAAGACTCCTAATTTTGACAGTTCTTTCAATACTGCCTGTATGCCACCTGCATGGTAGAGATCTTCTATATGATACTTTCCTGCAGGGCTTAATTTGCACAGGTTTGGAACCTTCTCATTGATTTCATTTATCTTTTCGAGAGGTATATGGACTCCAGCTTCGTGTGCAATAGCCTTTAAATGGAGAACTGTATTTGTAGAGCCTCCCAAAGCCATGTCTAAGCAAAAGGCATTTATAAAAGCATCTTCTGTCAAAATATCCCTTGCCTTAATATCCTTTTCTACAAGCTCCACTATCTTCATTCCTGCTTTTTTAGCAAGCCTTATCCTTTCTGAGTAAACAGCAGGTATCGTGCCGTTACCAGGAAGTCCTATGCCAAGCCCTTCTGTAAGGCAATTCATCGTATTTGCGGTAAACATTCCTGAACATGAACCACACGTAGGACAAGCAGACATCTCCATCGCCTTTAACTCGTCCTCACTTATCTTGCCTGCCTTCAATGCGCCTACCGCCTCAAACATGGAGCTTAAATCGCATGCTTCTCCTTCGTAACTTCCAGCCAGCATCGGGCCTCCGCTTATTACGATAGCTGGTATGTTTAGCCTTGCGGCCGCCATAAGCATACCTGGAACTATCTTGTCGCAGTTTGGTATAAGCACAAGTCCGTCAAGGCCATGGGCCATAGCCATCGTCTCAACGCTGTCGGCTATCAATTCCCTTGAAGCAAGAGAATACTTCATCCCTTTGTGATTCATGGCTATTCCATCACAGACACCTATTGTGGAAAATTCTAAAGGAGTGCCGCCAGCAAGCCTTACACCAGCTTTTACTGCTTCTGCAATCTTGTCAAGATTTATGTGTCCAGGAATTATGTCGTTTTTTGAATTAGCTATGCCTATTAAAGGCCTATTTATCTCATCATCTGTAAGCCCTAAAGCGTACAAAAGTGACCTGTGGGGCGCTTTTTCCACTCCTTTTTTTACGCTATCGCTTATCATAAAATCACCTCTTTAAATACTTTACAACCATGTCGCCCATCTCTTCGGTGTTTAAAATAGTGCCTTTTCCTAAATCAGGAGTCCTGTAGCCATCCTCCAATAGGTCGTTTACCGCCTTTCTTATGTCATTTGCGGCATCAACCATGTCAAAGGAATACTCCAGCATCATTGCGACAGATAGTATTGTAGCTAAAGGATTAGCTTTCTTCGTGCCAGCAATATCAGGAGCCGAACCGTGTACAGGTTCGTAAAGCCCAACTTTGTCACCTCTCAAGCTGGCTGATGGCAACATTCCTATTGATCCAGTAAGCTGTGATGCTTCATCAGACAATATGTCTCCAAACATATTTGATGTAAGTATCACGTCAAACTGTGATGGATCTTTTATAAGCTGCATAGAGCAATTGTCAACATACTGATGGTTTAATTCTACATCTGGGTATTCTTTACTCACTTCATTGACGACTTTTCTCCATAATCTTGATGAATCCAAAATATTGGCCTTATCAACCGATGTGACTTTTTTCTTGCGGTTTCTCGCCGCTTTAAACGCTATATGGGCAATCCTCTCTATTTCCATGGTGGTATACGATTCTGTATCATATGCCTTATACCCGTAATCAATCTTTTCCGTTCCTCTATCGCCAAAATATATGCCACCTGTCAATTCCCTTACAACAAGTACATCTAACCCATCCTTTAAAATTTCGTCTTTCAAAGGAGATGCACTTCTTAAAGAATTAAAGAGAGTGGCAGGCCTTAAATTGGCATACACGCCAAGGCTTTTTCTCAACGATAAAAGACCTGCCTCAGGCCTCTTATCGCCATCCAGATCATCCCACTTAGGCCCACCAACAGCCCCTAACAAAACTGCATCGCTTTTAAGGCACGCTTCTTCTGTTTCCTTAGGGTACGGCGTTCCAAACTCATCAATGGCACAGCCGCCAAACAGATACTTCTTTACTTCAAATTGGATGTTGTATTTTTCTGAAACAGCATCTAATACTTTAAGTGCTTCCTCCATTACTTCTTTTCCTATTCCATCCCCTGGTAATACAGCTATCTTGTACATCTATACCACCTTTTCCTTCACGTAGTTTACAAGGCCGCCACATTCGATTATCTTCTTTATAAACTCAGGAAATGGCTGCGATTTAAACTCGATGCCTTTTGTTATGTCTTTTATGACACCTGTCTCAAAATCGACTGAAACAATATCATCGTCTTCTATCGAAGATGCCGCATCAGGACATTCCAATATAGGCAATCCTATATTTATGGCATTTCTGTAAAATATTCTGGCAAACGACTTTGCGATGACACACGATATGCCAGACTCCTTTATGGCTATAGGAGCATGTTCTCTTGATGAACCGCAGCCAAAATTGTCTCCTGCAACCATTATATCTCCCGATTTGACTCTATCTTTAAAGCTCTTATCTAAATCTTCCATGCAATGGGCAGCAAGTTCTTTTGGATCAGATGTATTTAAAAACCTTGCAGGTATTATTACATCCGTATCCACATTATCGCCGTACTTTATTGCCTTTCCTTCCAATTAAGCCACCTCCTCAGGACTTGCTATATAGCCTTTTATGGCTGATGCCGCTGCTACAGCAGGACTTGCCAAGTACACTTCGCTTTCTGTGTGACCCATCCTGCCAACAAAGTTTCTGTTTGTAGTGGATATTGCCCTTTCACCTTTTGCAAGTATCCCCATGTGACCGCCTAAACAAGGGCCGCATGTAGGCGTAGATACAGCAGCACCTGCCTTTATGAATTCTTCTATATAGCCTCTTCTTACACATTCCAAGTATATGTCTTGTGTAGCTGGGAATATTATCAACCTTACATCTGGATGAACCTTCTTGCCTTTTAAAATTTCATACGTCACTTCCATATCTTGTAGACGGCCATTTGTACAAGAACCTATTACAACTTGATCTATCTTTACATTTCCAACATCATCTATGGACTTTGTGTTTTCAGGCAAGTGAGGAAATGCCACTTGCGGCTTTATCGTTGATAAGTCTATATCGTATGTCTTTACGTATTCTGCATCATCATCAGCTTTAAACACTTTGTAATTTCTCTTTGCTCTCCCCAAAACATATGCTTCGGTAATTTCGTCGTAATCGAAAATACCATTTTTAGCCCCTGCTTCTATAGCCATATTTGCAATTGTAAACCTGTCATCAATCGACAAAGACGAGATGTCGCCAGTAAATTCCATCGACTTATAAAGTGCGCCATCTACACCTATCATGCCGATGATGTACAGTATGACGTCTTTTCCGCTTACCCATTTATTAAGCTTTCCTTTAAGATTAAACTTTATGGCTTCGGGAACCTTAAACCAAGCCTTGCCTGTAGCCATGGCACAGGCCATATCAGTGCTTCCTATTCCTGTAGAGAAACACGTTATTGCACCGTACGTGCATGTATGAGAATCTGCACCTATTACCACATCTCCTGGCAATACTAAGCCTTTTTCCGGCAAAAGGGCATGTTCTATCCCCATTTGCCCTACTTCAAAGAAGTTTACGATGCCGTATTCTCTGGCAAATTTCCTTACGATATTTACTTGTTCTGCAGACTTTATGTCTTTGTTTGGGACAAAATGGTCAGGCACTAATGCAATTTTCTCTTTGTCGAATACTTCCTTTACACCTATCTTTAAAAACTCTTTTATGGCAACAGGCGATGTGACATCATTGCCTAACACCATGTCAACGTCTATCTCTATAAGATCTCCAGGTTTAACTTCATATCCGGCTTTATTAGCTAAAATTTTTTGTGTAAGTGTTAACCCCAAAGCTCTCCCTCCTTAAAACTCTTACTGTTTAAAATTACATCTTCTACGATTTCTCTTATATCTTCATCATCTACAACTTTTTTATTGTCAGCTACGTCTTTAAATCTCTTAAAAGCGATATTTATCTCATCTCGCGAAAGATTGAATCCCATGTTTTTTAACTTCAATTCAAAGGCATTTCTGCCGGATAATTTGCCCATAGATATATGATCAGTCGTTATGCCTATATCTTCTGGCTTCATTATCTCGTAGGTAGCTTTATTGTTTATGACACCGTGTTGATGGATTCCAGCAGTATGCCTAAAAGCGTTAAATCCAACAATGGCTTTGTTTGGTTGAAGTTCTATCCCTGCCATCTCACTTACCAGCTTGCATGTGCTGTAAATTTCCTTTGTGTTTATGCCATGGATTACATTAAAATAATCCTTTCTTGTATTTATGGCCATGATGACTTCTTCTAAAGCAGCATTTCCAGCTCTTTCCCCTATTCCACATACAGTAACTTCCACTTGATCCGCACCGCTTTCAACTGCTGAAAGTGAGTTTACCACAGCCATGCCAAGGTCGTTGTGGCAGTGGACGCTTATCGTCACATTTTCTCTGTCGTGAATGTTATCTTTTACGTACTCTACCAATCTGCCAAATTCTTTTGGAACGGCATATCCTACCGTATCAGGTATATTTATTATCTTAGCTCCAGCATCAATGACTTCGTTAAACACTTTGACCAAGAAATCCCAATCAGTCCTTGATGCATCTTCAGCAGAAAATTGAATTTCATCAAATTTACCTAAAGCATATTTCACACTGTCAACTGCCATTTTTAAAGCTTCATCTCTGGATATTTTTAACTTGTATTTTAAATGAATATCAGATGTGGCAATAAAAAGATGTATCCTGGACTTTTTCGCATTTTTTAATGCTTCATATGTTCTATCTATATCGCTTTTCACACATCTTGACAATCCTGCGACAGTGACGCCATCTAAATTCTCCCCTACATACTTTACAGCTTCAAAATCACCGTTTGATGCAGCAGGAAAGCCGGCTTCTATTACGTCAACTCCAAGTGAAACAAGCTTATTTGCTATCTTATATTTAGTTTCCTTGTCGAAATTGACGCCTGGCGTCTGCTCACCATCTCTCAATGTCGTATCAAAAACAATGACTTTTCTATCCCCCATAAACAAGCCCCCTCTTTACTTCTTTTTAAGCCATGACATCATTCCACGGAGCTCTTTTCCTACCTTCTCAAGCTTTTGATTTGCTTCTCTCTCTCTTATGGCATTAAACTGCGGTCTTCCTACAGCATTTTCCAAAAGCCATTTCTTTGCAAATTCTCCTGTCTGGATTTCCTTCAAAACTTGTTTCATTTCATTTCTCGTATCTTCCGTTATTATCCTTTTGCCTGTCATATAATCACCGTACTCTGCTGTATCAGAGATGGAATACCTCATGTTGGCAAAGCCGCCTTCATATATCAAATCCACTATAAGCTTCATCTCGTGTATACACTCAAAATATGCTATTTCAGGCTGATAACCGGCTTCTACCAAAGTTTCAAAACCTGCTTTCATAAGCTCTGTAACACCGCCGCACAAAACTGCTTGTTCACCAAAAAGATCCGTCTCTGTCTCCTCTTTAAAAGTAGTCTCTAAGACACCTGCTCTTGTGCCTCCAATTCCCTTTGCATAAGCCAATGCTGTCTCAAAAGCTTTTCCAGTGTAATTTTGATGAACCGCAACCAAATCAGGAACGCCTTTTCCTTCTGTAAAAACCCTTCTTACCAAATGTCCAGGCCCTTTTGGCGCTACCATGAATACATCAACGTACTCTGGCGGCACAATCTGATGGAAGTGTATATTGAAACCATGGGCAAAAACCAAAGCATTTCCAGGTTTTAAGTGCTTTTCTATGCTTTCTTTGTAAACTTTTGATTGCTTTTCATCAGGTATTAAAATCATTATTATGTCTGCTGATTCACATGCATCATCTACGTTTAACACCGTAAGTCCATCCTGCTTTGCTCTTTCAGCAGATTTACTTCCCTCATATAGACCTACCACAACATCTAAACCAGAATCTTTTAAATTAAGAGCATGTGCATGTCCCTGACTGCCGTACCCAATTATCGCAATTTTCTTTCCTTTCAAAAGGTTTAAATCTGCATCTTCATCATAATACATTCTTGCCATTTACAATTCCTCCTCATATTCTTTTAAAATTCTATTTCCTCTTTCTAAAGTTATAAGACCTGTTCTTGTAAGTTCTCTGACTTGAAACTGTTTGATGAGTTTTATAAATGCCTCTACTTTTTCAGTGTCTCCAGTCATTTCAATGATGATAGAATCCAGTGAAATATCAATGACTTTGCCTCTAAAAGTATCTACGATATGCATGATGTCATCTCTCGTGCTGGAATTGATCTCGACTTTCACCAGTACAAGCTCCCTTGATACATTAGGGAATTTACCTACATCTTGTACTTTAATGACATCATACAGTTTGCTAAGCTGTCTTATTATTTGTGTTATCACATAATCGTCACCATCGACTGTTAAGGTAATGCGAGATTGATCGTTTTGTTCTGTGGTGCCTACAGCCAAGCTTTCAATGTTGTAGCCTCTTCTTGAGAAAAGACCTACAACTCGCGACAATACACCAGAATGATTGTTTACCAAGACAGATATTGTGTGTATGATAATATCACCCCTTTCACATATTAAAAAATCCCCGCCCCATATTCAGGGCGAGGATCATCTCGCGGTACCACCTGATTTCGCATTTACCTCACGGCAAATGCCTCAGCAAGTAATCATACTTTACCTTTAACGCAGGTCTTACGGTTAAGCCTACTAAAACTTCAACTTAACTACTCCGGAGCGATCTAATATATGTACTCGCACCGGTTTGCAGCAACCACCGGCTCTCTTTAGCTTATACATATACCCCTCTCCATCATCGCTTTTATTGAGATGAAATATCTTAAGGTGAAATTAATAGTTATTCTATCAGCATATTGAAAATAAGTCAACTTAATTTTTTGTAAATTCTAAATAAATCATCGTTTACATTTATTAAAAAATTTTAATTTTTTAAGCAAAAAAATACTTTTTTTATCAGTATCATCATAGTATGAATCAACATATATTTTTAAAGAGGTGAATTTTAATGGTAAGCAAAAAAGAGCTTATATCAAATTTGAATACCGACTTAACTAAGGAATACGCCGCAATGGTGCAGTACATCCAGCACTCCAGCATGCTGCATGGAGCGGAATACGTAGAAGTCATCGACAAGATATTAGAACACGCAAAAGATGAACACGATCATGCGGTAATATTGACAGACATTATACAATACCTTGGTGGTATCCCCACAGTGGAAGTTTACCCAAGGCAAACTTCTCTTGACAATAGAGAAATGCTTTATCAAGATTTAAACTACGAGTACGACGCACTGAATGGGTACAATCAGAGAATAGCTCAAGCAGAAAATTTAGGGCTTTTCGATGTAGGACAAAAGCTTAGAAATATAGCTTTAGAAGAAGAAAATCACATAATAGATCTTGAAAAAGCATTAGGTATACTAAAAATAGATCCATAAAAAAACCCCTCCAAAATGGAGGGGTTTTTTTATTTCTTAGCATCTTTCAATGCTTGATTTGCCAACTCTACAAACGTCTTTGACGACTCTGTAGCACCTGCCACAGTATCAACTTTTGACGTATCTTGACTATCTACCAATTCTTGCTGAAGTTTTTCATCTACTTCTTTTGGCGTTATGTTGTTTTTAGCTTTCATCTTTGATGCGTAGTCGGCATCGTCTCTTTTGAACTTGCCGTTTTTGTCTACTTCATTGTACACAACGCTTGAAATCTTGCCGTCTTTTACGGTGATCTCAATCTGTCCTTTGTATCCGTGTGCATCGAATGATGCTTGCTCTGCCTTGTAAGTCCCATCCTTATACGCACCAGATGTGTTTGAAGACGTATTGGAGTTATTTGAACCACAACCAACTAAGCTTACTGCAATAAATGCCGTCGTAAGCCCAATAGCTAATGATTTTTTCATGGTAACCTCTCCTTTTAGAAAAATTTTTAACAATTCGCCTCTTAATATATATTCGACATCTATCTTAAAAATCCTTCTTTTGTTAAAATAAATTTTAACAATTTATTCTTCATCATTTGCAATCCTTGCAGTCGAAACAACTCTATCACCATCATCAAGCTTCATCAGCGTCACACCTGTAGTATCTCTGTGCATCTTTGATATATCAGCCACTTTAGTCCTTATAAGGATACCATTAGCTGATATTATCATGATCTCGTCTTTTTCACTTACAGACATTACAGAAACCAATTTTCCAGTTTTTTTCGTTATTTTTGCAGCTATTATTCCTTTTCCTGCCCTTGTCTGCAATCTGTATTCATCTGCATCGCTTCTCTTTCCGTATCCATTTTCTGTAACAACTAATATATCTCTATCTTTATCAACCAAATCCATTTCAACGACGTAATCATCATCTCTTAGTGTAACTGCTATTACACCTCTTGCCTGTCTACCCATTGGCCTTAGATTGTCCTCATGGAACCTTATGCAGAAGCCGTTTGCTGTACCTATGATTATTTCCCTGTTGCCATCTGTAAGCATGACATTTATAAGCTCATCTCCATCGTCAAGCTTTATGGCTGTATTGCCGCTTTTCTTTATTTTCGGAAAATCTTCGATCTCAGTCTTTTTGATTATGCCATTTTTAGTGCACATAACGACGTATTTAGCATTATGGGATTTTTTTATTGGTATCACAGCATTTACTTTTTCATCTTGATCTATCTGAATGAGGTTTATTATAGCTGTCCCTTTGGCTTGCCTTCCTGATTCAGGTATGTCTATCGTCCTTAAGCTGTACACCTTTCCTTTGTTTGTAAAAAACAAAAGCCTATCATGTGTCGTAGTTGTAAATACATTTTCTACAAAATCATCTTCTCTTGTAGATATGCCGGAAATACCCTTTCCACCACGCTTCTGTGATTTATACGCATCAAGAGGCATCCTCTTTATGTAGCCAAAGTGCGTCATGGTTACAACAGCGTCTTCCAGTTGAACTAAATCTTCAATGTCGACTTCGTCTTCTTTCGCAACAATTTGCGTCTTTCTATCTGATGAATATTTATCTTTTACGTCTTTAAGCTCTTTCTTTATTATGTCCAGCACCTTTTTTTCATCTGACAGTATGCTTTTTAGCTCTTTTATTTTTTTGTAAAGATCGTTTAATTCATCTTCTATCTTCTGTCTTTCTAATCCTGTAAGGCGTCCTAGCCTCATATCAACGATAGCCTGTGCTTGCCTATCGCTAAGCCCAAACTTATCCATCAAATTATTCTTCGCTATAGGCTCTGTTTTTGAGCTTCGTATCACATTTATGACTTCATCAATATGGTCAAGGGCAATCTTCAAGCCTTCTAAAATGTGTGCCCTTTCTTCGGCCTTTTGAAGGTCAAACTTCGTTCTTCTGGTAATAACATCCACCTGGTGATCCACGTACTTTTCAATAATCTGATTTAACGAAAGTATCTTTGGAGCTCCATCCACAAGGGCCAACATGATAGCTCCGAACGTCTGCTGCATCTGTGTATGCATGTACAATTTGTTCAAGACGACCTTTGGGTTTACATCTCTCTTTAATTCTATGACGATTCTCATGCCGTTTCTATCCGATTCATCTCTTAAATCAGAGATGCCTTCTATATGCTTGTCCCTTACAAGCTCCGCTATCTTTTCAACCAACTTTGATTTTATGACCATATAAGGCAATTCTGTGACGACTATGCGATTCCTGCCATTGTGCTCCTCTATCTCTGCCTTTGCCCTTACTATTATCTTCCCTCTGCCTGTCTCGTACGTTTCTCTGATGCCATCTTTTCCAACTATAAGACCACCCGTAGGAAAGTCAGGGCCCTTTATATACCTCATAAGCTCATCTGTAGCAATATACGGATTATCTATATACGCAATTATGCCGTCTATCACTTCGCCTAAATTGTGAGGAGGAATATTAGTAGC
The DNA here is from genome assembly GCF_055381745.1 of Thermoanaerobacterium calidifontis. Taxonomy (NCBI): domain Bacteria; kingdom Bacillati; phylum Bacillota; class Clostridia; order Thermoanaerobacterales; family Thermoanaerobacteraceae; genus Thermoanaerobacterium; species Thermoanaerobacterium calidifontis. The sequence goes on along the minus strand of NZ_AP042436.1, from coordinate 17,165 downwards.
CATTCCAACGGCTATTCCTTGTGATCCATTTACCAATAAGTTTGGAAACCTTGATGGAAGAACTACAGGTTCTTTGTAGTTTTCATCGAAGTTTGGCACAAAGTCTACAGTCTCTTTATTTATGTCAGTAAGCATTTCCAAAGCTATCTTTGATAACCTTGCTTCTGTGTACCTCATGGCAGCAGCCGGATCACCGTCGATGCTTCCAAAATTACCATGGCCGTCAACCAATGTCTCTCTCATGGAAAAATCCTGCGCCATCCTAACCATAGCGTCGTAAACTGCCACATCGCCGTGTGGATGGTATTTCCCTAATACTTCACCTACGACAGTTACGCTTTTCTTGTAAGGCTTGTCAGGCGTAAGACCAAGGCCATTCATTGCATAGAGAATTCTCCTGTGAACAGGCTTTAATCCATCTCTCACGTCAGGCAAAGCCCTGCTTACAATGACGCTCATGGCGTAATCTATAAAAGATTTTTTCATCTCATCTTCTACATCTACTGGTATTACTCTCAATTCTTCATTATTTGTGTTATCACTCACTTAAATCACCTGCCTATATATCAAGATTTCTAACGGTTTTAGCATATTTTTCTATAAATTCACGCCTTGGCTCTACTTTGTCCCCCATCAAAATCGTAAATATTTCATCGGCTGCAATAGCATCATCAAGGCTTACTTTCAGCATAGTCCTTTTCTCAGGGTCCATCGTAGTATCCCAAAGCTGCTCCGCATCCATTTCTCCTAAACCTTTGTACCTCTGCACATTGTAATTTTCTCTTCCGATCTCTTTTAAAATATTGTCAAGCTCTTTATCGGAATAGGCGTAGTACACCTTTTTGTTTTTCTCTATCTTGTAAAGTGGTGGCTGTGCAATATATATATTTCCATTTTCTATCAACGGCCTCATAAACCTGTAGAAAAATGTAAGAAGCAATGTCCTTATGTGGCTTCCATCAACATCGGCATCTGTCATTATGACGACTTTATGGTATCTAAGCTTTGAGATATCAAAATCGCTTCCTATTCCAGTGCCTAACGCTGTTATCATAGCCTTTATCTCATCGCTTGATAAAATTCTATCAAGCCTTGCCTTTTCTACATTCAAAATCTTACCTCTAAGGGGAAGTATGGCTTGATACTTGCTGTCTCTTCCCATTTTTGCGGAACCGCCTGCAGAATCACCCTCAACAAGGTAAAGCTCGCACTTTGATGCATCCTTTTCTGAACAATCTGCTAATTTACCGGGAAGCGAAGTAGATTCCAGCGCCGACTTCCTTCTTGTAAGCTCTCTGGCTTTTCTGGCTGCTTCCCTTGCTCTTGCAGCGGATGTAGCCTTTTCAAGAATGACTTTTGAAAGCGAAGGATTTTCCTCCATGAAAGCCGTAAGCTTTTCAGTCACGACAGAATCGACTATTGAGCGCATCTCAGAATTGCCTAATTTCGTCTTCGTCTGTCCCTCAAACTGCGGATTCATGAGTTTAACGCTTATAATCGCCGTAAGCCCTTCCCTTACATCTTCCCCTTGCAAGTTCTTGTCATTTTCTTTTATGATGTTAAACTTTCTTGCGTAGTCATTAATGACTTTCGTCAATGCTGCCTTAAAGCCTATTAAATGAGTGCCGCCTTCTCTTGTATCGATATTGTTTGCAAAGCTAAATATGTTTTCCGTATAGCTGTCATTGTACTGCATCGCAACTTCCACTTCGTACGTATCGCTTTTGCTTTCCATGTAAATCGGCTCTGGGTGCAACACTTCTTTGTTTCTGTTTAGATACTTTACAAACTCAACTATGCCGCCTTCATAGTGAAAAACATCTTCTTTTCCATCTCTCTCATCAACAAGCCTTATTTTTACGCCTTTATTCAAAAACGACAATTCCCTCAGTCTTTGTGAAAGCACGTCATAATCGTATTCCAATGTCTCAAATATTTCCCCGTCTGGAGAAAATGTTATTGTCGTACCGGTTTCATCTGTCTCACCGATTACTGTAAGATCTGTCTTTGGGACCCCTCTTTCATATTTCTGCTGATACACTTTTCCATTTTGCTTGACGATAACTTCAAGCTTTTTTGACAAAGCATTTACTACTGACAGTCCTACACCATGAAGACCACCAGAAACTTTGTACACGTCATTGTTAAACTTACCGCCTGCATGTAACACAGTCAGCGCAACTTCAACACCCGATTTGCCTGTTTGTGGATGTATGTCTGTCGGTATTCCCCTACCATCATCTATTACAGATACAGAATTATCTTTGTGAATAATGACATCTATATTTTTGCAGTACCCTGCCAATGCTTCATCAATGCTATTGTCTACTATCTCATATACAAGATGGTGAAGTCCCCTGCTGCTGGTACTACCTATGTACATGCCAGGACGCTTCCTTACAGCCTCAAGACCCTCTAATATTTGAATTTGACTTGCACCATATGTTTCATCATTTGCCATATACATACCTCCGTACTAAATTCCAATAGTTTTATTGTAACATTTTTTTGTTTTTTATACAAGGAAGCGAATTTAAGCAGATTTTTTCGCATTTTCACTTCTAAAAGGAAATTTTTTATTTTATAAAAAGACTATTTTATAATATACTTAAATATATAGATATGATGTTCATTTTCAAGGTGGTGTTATATTGGATCTTCTCGGTATTTTAGTAGGAAAATTTGTAATAGTTGGTTGTAAATTAACTGGAAAAAACGGTACATCATTGCCAGGAAAATTAGCTTTAAAGGTAGATGCTGATATCATAAAGAACATCGTAAAAGACGTAAAAAATGAAAAGATAGTTGTGACAGGAACAAATGGAAAGACTACTACATCGGGACTTATAGCAGAGATTTTAAAGTCGTCTGGCAAGAAAGTAGTTCATAATAGAGAAGGAGCAAACATGTTAAGTGGAATTGCCACTGTGCTTATAAAAAACAGCGACATTTTTGGCAATATAAGTTGCGATACTGGCGTTTTTGAAGTCGACGAAGCGAATATGCCTCTTGTCTTAAATGACATCAATCCAAAGGTAGTCGTTGTGACGAATTTTTTTAGAGATCAGCTTGACAGATACGGCGAGTTAGACACGACAATCAAAAAAGTCAAAGAATCTTTAAGTAAACTTCCTAAAGATTCAATGCTTCTTTTAAATGCAGACGAACCTTTTACAGCTTCTTTAGGCGATGACCTCAATCTAAATGTCTTTTACTACGGCATCTTAGACAAGTTAAACTACGGCTACAGCCTATCACCAGCATTTGAACAGAAATACTGTCCGGTTTGCGGTGGAAAATACGTCTACAGGGATGTTTTTTACGGTCAGCTTGGCGACTATTACTGCCCTAAATGCGGAAAATCACGGCCAAAATTGGATTTCGGCGCACTTGACATAAAACTTACAGAAGATGGCATATCATTCAAATTAAAATACAAAGACAAGTTAATAAACGTAAAAAGCCATCTTACAGGTGCATACAATGTTTATAACGTCATGGCATCTGTAGCAGCAAATGTACTTTTAGGAATTTCATTTTCAGATATACAAGCGGGGCTTAACAACTACACGCCTATTGCAGGTAGACTTCAAAAGACTTATTTAAAGGGCAAAAAAACCATAGTAAACCTCATTAAAAATCCCATAGGCTTTGACAGCACTTTAAACATGTTAAGAGAAATCAACAAACCTTTAAACTTATTAGTTGCCATAAACGACAATTACGCTGACGGCAGAGATGTATCTTGGCTTTGGGATGTAGACATAGAAAATTTTGTATCACATACAAAAATAAACCATGTTGTGACATCAGGGTTAAGAGCAGAAGATATGGCATTAAGGCTTAAATACGCCGGAATAGATCAAAAGAAGATAAAAATCATAAAACCAATAGATGAAGCACTGGACTACATTCCAACCATAACAGATGAAGAATTGATAGCTGTCCTTCCTAACTACACGTCATTGCACGAAGTAAATAATTACTTAAAATCAAGAGGTGTAAAACAATGAAACTCGTAATAGGCCATATGTATCCAGAGCTACTGAATCTTTACGGTGATAGAGGAAACATAATAACACTGAAAAGAAGATGTGAGTGGAGAGGAATTGAAGCCGAAATAAAGGCCATAACAGTAGACACAAATACAAATTTCAAAGACATCGACATACTGTTCTTAGGTGGTGGCTCTGACAGGGAGCAGAAAATCGTCAGCGATGATCTGACATTAAAGAGAGCAAAAAATTTAAAGTCTGCCATTGAAGATGGATTGACGCTTCTCAGCATATGTGGCGGATACCAACTGCTTGGCATGTACTACTTATCTTCAGACGGAAACAAATTGCCTGGCATAGGTGCACTTGAAATATACACGGTAGCAGGAAATAAAAGGATGATTGACAACATAATAATAGAATCATCTATCGATGGCAAGACATTTAAGATGGTAGGATTTGAAAATCACTCCGGAAAGACATTTTTGCAAAATAACGTTAAGCCTTTAGGAAAGGTCATATATGGAAATGGCAATAACGGCGAAGACGGCATGGAAGGCGCAATATACAAAAACACATTTGGAACATACCTTCACGGCCCAGTGCTGCCTAAAAATCCAGAGTTTACAGACATGCTGATAAAAAAAGCTCTGGAAAGAAAATACGGCAATTGCAATCTAACGCCTTTAGATGACTCATTTGAACATCTAACACAAGATGCCATCATAAATAGATTTGTAAAAAAATAGAGGTTTTACCTCTATTTTTTATTCGCTGTATTTTAAAGCTCTTTTAATGATGGTGTAGGACGATATGGGAGATATGTAAATTATGCTTTTTTTGTTTCTCTCTGTTATTACAAAAGACTTTATATTGTCATCTGATATTTTTACGATGAATCCTTCTTCTTCAGCAACCCTTAAAAATTCGCTGGTATCTTTTGACGATTTAACATCTATATTAAAAACTGCAATTATTTCATCGTCTGGCACCACTACATTCCCACCTAAATGAACGTACATATTTTCCTCCTTAATCAGGTATTATTACTCCATTTGAAATCAAAAAGTATTTATCGCCTTTTACATCTTTTTTTTCTGTATGTGTTATAAAAGTCTGACACCCTTCAACTTTATTTAAGATATATTTTCTCCTATTTTCATCTAACTCTGACATGACATCATCCAGCAAAAGTATAGGACTTTCACCATTTTCTGATCTTATTACTTCGTATTCTGCCAATTTAAGACACAGTGCAATCGTCCGCTGCTGACCTTGTGAAGCAAAAATTCTTGAATCGTGGCCATTTATCGATATTTTCACATCATCTCTGTGAGGCCCGTACTTCGTATCACCATACCTTATATCCACATCCCTGTTTGAAATCAACTTATTTAAAAATAAATCCTTAGTAGACTTAATATCATCAATTTTGTCTGTAACATTATTCCAATATATCAGATCAACTTTTTCACATGAAATATCTTGAACAATCTTTTTTACTATTAAATCAAGATTATTGATGTACTGCCTTCTGTACATGATAATCTTTGAGCCAAAAAATGAAAGCTGCTCATCCATAATGTCCAAAAGCCTTGCACTTTCTTTTTTAAATTTTACATCCTTTAAAATCTTGTTTCTGTTTGCTAAAACTTTGTTGTATTGTATTATGTCGTAAAGGTAGTTTCTCTTCATCATTGAAATAGATGCATCGATGTATCGCCTTCTTGATGAAGGGCTGCCTTTTACAATATTTAGGTCATCTGGAGAAAAAATCGTAGTAAGTATAATGCCGATTAACTCCGAAATATTCTTTATCTTATTGTTATTTACCTTAAAAAATCTGTTTTGATTTAACTTATACCCTGTCTCAACTGTCACTTCTTCACCATCTACGTCGAAAACACCTTTTATATAATAATAATCCCCATCAAAACACACCATATCCCTATTTTTGCTATTTCTAAAGGATTTTCCGATGCTTAACAACCTTATGCACTCTAAAAGATTGCTTTTTCCTTGTGCATTTGAACCGTATATTACATTTATACCAGCAGAAAATGTAACCTTTTGATGCTTTAAATTCTTAAAATTGTCAACAATAAGCTCTTTTAGATACATTCATTCCTTTTCCTTTCGTACAGCAAAACTGTACTTTATTTAATTACAAACTGTTTCTCATTTACAACCACTGTATCACCTTTGCGCAATTTTTTCCCTCTTTTAAGCTCAATATTTCCATTTACTCTTACAAGGCCATCCAATATCATCTGTTTACCTTTACCGCCAGTTTCTGCTATGCCTACGTACTTTAAAAATTGATCAAGCGTAATGTATTCAGTGCTTATCTTTACTTCTTCCATCATACCAAACCCTTTCGACTAATCATTTAATTTTACAGGCAATACCATGTACAAGTAATCATCATCTTCTATCGGCGTTATTATCATAGGATTTATGCTGTTTATCATGCTCATCTTTATTTTTTCAGAATCGATGACTCTAAGTGCCTCCAAAAGGTACCTGGAGTTAAAAGCTATCTCAATAAGATTGCCTTCAATCTCTATATTAAGTCTTTCCGACATCTTTCCTTTTTCAGAATTTGATGATATCACAAGTTCTCTTTCATTAAAAGTAAATTTAATTAGATTGCTTTTGTTTGAAGCCAGCAATGACGCCCTGTCTATAGCATCTACCAAATCATCTTTATCTATGATAACTACAGACTTAAAATCCTTAGGTATTACTGCCTTATAATTCATATAATTCCCATCTAAAAGTTTTGATATAACTTTTGTACCGTCAAATTCCAACAAAATTTGATTACCTGTAAAAGATATTGATACGTCATCATCATTGTCTTCCATAATCCTTAAAAGCTCGTTAGCAGTAGTACCTGGTATGACAACGCTGAAATCATCCATATTATTTGATAGAGGATCTTCTGAAACGTGTTTTTTTATAGCCATACGGTATCCATCAAGTGCTACCATATTTATCGCATTTCTGCTTACCTCCATAAGTATACCCGTCAAAATCGGCCTCGTCATATCTTGAGCGACGCTAAATGAAGTCATCTTTATCATTTCTTTTAAGACTTTCTGTTTTAAAGTGAAACTTACATCTTTTATCACATCTGGTATATCAGGGAATTCTTCTGATGAATTTCCTGATATAGAAAATTCAGATAAACCACACCTTATATTTACTGTGTTGTTTTCGTCAGACTCAAAAAAAACTGTATCATCTGGAAGCTTCCTTACAAGGTCTGAGAAAACCTTAGATGATACGACTATACTTCCCTTTTCAATGATAAATGCATCAACACTGCATTGAATTCCAATTTCCATATCAGTTGTGTACATTAATATCTTATCGCCTTCTGATTTTAAAAGTATGCCTTGCAGTATAGGGAGGGTGGTACGGGGGGTTACCCCTTTTATAACCTTGTTCACTGCATTTGATAATGAAATTTTATCGCAAGAAAATTTCATAGAAATTTCTCTCCTTTTAGGTATATTTAAAAAAAATAAGAATATAATTAAATAATAGTAGTAGTAATAATAGAGCTTGTTAATATGTTAAAAACTTTTTTAATCAGCATAAAACCTTGTTTTTATGTTGTTGATAACTTATTAAAATTTTTAAAAATATATCTACAATATCAACAAGCTCTAAAAAATCGATGTTATCAACAGTTTATCAATGTGTATATGTTAAAAACCTTTTATTCGCTTTTTAAGTTCCTCAATTTGTTTATTTAAAGATTCGTCTTCTTTTATGTCGTTTGAGATTTTGTCGTAGGCATGTATAACTGTAGTGTGATCTTTTCCAAATTCTTCGCCTATTTTAGGCAATGACAAGTCTGTCATTTCCCGGGCTAAGTACATGGCAATTTGTCTTGGAAAAGCTATCGTCTTAGTCCTCTTTTTTGATATAAAATCTTCGTATTTTATGTTGTAGTATTTGCATACCTCTTCTTGTATAAGCTTAACTGTTACTTTTCTGACTTTGTTGGATATTATGTCCTTTAAGGCATCTTTTGCGAGATCAAGGTCTATGTTTGCCTTTGTAAGAGAAGAAAAAGCCACGATTCTTATTAAAGCGCCTTCTAATTCTCTTATATTTGAAGGTATTTTTTCTGCAATATATATAAGCACATCGTCAGGTATATTTAAGTTTTCGTTTTGCGCTTTTTTCTTTAAGATTGCTATCCTGGTCTCGAAATCTGGTGGCTGTATGTCTGCTATAAGGCCCCATTCAAACCGTGATCTAAGCCTGTCTTCCAGCGTTGGTATCTCTTTAGGAGGTCTATCGCTGGAAACTATTATCTGCTTATTTGCTTCGTACAGTGTGTTGAATGTATGGAAAAATTCTTCCTGTGTCCTTTCTTTTTTTGCTATAAATTGTATGTCGTCTATTAAAAGGATGTCTATGCTTCTGTATTTATTTCTGAATTCTTCGTTTTTGTCGTCTTTTATAGAGTTAACCAGCTCGTTTGTAAATGTCTCTGATGTAACGTACATTATCTTTGTATTGCTGTTGTGTTCCAGCACAAAATGACCTATAGCGTGCATTAAATGGGTTTTGCCAAGGCCAACACCGCCATATATAAAAAGAGGATTGTACGCCCTTGCGGGTGATTGTGCTACGGCCAAACATGCAGCGTGTGCCAATTTATTGCTGTTTCCTACAACGAATGTATCGAATGTGTACTTTGGATTTAACATGTTAGAAACAGATTTGTCTTTTTCACTTTTAAATTGAACGGTTTCTTTTATTTTTTTGTATTCTTCTTCGTCTTCTGATACTATTTTTATTTCTATGTTTTTGTTTGTTATCGATTTTGCTGCATCGTAGATTACATTTAAATACCTTCCATTTATGATATTTTTTGTAAATACATTTACTGCTGATAGCACAAGTATGTCATCTAATAGTGCTACAGGCTTTAAATGGACAAGCCATGTGGTATAGCTGGTGGATGTTAATTCGCTTTTTAATTTTTCAAATATTGCATCCCAGAGTGAGTAACAATCGTCATACATTTTGTGACCTCCTACAAATATAAACAAGCTGTTAATAAAAAATAATTTCCATGTGTTTATATCGGCAAGTTGTTAATAAATTTTGTTAAAAAGGCAAAAAAATATCAACAATGTAACATTGTTTTAAAAGATATAAAAATGTTGTTGATAAATTTTTACTTGATAAAAATATATTGAAAAAGGCTAAAAAACCTAATTATAAAATCAATGTATAAAAAATAAACTAAAATAATAACAAGTTATTCACAGATTTATGCACAACCTGTGAATAACTAAACGTGCGTATTGATAAATTTTAAAACTTATTAACAACTTCGATTATATAATACCAAAATATTAACACATTATCAATAAAAAAATAAAAATTATTAACAGTCGCTGAATAAAACTTTTTAATATGTTAATAACATTAGCGGATTAATTTATTGACATGCAAATAAATCCTGACTTTTGCAGCAAAAAAGGATAAAAAAAGCCCATAAGCCCTTTAAAATGAAGGCTTTCGGGCTTTCTGTTTTTGTCTAAAAGTTGTAGTGGAAATGTCATTTTTTTACTTTACCTAAAATTTTTTTAATCTCTCCTAATGTCATAATCTTTTTCCCAAAATCAATACCTAATTCTTTACCTATATCTTCAAGAACATCATTATTAAAATCAAATAGATAATAATTTTCTTGTATGTAACTGCAGGATGACTTTGCTAAACTTTCAAGTATAGCTGAAACAGAATATTTCCCATTTAATCTATTTTCAAGTATCCTTACAATTACAAGTGATATAAAGCATATCAGGAAATGAGCATCAATATGCTCTTTTAGTGATAAATACACCGGTCTGCTTTCTATATCACTTTTAGTTATTTTAAATGATTCTTCTATTTTCCAAAGGCCACGGTACATCTCAATAATTTTATCATCAGATTCTTTGTATTCGCTTGTAACTATTGCATAGTATCCATCAAATCTTTCTTCTTCTTTTAGCTTTTCTTCATCAAATGTTAAATGCTGACGAGCACTTTCTAATATTTCACCAGTTTCTTCATCAAAAATGAGATTCTTTACATATTTTGAAGCACCATAAGATGTAGCTCTATTGTATTTTGCTGGATTTTTAATTAGGTCTTTTGCTTTCTCTATTGTAGCAGCTCGTTCATATTTTGCTTTTAAGGCATACTCTTCACTATAGAAAATAACCTGTTTTTCATCAACTACCTTTTTCATTTTTTTGCCTTTAGTGGTGGTTACTAATATTTCTCTTGGATAAAGTCTGGATTTTATCTTGAAGCTATCTCCTATGTATGTATATCCATTTTCATCAAGGACATATTTCTTAAATTCCTTATCAGCACAACGAACAGAATAGCTAAATACATAACCATTACCCGCAGATAAAGTATACCAAATGTTATCGCCAGTAATGATACCTTTATCAGCAACAACTATAATTCTTCCTAAAGAATAATCATGTTGTATTTTCCTTAACATAGGCATAAGGGTAGTTTTATCTAAAGCATTGCCAGGAAAAAGTTTATATGTAATAGGTATACCATTGGTGTCCATAAATAGTCCCATCTGCACAATTGGATCTGGCCTGTGTTCTTTAGAAACGCCTTTTCTGCGCAATTCATCTTGTTCATCAATTTCAAAATAATAGTTAGTAACATCATAATAAACCAGATTAGTATTTCGTTCATATAAAGATTTAATGTGCTCATGAATCCAAAGTTGCAAAGCATCACTATGCTTGTTGAAAAAAGATAAACACCTGTAGATATCATCCAAAGAAAAATCGAATTTCTCAAAGAATATATCTCTATTCTCATAAGTCTTTTTCTTTGAAGCAGGATACAATAAGCGTGAAAATACGAGAAGCTTCATAATAGCATTAGCATCATACTCTTCTTTTGAATGACGTTGCCTGTTTTTTAAAAACTTATCCAATTCAAGCTCGTGATAAACTTTACTAAATGCAGCATAGCCAAAGTTTTTACGATTATTCGTATTAATTAAAAGTCTTTCATCAGGAGAAAAACTAAGGTTAATTGGAGCTTTTTTCATAGCTTTTTGTTCATTCAATTCTTTAACCTTTTGTTCAAAAAAAGCGATAGGATCATCGTATTGTTTTTGAAGTTCATCGAGGTATCCAAGGGATTCAATAGTAACAGTCCTTGTATGCCCTCTTTCTTTATCGCGATATCCATCTGCAATAGATAAGTATATTCTTCCGGAACTACGTTTGCTTTTCTTTAAATACACATTAAACTCCCCCAACAAAATTCAATATAACTATATTATACCACAATCCATAATAATCCGCAACCAAAATATGACAAAAATTTAAAAAATTTTTTACCCGGAATCATTAGTAAAATTGCTGGTTCCGGGTTACGCTACATAAAATTTTGCTGCAAAACTAGGGTGTTAATAACATTAGTGGATTAATTTATTGACATGCAAATAAATAAACGATATAATCTTATTAGCATTTTTATGGTTTTAGGAGGTGTAGTAGTGTTACGTACACATCAGCCAAAAGTAAGGCATAGAAAAAAGGAACATGGATTTAGAAAAAGGATGTCTACGAAAGATGGTCGTGATGTTTTAAGAAGAAGAAGGAGAAAAGGTAGACATAGGTTGACAGCATAAGGAAGGCCTTAATGGGCCTTTTTTGCAATCGGAGGTTTATAAATTTATGATATGATGAAGATAAAACGCAGTAGAGACTTTAAGAATGTTTATAGTCATGGGAAATCTGTTTCTAATCAATACATTGTCATGTATTTTTTAGAGAATGGTTTGGATGTCAATAGAGTCGGATTTTCTATCAGTAAAAAAATAGGTAAAAGTGTAGTTAGAAATCGCTATAAGAGGTTATTATATGAAAATTTCAGGTTGTTAGATGGTGATTTAAAAAAAGGATACGACATTATTTTTATTGCCAGAAATAAAATTGTAGAGTCAGATTTTTATACGTTAGGAAATGCTATGAGAAGGCTTCTTAAGAAATCTTCTCTTTATATGGTGAAGGATAAATGAAATACATTTTCATATATTTAATAAAGTTTTACCAAAAATTCATATCTCCAATGAAGCCAAAATCCTGTAGGTTTTATCCGACTTGTTCTCAATACGCTATCGATGCCATCATGAAGTATGGCATTTTGAAAGGTGGAATTATGGCTTTGTGGAGGATATTAAGGTGTAATCCCTTTAATCCAGGTGGATACGATCCTGTAAAATAGCTAGGAGGTTTAAAATGGCATCAATTGGTATGTACCTTGGCCAATTATTGAAATTTATATACGATTTTGTTGGAAATTATGGTGTAGCCATAATCATATTTACGATTCTCATAAGGGTTGTCCTTTTGCCTTTTTATGTCCAGCAGATGGGGACAATGAGAAAGATGAAAGAAGTTAGCCCTTTAGTTGAAGAACTCAAGAAAAAGTACGCTAAAGATCCCCAAAAGATGAATGAAGAGATGATGAAGTTATATAAAGAAAAGAATGTAAATCCTATGAGCGGTTGTCTGCCGATGCTTCTTCCTCTTATAATACTTTGGCCGCTTTTTGCTATGCTTAGAAGCTATCCTGCGTTTAGCACGGCTTCATTTTTATGGCTTAAGAGTTTAGCAGCAAGAGATCCTTATTTTATATTGCCAATATTGTCGGGTGTTACTACTTATATTTCCTCTGCGATGATACAGACAGACAACAATCAGAAGTCGATGAATCTTATAATGTCTGCTTTTATGATATGGATAACTGTTTCACTGCCTGCTGGTGTAGGAATATACTGGGTTACCAGCAATATCTTTCAGATTGTGCAGCAGTACATATTTTTAAGACCTACCGAACCAATGAAGGGAGAGTCTTCAAATGAGGGAAATAATAAAAACAGGAAAGACGGTTGATGAAGCTTTAAATGCTGGACTTTCAGAGTTAGGTATAACGAGGGATTTGGTGGACGTAGAAGTAATAGACGAAGGCAGTAAAGGATTTCTGGGTTTATTGGGCAAACAGGCAATAGTGAAGATAATAGTCAAAGATGTCTTCAAGGAAAACATTAAAAGGTTTTTAGACGGATTGATAAGTTTTATGGGCATAGATGTCGCTTACGACATTGGCGAAAAAGATAATACGATATTGGTAAATTTAAAGGGAAAAGGCGTTGGTCTGCTGATAGGGTACAGAGGAGAGACATTAGATTCACTGCAGTACCTTGTATCTTTAGTGGCCAATAAAAATAATATAGAAGGCGTGCACAAGAGAGTTCTATTGGATGCGGAAAATTATCGCGAAAAAAGAGAGAAGGTACTCATAAATTTGGCAAATAAAATTGCCAGGAAGGTAAAGCAGGAACATAGAAGCATCACATTAGAGCCTATGAATGCCAACGAGAGGAGAATAATTCATTTGGCTTTGCAAGATGATCCTGATATAGAGACATTTAGCGAAGGCGATGAACCAAATAGGAGAGTGACGATATCTTTAAAGTAGCGGATACCCAAAAGGGTATTTTTTCTTTTATCTTATTGTAAAATAATATTTGGTGTTATATTATCATACTGAAGATTTGAAAGTTTGGTGGTTAATGTGATAGATGATACAATTGCTGCAATTTCGACTCCGATAGGTGAAGGTGGTATTTCCATCATAAGGATAAGTGGCAGTAATGCAATAAAAATAGTTTCCGGTATTTTTAAGTCAAAGCGAAACGTGGATTTGAAAAATGTTAAGAGTCATACGGTTCATTACGGTTTTATTTGCGATATGGAAAATGACGAGATATACGATGAAGTTTTGGTAAATGTCATGAGAAGTCCTCATACTTATACTAAAGAAGATGTGGTAGAGATAAATTGTCATGGCGGTTATATTCCCGCTAAAAGAATTTTAGAGCTTGTACTCAGAAATGGCGCAAGGCTTGCCGAACCTGGTGAATTTACAAAGAGGGCTTTTTTGAATGGAAGATTGGATATATCACAGGCGGAAGCCGTCATAGACATAATTAGATCTAAGACAGATCTATCTAATAAATACGCCTTGATGCAGCTTAAAGGAAGTGTCAAAGAAAAGATCACAAAGATAAAAAATGATCTTGTAGCGCTTATTGCACATATATTTGCACTCATGGATTTTCCTGAAGAAGACGTGGAGTTATTTAATGATGGTGAACTTATAGATGGCATTAACAATTCTATTAGAGAGATTGATGAGATACTTAAAACATCTGAAAAAGGCAGAATCATAAGGGAAGGGCTTAACACAGCAATAATTGGGAAACCTAATGTAGGCAAATCATCGCTTCTAAACGCATTGTTAAATGAAAACAGAGCAATTGTGACAGATATACCAGGCACAACACGAGACATCATCGAAGAACATTTAAGCATAAAAGGCATACCTATAAACCTCATAGATACAGCAGGCATAAGGCAGACTGATGAGATCGTGGAGAAAATCGGTGTCGAAAGAAGCAGAGAAGCTATAGATAAGGCTGATTTGATAATGTTCGTTTTTGATGGTTCACGGCCTTTGGAGAAAGATGACTATGAGATACTTAAGCTGATTGAAAATAAGAAAGTCTTGTACATTTTAAATAAGATCGATTTGCCTTCTGCAATTGACATCCATGAAGTTGATAAGTTATCAGGTGGAAGATATGTGAGACTGTCATCTGTCACAAAAGAGGGGTTAGAAACATTAGAAAATACTGTATACAATATGGTTATGGTTGATGGTTTATCCCACGACGAGTTTTTGTTGACAAACATGAGACACAAAGAGGCCTTAATTAAAGCGAAAGAAAATTTGGTGTCGTGCCTTAAGACGATAGAAAGTGGTCTGACGGAAGATTTTGTATCGATTGACTTAAATGCTGCAATAGATCATTTAGGTTTGATAACTGGTGAAACTGCAAATGAGGATTTGATAAATGAAATATTTGAGAGATTTTGTGTTGGAAAGTAGGTGTAAGGATGGTATACGATGCAGGTTCATATGATGTAGCTGTAATAGGTTTAGGCCATGCTGGATGTGAAGCAGCTTTAGCTACCGCAAGACTTGGCCTAAAGACAGTCGCTTTTGCTATAAATTTAGATTCTATTGCTTTGATGCCGTGTAATCCTGCTATAGGTGGACCGGCTAAGACTAACCTTGTGAGGGAGATTGATGCGCTTGGTGGGCAGATGGCCATAAATACCGATTTGACATTGATACAGGAGAGGACATTAAATACCAGCAAAGGTCCTGCTGTAAGGGCTTTAAGGGCACAATCTGATAAAAAAAGGTATCAATTTAATATGAAGTATACGCTGGAGAAGCAGGAGAATTTAGACATAAAACAGGCAGAAGTTGTAGATATAGAAGTGGAGGATGGACAAGTTAAAAGCGTTATTACAAAGACAGGCGCAAGGTATCTTTGTAAGTCTTGTATTGTTACGACTGGCACATACTTAAGAGGTAGGATAATCATCGGTGATGTAAGCTACAGCGGTGGGCCTAATGGATTGTTTCCAGCTAATGAGCTTTCTAAGTGCTTTGAAAGGCTTAACATAAGATTGATGAGGTTTAAGACAGGTACGCCGGCAAGAGTTGACAAAAAATCTATAAATTTTGATGCGATGGAGATTCAGCCTGGTGACGATAAGATAACGCCTTTTTCATACATGCACGATGAGATAAATGTTGAGCAAATTCCATGCTGGCTTACATACACAAACACAAAGACGCATGAAGTGATAATGAAAAACATAGACAGATCTCCTCTTTACAGTGGTGAAATTAAAGGCGTTGGACCGAGGTATTGCCCATCTATTGAGGATAAGGTGGTCAAGTTTCCCGATAAGTTGAGGCATCAGCTTTTTATTGAGCCAGAAGGAAGAGATACAAATGAAATGTATGTTCAAGGCATGTCATCAAGCATGCCTGAAGATGTCCAGATAGAATTTTTAAGGACGATTAAGGGATTGGAAAATGTTAAGGTGATGAGGCCGGGATATGCCATCGAATATGACTGCATAGATCCCACTCAGTTAAAGCAATCTTTGGAGTTAAAGACTATTTCAGGGTTATTTTTTGCAGGACAAGTAAACGGTACGTCAGGATATGAGGAAGCTGCTGCACAAGGACTTATGGCAGGCATAAATGCCGCTATGAAGCACTACAATAGAGAACCATTTATATTGGATAGATCTGAAGCGTATATAGGCGTATTGATCGATGATCTTGTAACTAAAGGAACAAATGAGCCGTACAGAATGTTGACGTCAAGGGCGGAATACAGGCTTATTTTACGGCAGGACAATGCCGACTTTCGCTTAACTGAGAAGGGAAGGCAGATAGGATTAGTCGATGATGAAAGATACAATAGGTTTTTAAGCAAAAAAGCGCAGTACGAAAAAGAGATGGAAAGATTGAAAAGCACCATGATAACTCCAAGCCATGATGTAAATGAGTATTTAAAGTCAAAAGGAAGTTCACCTATCGTCACAGGGATAACCATGTACGATTTACTAAAGAGGCCTGAGATAGATTATGTTTCGTCGAAAGCGATTGATATTGGTAGGCCGGATAATATTAGAGACGATGTGGCTTTTCAGATCGATATAAACATAAAGTATGAAGGTTATATAAAGAAGCAAATGGAGCAAGTAGAGAAGTTTAAGGCATTGGAAAATAAAAAGATCCCGCCTTGGATAAATTATGACGACATAAAAGGAATAAGCATTGAAGCAAGACAAAAATTAAAAAGCATCATGCCTACATCTGTCGGTCAAGCATCCAGGATTTCCGGCGTTTCACCAGCAGATATTTCTGTCATCTTAGTTTATTTGCAGTCAAGGAGATAAGGTATATGAACAGAGAATACATTGATATGCTTATAAAAGGTGCTGATGATTTAGGAGTAGAACTTAATATGTTCCATGTGGAACAATTCTTAAAGTACACTGATCTTCTTTTAGAGTGGAATGAGAAAATGAATTTAACGGCTATTACAGAAAAAAAGGAAATCATCATTAAGCACTTTTTAGACAGCTTAACCGCATCAAAGTGTAAAATAATAAAGGGCGATGAAAGAATAATCGATGTAGGCGCAGGTGCTGGTTTTCCATCAGTTCC